>JAWOJK010000205.1:0-21268 GCA_046481705.1 Desulfobacterales bacterium | reverse complement strand
TTCATCCTTGTTCTTGAAATAGAGGTAGAGGGTGCCGGGGCTGAGTTCAGCTTCTTTGGCGATGTCTTCCATGGTGGCCTTGGTGAAGCCTTTGTCGGAGAAAACACGCTTGGCGGCAACCATGATCTGTTGTCGCCGCCGCTCCCGCTCTCGCTCTTTGCGCTCCTGTATGCCCATGGCGATAATGAATGGAATTTATTTGTTTAGGATTCTAATAAATTGTATTTTTAGTTTGGTCAAGCGAAAAATATTCATTTTTTAATTTTTAATATATTTTTTTAATTTTGAAATTGTGTATAATGACGGCAACGCCAAACCGAGGCAGGCGGCAGGTCCCCTGCCGCCCAGGGCGGAGGCGGCGCGCCACCGGAATGGGGCCGGCGCAGGACTCATACAGAGGAACCGTTTGTAGCGGGCATCAAAAAGCGGGCGCTGATTCAAGGGCCGCAGGAAAGGAAGTGGGCATGCGGGAATTCATGGCGGAGTTCAAGGCGTTTCCCCCCAGTGTCAAGAACGGTTTCCTGTTTCTGATGGGCGGCTGGTTCTGCAATTACTTTTTTTTCTACATTTTCTTCTCGACCCAGGCCGAGGAAATACCCATGAAGCTGCTGATTCAGCAGGCGATGCTGGGGTTTTTGTGCTTTTATTTTCTGCTTAAGGTCAAAAATTGGGCACGGGTGCTGTGCCTGGTGGGCAACATCGTCATCGTGGTGGTTTATCTTTTCGTGCTGGCCTTGCTGTTTGGCGCCAAACCCTACTTCAGTCTGCTGGCCGGCGTCATCGTGGCACTGTTCAGCGTTTCAACCTACTTCTTGTTCCAAAAGGAGGCGGCGGCGTATTTCAAGGCCAGAAATCCCCAAAGCGACCCCGCCCCCAGCGGGCCCGACAACAACAGGAGTGCATCGTCATGAGCCTGTCCCCCAAGGAGCTACGCTGCAGCTGCGGCCACACCTTTGTTTCCGACAAAAACAAGACCTGGTGCAGCCAGTGCATGCAACCGGTGTTTTACAACTCAAAAGACCAACGCGCCAACCGTCTGAGCAACTGGTATGTCTGCGCCGCTTTGATCCTCGTGGTGGGGTTCCTGGCCTATGTGTTCATCGAACTGATCATGTCGCCATTTCTTTCGCATTAGAGTCGCGCCGAAAAAACAACGCCGCGGCAGCGCGCCCTTTTGGGGCTCGTCCGCCCGGGCGCAGAGCCGGCGGATTCACCTTTTTGGCGCAGCGCCCGGCATCCTGGCGCTGGTCAGACGTCGATCTTTTTCAGGATGCGCTCAAGGGCGGGATCGTCGATCAGCTGCACCAGGGCGAGATGGCCTTCACGCAGCGCCGCCTTGCTGTCGAAGGCGAGGGTTACACTCCAGGTGGGGGCTTCAAAATGCCGGGGGGGGGTTAGACTCAGACCGGGTCCGAGTTTGAGATCACGAAGCGCCTCGGCGACCCGGCCCTCGAAGCGGCTCAGCTCCGGATATCGTTTTTGGTAGAGTAAAATCCGGATCTCCCGGATTTTGCGGTTGCGGTCCATCTGCGGGTCGCTGCGAATGCCGGCCAGGGGTTCCGAGGAAAACAGCGCGACCAGATCGAGCCCGTCGCGGAGCGCAATTTCGGTAGCCAGGGTTGAGATCTCGCGCTGCTTGTTGAGGCTCGGCTTCAGTTGGTCAAACAATTGCGCCAGCAGCACGCCCTCCTCGGCCGGCATCCCGCCCAGCTCCAGCGCCATGGCCAGCGAGAGGGTTTCGGCCAGCACCCCTTCCTGAATCACGGCCGGCAAACCGGCCAGAAGGCCTATTTTTTGGGTCAGCGCCGAATTTGGCGCAAGCCCCACGCTGCCCAAAGCTTGCCCCAGGTTGCCGTCCGCCGGCAAAACCGATGCCATCAGGCGAATTGCGCGCGACTGTTCGATCAGGTTGAGGGCGCGCTGCCCGGTGTTGTCGGCGATCGCCAGGCGCGCGCTGAGCAGCCGGGGGGTCTCCGGCCCCAGCAGCCGCGCCGGGATCTCCGCCCGGCCCAGGCGGCGACAGGCGGCGATGCGCCGGAAACCGCTGACCACGCGATACCCGCCGCCGGCTGACTGCAGAATCGGCGGGGTCAGCAAGCCCACCGTGCGGATCGACAGACACAGGGCGTCGATGCCGTCCGCGGTCGTGATGCGGAAGGTGCTGTCCGTCGTGTCGATCCGCTCGCACCCCACCCCGCTGACCGGCATGAAGGCGACAGGATCTGCGACCGATGGCTTCAATTACTTGCCGGCAAGTCGTTTGAGGGCTTCGAGATACCTGACGCGGGTGTTTTCAATCACTTCCGGGGGCAGCTGGGGGCCCGGGGGCTCCTTTTTCCAATCGAGTGTGTGCAGGTAGTCGCGCAGGTACTGCTTGTCAAAACTTTTCTGAGCGCCGCCGGGGACGTAGCTGTCTTTGGGCCAGAAGCGGGAAGAGTCGGGGGTCAAAACTTCGTCGATCAGGATCATCTCGTCATCCGCCAACCCGAACTCAAACTTGGTGTCGGCGATGATGATGCCCTTGCGGTCGGCCAGCGCGACCCCCTTGCGGTAAATCGCCAGGCTGAGCTCGCGGGCCTTTTCAGCCTGCGCGGTACCGATCTGCGCGACCATCTCGTCAAAACTGATGTTCATGTCGTGCGCGCCCAGTTCGGCCTTGGTGGAGGGCGTAAAAATGGGCTGCGGCAGACGTTCGGACTCTTTCAAGCCTCGTGGCAGCTGGATGCCGCAGACCGTGCCGCTGCGCTGGTAATCCTTCCAGCCCGAACCGGAAATAAACCCACGGACCACGCACTCGACCGGCAGGGGCCGGGTTTTTCTGACCAGCAGGCTCCGCCCCCGCAGCGTGTCGGCATAGGGCCTGCAGATCGCCGGGAAGCTGTCGACGTCGCTGGTGATCACATGATGGGGCACCAGCGATTTCATGACATCAAACCAGAAGAGTGATATTTGGGTCAGCACCACGCCCTTGCCGGGAACCGGATCCGGCATGATGACGTCAAAAGCCGAAATCCGGTCGGTGGCCACCATCAGCAGGGTGTCGCCCATGTCGTAGAGGTCGCGCACCTTGCCTCTTTTGATCAGGTTCAACTCCGGGAAATTTGTCTCATATACAGGCTGTTGCATCTGTCGCCACCCACCTTTTTGGCTGCGCCGCGCTCAGTGGTTTCGGTTTTTTTCAAAGGCGGCAATGAATGTTTCGAGAGCCTCCCGGGCCTCGGCGTCAAGCTTCCGAAATTCGATCCCGGTATGGAACATCCCGTTTTCGCCTTGTACAGTATGGACCACGCTCCCGCCGATATCAACTGTCTGGTCCTCCAACCCAATGGTCAGAGATACCATATGATTTGGTTCGATGGCAACATGCGTTTCGAGCAAAATGCCATCCAGCGAGACGTTCAGGGTTTTTCCCATTCCCTGCCGGACATTCTCACAGTCCTCGTCGAGGCAAATATAGTAGAGCAGGCTCTGGGCGTCGCTGCGCTGGTGTTTTCTTCTTTCTTCGATATCACGGTTGCTCACTGATTGGCTCCTCCTGCTTGACCCTGCAGTTCCAGTCGCAGGTTAACATGGTGGTCACGGAAATTGAGGTGGCGATGTTGTCCAGAATGTTGCGCATGGTCGTGGAAAGACGGTCAAATTCATCGGCCAGGCGGATGGGGTCCAGCTCGCGAAGCTCAATGTTCGGGCTGCCGAAAACCCCGGCCGAACGGGGCTCGTGACCCGCGTTCAGAAATGGCAGAGAGCCGATAATCTCCCCGGGATCCAGGCGCGCGAGTTTGATAAAACCCGCTGGGGTTTCCCGGCACACCAGCGCTTCCCCTCTTTCGATGCAGAAAACCCGGCCGTCGGCGCTGCCCTGCGGGATCAGAGGCTTCAGGTCGCCGAGGCCCTCTGTCATTTCGTCCGGCGCCTGGAAGGCTGCCGCCGCCCTGATCGAGACTTTTTTCAGCCGGCTGTCCAGACTGAGAACCAGTTCGCGAAAATTGATGCTCATCAACGCATATTCGTTTGAAAGCCGCTGGGCGTCGAGCACCCCCAGTTGGACATCGGATGCGGCGATGACCGTCGCACGACGCGATTTGCCCTGTCTGAAAAAGGACTCCAGGCTGCCGAGAAACCCGCCATCGCCGATTTTAAGGAGGGTTACCGGTCCTTGGGAGGTCTCTTTGATCACATCGACAACCCCCTCCAGAACCACCCACAGCCAGTTCCCGTGGCTGCCCTCGACCGCGATGGGCTCCCCGCGGGCGAAGTTTTCCTCATCCACCACGTACATGTAATCCACCAGGGGGCCTTTGATCAGGGGCACGTCCCGCTTGCCGTCCTCCGGCCGGGCACCGGGGATGAACGACACCGGCCCCACCTTGGGAATCTTGCCGTCATCCATCATCCGCAGCCCGTCCAGGATGATCTCCATCCGGCTGCACTGGATCTCCCGCCGGCGCTGGTGCAACTCGGGGAAAAATGCGAAAGCGGCCTCGGTCCAGCCAAAGAGCGCAAAAAGGGCCGGCAACCCCGTCAGTTCCGCGGTGCAGGCGTCAACCGGGTTTCCGTTTTGGATAAAAACCGTGGCAGGGTTCGGAACGTATCGACTGGTGACCTCCAGCCGCCCCGTACTGCCGTTGGATCCCAGCAGCTGCAGCAGATCCCCCAGATGGATGAAATTCAGTTTTCCGGCAAGGGCGGCTTGTTTTTCCATAAGCGGGTATCGATGACCTAGCAAAAGTCCAAATCAGGGGGTTTGAGGCCGCCGAAAAAAAATCACTGAGCCCATTGAACCTGCTTTTGGAGCGACTGCAGGGTCAGTTTCATACATTCTTTCAGGGTTTGGGCAACTCCTTCGCCAAGAAATGCACTGGTTTCAAAGTACGGCACTTTCAGCTGGCGGTTGAGATCACGCGCCATCTGCTCAACGGGCATCAGCGGGATTCCCTGGGCGGCCAGATCACGTTTGTTGAACTGCATCACCAGGGGGGTTTTGAATACGCTGCTGCCGTATTCCTTCAGGTTTTTCTGCAGATCCTGCAGCGACTCCATGTTTTTTTCACGCCGGACTTTCAAGGAGTCGGCAACGAATACGACGCCGTCGACGCCGCGGAGCACCAGTTTGCGGGTCGAGCTGTACTGAACCTGCCCCGGAACGGTGTAGAGTTGAACCCTGACATCGCAGCCCTTGATCTTGCCCAGGCCGATCGGCAGAAAATCGAAAAACAAGGTCCGGTCGCCTTCGGTGTTGATGGAAACCATCTCGCCTTTGATCTGTTGTTTGTAGGTCTTGAAGATATACTCAAGGTTGGTGGTTTTGCCGCATCGGCCCGGCCCATAATAAACGATTTTGCATTCGATTACTCTTTTTTTCAGATTGAAAATAGCCATGTAGTTGCGCTCCACACCAAAAGACACGTAGGGTTTTGTCGATCCCCTTTTAATAGACTGCCACGGATTCAGGTGCTGACAATTTTGATATCCAGACTGTAGTCGCCGCGCTTGGGGCCGGAATTGATTTTGGTTTTGGCCGAAACGATTCCGGATCCCTGGAAAATGGCAATCGGAGAAAAGAACTGAACGTCGTTCAATCGGAACCCCACCTTGAGGTTTTCGATCAACTCCCGGTCTTTACTCGAGACGATCAGGCTGATCGTGTTGCCGGACTGGAAGCTGACCTCCATTTCCACCATCTGCCCCTTTTGCGGCCCGCTCTCGAAGGTGATGCCGATGGAACTGATGTCGATGAGGTCCTCGTCTACCCGATTTTCGTCGATCATGCCATCGTCGGCGTCCGGCACCATGGGCAGCTGAATCTCGACGCCCTTCTTGTCCAGCAGGTCTTCCAGGAACAGCCTTATTTTCTGGAGCTGCTCCGTGGTGTATAGATCATCCTTGAGCCATTTCCTAAACCGTTGAACCGCCTCTTCGGGCGAATATACCGAAAAACAACACCTGAGAATGTTTTTGCAGGCAACGACGCGCAGAGAATCTCTTTTGGTCAGTTCGTTGAACTCTTCCAGCGCCCGGTCATACTGCCCGAATTTGGCAAGGGTAATCGCACCCTCCAATGCAGCCTTGTCCTCGTTTTTGTCGTGGGAAAAGGAAAAGAGGTTCTTGACGAGATCCTGCACCTTGGGCGGCATCTGGGGTGCTTCCTGGGCCCTTTCGATCTGGTGGTAGCTGATGGTCAGAGATTTGATCTTGCGGGAAATCGCCTGGATAAGCTCCTCTTTGTTTTTAGCCTGATCAAGTTTGCCGATTCGGTCGATGGCATCATTATATTTACCCTTGGCCTCGATCAGCAGCCCCTGAGACCGGTAAATTTCCGCTTCACGCAGCAATAATTCGATCTGACTTTTTACGCTCATTTACACCCTCACTGCCGCACCAATAGCGACCGGCGCTTGCCGCCAGCACAAAATTTTTCTGTTTTTCCGGATGCTTGACAGGTCAAAAAACAACTTTCGACTATAAATCGATTTTTTTTACAGGAGAGCCGGCACAAGTACAGCGGCACAAGTACAGTGTTTAGATCGTTTTATGTAGTTTAAAACTTAAGCATTAATCCGTCAGGGACCGGCGCGGGCGCAATAAATCGCACGAACCGGTTCCGGGGGGCTTCAGGGGGAAATTTGCCGTCGAGCAGACCCCCGGCGGCCAGCGCTGACGGCGCCCGCCGTCCGCCCCAGGGCCCGCCTTTATTAAAAATAATTTAATAGATTCAATGGGTTTAAATGCCGGCAAGCGGCTGTCGAACAGGTTGACAACGGCGGTCAGTGTGGTATCAGTATTTTTTTATCTTCCCATCACCCACCGGGTGTCGAGCCGTTTTTAACCCAGAAACCGAGGAGAATGCTATGGACAAGAAGGTGACCGTCGTCGGAGCAGGCAATGTTGGCGCAACCGCGGCCCAGCGTCTGGCTGAGAAAGAGTTGTGCGATGTGGTACTGATCGATATTATCGAAGGCGTGCCCCAGGGCAAGGCGCTGGACTTGACCGAGGCCGCCCCCATCGAAAAACACGATGCCCACCTGACGGGATCAAACAGCTACGAGCCCTCCAAAGGGTCCGACATCATCATCATTACGGCCGGCATTCCCCGCAAACCGGGCATGAGCCGGGACGACCTGATCAGCACCAATGCCGGCATCATGAAATCCGTCACCCGGGAGGTGGCCAAACTGTCCCCCGAAGCGGTTCTGATCATCGTCAGCAACCCTCTGGATGCCATGTGCCACGTGGCTTACGAGGCCAGCGGGTTCCCCAAAAACAGGGTTCTGGGCATGGCCGGCGTTCTGGATTCCGCCCGTTTCCGGGCCTTCATCAGCATGGAGTTGAACGTCTCGGTGGAAAACACCCATGCCTTCGTGCTGGGCGGTCACGGCGACACGATGGTCCCCCTGCCGCGCTACTCCACGGTCGCCGGGATCCCCATCACCGAGCTGATGAGCAAGGAGCGCATCGACGCCCTGGTCAAACGCACCGCCAACGGCGGCGCCGAGATCGTCGGTCTGCTGAAAACCGGCAGTGCCTATTATGCACCGGCCTCCGCCGCCGTCGAGATGGCCGAGGCGATCCTCAAGGACAAGAAGAAAATCCTGCCCTGTGCCGCCTATCTGGAAGGCGAATACGGCTTTAAGGACCTTTTCATCGGGGTGCCGGTGAAGCTCGGGGCGGGGGGCGTGGAAGAAATCATCGAGATCACGCTGACGTCGGAGGAAAAGACCGCCCTGCAGAAATCCGCCGACGCGGTTCAGGAACTCAAGGCCGTTTTGAAAAAACTATCCTGATATCTGCCGCCCCGGGCGTTGCGTCCGGGGCCCGGGCCTTACCCGCTCGTTTCGCCGAGGGCCTGCTGCAGGGCTTCGGCCGTTTTTAGAGTCATGCCAGGCAGCGACGCCAGTTCTTGCAGGCTCGCTGCCCGCATGTTTTTAACGCCGCCAAAGTGCTTCAGCAGCATTCTCTTTCGCTGACTGCCGACACCGGGCACCGCGTCCAGGGCCGATTCAAGCGCATTCCGGTTGCGCTCGCGGCGATGATAGGTGATGGCAAAGCGGTGGGCCTCGTCCCGGATGCTTTGCAGAAAAAGCAGCAGCCGCCCTTCGCGCCCCCAGTTGACCGGGTTGGCCCGCCCCGGCTGAAAGATCTTGTCGGCGGTTTCACCCCGCGTTTCATCCTTCTTGGCGATCCCGATCACATCAAAGGCGTTTTCAAGCCCCAGGCCCCGAATCACCTCAAGCGCAATGTTCAGCTGCCCCTTGCCGCCATCCACCATCAGGAGATCCGGCAGGGGCGCCTCGCGCCCGTCTTCCCGCAAGCGGCGTGCCAGCACCTCGGCCATGTAGGCATAGTCGTTTTGCTGGCCGGCGGCCTGGATGCGGAACTTGCGATAGGCCTCTCTGGCGGCTTTGGCGTCCTCGAAGACCACCATCCCGGCCACGGCTGCGGTGCCACCGATATTGGAGTTGTCAAAACATTCGATCCGCCGCGGCAGCCGCTTCAGCCGCAGTCGGCGCTGCAAGCCCTCCAGCAGCGAGCGCTCCGAGGCCGAGACCGCCACGCGCTCCTGGAGCTCTTTGTCGGCGTTTTGCCGGGCCAGTTCGATCAAGCGGGCTTTTTCGCCCCGCAGCGGCCGCAGAATCCTGACCCGCCGACCACGGCGGGAGTGCAGCCAGTCCGCCAGAAGATCGCTGTCTTCCGGCATTTCAGGGACCAGCAGCTCACCCGGGACATGCGGCGCATCCTCGTAGTACTGGCCGATGAAGGCGCGGATCAGCTCGGCCTCGGTGGCGATGGCGTCGGCAAAAACAAAATGCCGCGACCCCTGCAGAAATCCCCCCCGCACGCTGAGCAGGGTCACCAGCGACAAGCCCTCGCCGCGGGCGGCGACAATGACGTCGCGATCCTTGAGATCGGTGGTGACGGCGATCTGGCGCTCAATGGTTTTCTCGAGGGCGAACATTTTGTCCCGCAACTGCGCGGCGCGCTCGAATTCCTCGGCTTGCGCGGCGGCCAGCATGTCCTGCCGGACTTTGCGGACCAGGTCCGGCGCGCGGCCCTTGAGAAACAGAATCACCTCGCTGACCATTTCATCGTAGGCCGCCCGGTCGACATCCCGGCAGCAGGGGGCCAGGCAGCCCTGCATCTGGCAGTTCAGGCAGGGGCGGGTGCGGGTTTTGAACTCGCGGTCCGTACACTTTCGCAGCTTGAAGGTTTTGTTGACGATCTTCAGGGTCTGGCGGACGGCGCCGGCCGAGGCGAAGGGGCCGAAATAAAGAGCGTTGTCCTTGCGGATCTTGCGCACGATGCCGAGGGTCGGATAGGGATGGTCGACGTTCAGGCGCAGGGCCGGATAGCGTTTGTCGTCTTTGAGGATGACGTTGTAGCGCGGCCGATAGCGCTTGATCAGGTTTGATTCAAGGATCAGGGCTTCCTTTTCGGTGCGGGTCACAATGGTGTCGAAAGCGGCGATTTTGCTGACCAGCACCCCGGTTTTCAGGTCGGGCTGCACCCCGCGGGTGAAATAGGCCCCAAGCCGCTTTTTCAGATTGCGGGCCTTGCCGACATAGATCACCGCGCCCTCGGGGTCTTTCATGAGGTATACCCCCGGGTCAACGGGGGCCCGCGCCAGCTTTTGCTGCAGCGCCGCCTGGATGTCCACCTGGATGTCTGCCTTCATGCGATTTTTCGGGCGCCGCCGCGCGGCGCCGACTCCCTGGCAAATCAGAGATCGAAGACCTGCAGGTTGCGCAGGGCCTTGACCCGATCGCGCAAACCGGCGGCCTTCTCGAAATCCAGGTTGCGGGCCGCGGCCTGCATCTCGTGCTCGAGGCGCCGGATCCGCTCTTCCAGATCCGCCTCGGTTTCAAATTCGGCCAGCGGCTCCGCCACGGTGTCCGGCGTGACGGCGTCCGACGCGCCGAGCGATTCGAAAACCGCGCTGATCTCTTTGCGGATGGTGGTGGGCGTAATGTGGTGGCGGCGGTTGTAACCCGCCTGAATCCTGCGCCGCCGACGGGTTTCGTCGATGGCATGGCGCATGGAGGGGGTCACCCCGTCGGCATACATGATGACCCGGCCGTGGACGTTGCGGGCCGCACGACCACAGGTCTGGATCAGCGAACGCGCCGAACGCAGAAACCCCTCCTTGTCCGCGTCCAGAATGGCCACCAGCGACACCTCGGGAAGATCGAGCCCCTCGCGCAGCAGGTTGATCCCGACCAGCACGTCAAAACGCCCCAGCCGCAGATCCCGGATGATTTCCATGCGCTCCAGGGTGTTGATGTCGGCGTGCAGGTAGCGCACCCGGATGCCCAGGTCACCGTAGTAATCGGTCAGGTCTTCGGCCATCCGCTTGGTCAGGGTCGTCACCAGAACCCGCTCCCCGCACTGGACGCGCTCCAGGATTTCCCCGTAGAGGTCGTCCACCTGGTTTTTGGCGCTGCGAACGTCGATTTCCGGGTCCATCAGCCCGGTGGGCCGCACGATCTGCTCGACGACGGCATCCCCGCTTTTTTCCATCTCGTAATCCGCAGGCGTCGCGGACACGTAGACCACCTGAGCCACCCGGGCCGAAAATTCGTCGAAACGAAGCGGCCGGTTGTCCAGGGCCGACGGCAGCCGGAAGCCGAAGCTCACCAAAGTTTGTTTGCGGGAGCGGTCGCCCCGGTACATGCCGTTGAGCTGGGGCACGGCGATATGGCTTTCGTCGATGAACATCAGGAAATCTGGCGGGAAATAATCCAGCAGGGTCGGCGGCGGCTGGCCGGGGGCGCGCCCGGTCAGGTGCCGCGAGTAATTCTCGATCCCGTTGCAGTAGCCGAGCTCCTGCATCATTTCCAGATCGAAATCGGTCCGTTCCTCGATCCGCTGGGCTTCGAGCAGTTGGTCCTGGGCCCGGAAAAAGTCGATTCGCTGTTTTAATTCCGCCTGGATGGTTTCTACCGCCATTTTAAGCGTCCGCTGCCCGGTGACATAGTGGCTGGCCGGAAAAATGGTGACGGTCTTGAGCCGTTTTTGCACGCTGCCGCGCAGGGGGTCGATTTCCGCGATGCTTTCGATCTCGTCGCCGAAAAATTCGATCCGAACGGCCCGCTCCTCCTCGTAGGCCGGAAAAATCTCGACCCGGTCGCCGCGCACGCGGAAAACCCCGCGGTGAAAATCCACGTCATTGCGCTCGTAGTGCATGCCGACCAGGTCCCGCAGGAGCTTGTCGCGGTCCAGGGCGGCATTGCTGGCCAGCTCGATGCGCATCGCGAGGTAGTCTTCGGGCGCGCCCAGCCCGTAAATGCAGGAGACGCTGGCCACCACGATGACATCCGGCCGCGAAAGAACCGAACGGGTGGCCGAGTGGCGCAACTTGTCGATCATTTCGTTGATGGAGGAGTCTTTCTGGATGTAGGTGTCGCTGGCCGGAATATACGCCTCGGGCTGGTAGTAGTCGTAATAGCTGACAAAAAACTCGACCGCGTTTTCGGGAAAAAGCAGCTTGAATTCTTGATAGAGTTGGGCGGCGAGGGTTTTGTTGGGCGCCAGGACGAGGGTCGGCCGCTCGATGGCTTCGACCACCTTGGCCATCGTAAAGGTTTTGCCCGATCCGGTGACACCCAGCAGAACCTGGTGATTTGTGCCGGCCCGGATGCCCGCCGTCAAGGCCGCGATGGCCTGGGGCTGATCCCCGCTGGGGGCGAATTCGGAGTGTAATTTAAAAAGGCTCATGACAGCTCAGGGCGCCTCCCACACCAGGGCGACACACATGGCGGCAATCCCGTCGCCGGCGCCGATCATGCCCAACCCCTCGGTGGTCGTGGCCTTGATGTTGATCCGGTCGGCCGCCACCCCCAGCACACCGGCAAGTCTGCGGCAGATGGCGTCGCGATACGGGGCCAGTTTGGGTGCCTGGGCAAACACCGTCACATCGAGGTTGCCGATGGCGAGCTTTCGCTGCCTCAGCATGCCGCAGGTGCGCTCCAGCAGCTCCAAACTGCAGATGTCCTTGTAGGCCGGATCGGTATCGGGAAAATGCTGGCCGATATCCCCCAGTCCGGCGGCCCCCAGCAGGGCGTCGCAGACCGCGTGGGTCAGCACGTCGGCATCGGAATGCCCCAACAGTCCCTTTTCAAAAGGAATCGTTTCGCCCCCCAGAACCAGCTTGCGCCCGGCCACCAGCCGGTGAACATCATAGCCCACTCCAACCCGCATGGAAAACAGCCTCCCCCTGAATGTTTCAGCTTCGCTGAATCGACGGCATACCGGCTAATATAACCCCCCGGGGTTCAATTTCAAACCCACCGCCCGGAAAATACGCGCATCCCACGAACCCAATTGCCGATTCGATTTTAACGATTTGACAGAGCGACACGCTTGGCGGTAGTTTAGGAGCCAGGTGCCGGCGCCATCGGGAAATCGACCGCTGAGGTTCTGGGGTCAGCCCTTTAAAGAACCGCCGCTGGTTCAAAAAAATACCGTCGTCGCGAGAGAACTGCCGTGAACCCAGATCCGGACAAGTTGATCGACCTGATCGGAGCGCGGGCCAAAAACCTGTTCATCACCGGCCAACTGCTGTGCACCGAATCGGTCCTGACCGTCATCAACCAGGGGTTGAAAGGGGATCTTTCCCCTGAGTTGGCCATCCGGATCGCCTCGGGCCTGCCGGAAGGGTTGGGCGGCAGTGGCTGCTTGTGCGGCGCGCTAAACGGCGGCGTCCTCGCCCTGGGGCTTTTTCTCGGCCGCAGCCGGCCGGGGTTTGGCAACGGCAACCGTGTCCGCAGCAGCACCCGGATCTTTCACGACCGGTTCCGGGAAACCTTTGGCGGCACTTGCTGTCGGATTCTGTCCCACGATTTTCGCCATGACCGCGACCTGCATTTCAGCCACTGCGCCGAGCTCACCGCCGAAGCCGCCAGGATGGCGACCCGCATCATTCTGCATGAACGACCGGATCTGGCGAAGCAAGCCGACCACACCTTTCTCGAGCAGGTTGACGCCACCAGCCGGGCGCGCCTCAAAAAAATAGCCGGGCTGTTTCGGCGCTGATGCGCCCGGCCGGCCGACATCCTTAATTTGTAAACCCCTTTGCGGCCTTACCTTCAATGACATATGGGAGATTTCAGACCATGTCGCTCAAGACGGCGATGAGGGAGAATGCAGCCAAAACGCTGCTGGCAGCCTACGACATCCCGGTGGTTTCGGAAGCCGGCGCGGCTTCGCCCGAAGCGGCGGTGAGCGCCGCCGCGGCCATGGGGTTTCCGGTGGTCCTCAAGGCGCTGGGGAAAACGCTGCTGCACAAAACCGAGCGCCAACTGGTCCACCTCAACCTGGGGTCGGCGGCCCAGGTGCACACGGCCGCCCTTGCGCTGCAAGCATCGGCGGGCGCGGAGCTGGAAGGCTTTCTGGTGCAGCGCCAGGTCTCCGGCAGCCGGGAACTGGTGGCCGGCGTGACGCAGGATCCCCAGTTCGGTCCGGTGGTGATGTTCGGGCTGGGGGGCATCTTCACCGAGGCGCTGGCCGACGTGGTCTTCCGGGTGGCGCCGCTGACGGCATCCGACGCCGCCGAGATGCTGGACGAAATCAGGTCCCGCGCCCTGCTGGGCCCCTTCCGCGGTGAGGCCGCGGTGGACCGTGAGCAGGTGATTGCGGCACTGCTGGGGCTCTCGCGGCTGGCGATGGAACGCCGCGATATTCTCGAAGTGGATATCAACCCCCTGATCGTCACGCCCCAGGGGCGCCTGTGCGCCGTCGATGCCCTGGTTGTCACCGGCTCTCCGGCCGAAAGCCCGTCCAGCCGGCGCCCAGCCGTCGACCCGCTGCTGCTGGGCAAGCTCTTTCAACCCGGCTCGGTGGCCTTCGTGGGCGCCTCGGCCAAGATCGGCAAGTGGGGGCACCAGCTCTTCACCGCGGTCAAAAGCGGTGGGTTTGCCGGGCCGATCTATCTGGTCAACCATCGCGGCGGGGAGATTGCCGGTCAGCCGGTGTACCGGTCGGTGGCGGACCTTCCCGCCGATGTCGACCTCGCCGTGGTGACGGTGCCGGCCGCGGCCGTAAACGACCTGATTCCCCAGCTGGCGGCCAGAAACATCCGCAACGTGCTCCTGATCACCTCGGGTTTTGGTGAAACCGGCCCGCATGGCAAGGCCCTGGAGACGGCCCTGGTTGCCACCGCGCGCCAATCCGGCGTGCTCGTGGTCGGCCCCAACACCATGGGCATCTGCAACCCGCACATCCAGTTCTACTGCATCCCCGGCCAGATCATGCCGGCGGCGGGGAACATCACAGTGGTGGCCCAATCCGGCAACATGGGCACCCAGCTGCTGGCGTTTGCCGAAAGCCAGGGCATCGGCATCCGGGCCTACTGCGGTTCGGGCAACGAAGCCATGGTCACCGTCGAGGATTACCTCGACGCCCTGGCCCAGGACCCCACCACCCAGACCGTGATGGTTTACCTGGAAAGCGTCAAGGACGGACGCCGTTTCCTGGAGAGCGCGCGACGGCTGGGGCGACGCAAACCGATCGTGCTGCTGAAAGGCGGGCAGAGCCAGGCCGGCAACCAGGCCGCTGCCAGCCACACCGGCGCGATGGGCTCGGACGCCCGGGTTTTCGACGCGGTCTGCCGCCAGGCCGGCATCATCAAGGTCGACCAGCCAATGGAACTCCTGGACCTGGCCGCGGCGTTCTCCGCCCTGCCCCTGCCGCGCGGCAACCAGGTGGCCATCATCACCCTCGGCGGCGGCTGGGGCGTGGTCACAACCGACCTCTGCGAGCGCTACGGCCTGCAGGTGCCGCCACTGCCGCAAGCGCTCACGGCGCACATCGACACCCTCCTGCCGCCGTTCTGGAGCCGTTCCAACCCGGTGGACCTGGTGGGCATCGGCGATCTCACGGTACCGGCGGCGGTCATGGAGGCGCTGCTAGCGTGGGACGGCTGCGATGCGGTCATCACCCTGGGCATCGTCGGCCGCCGGATCCTGCAGGAGCGCGCGCTGGACGCCGTCCTGAAATCCGACCCATCCTACTCGGCGGAGTTTATCGCCACGACCCGCAGCGCCGTGGTGGAATTCGAGCGCAGCTTCATCCGCCAGACGGTTGTGATGATGGCGCGCCATCAAAAGCCGGTGGCCGGCGTGTGCCTGCTGACCGCGCCGGGCGACCAGACCGTCTACCCCTTTGAAGGCTACCCGTACAAGGCCCTCTTTTTTCAAACCCCCGAGCAGGCGGTCAAATCGCTGGCCAAGATGTGCGAATATTACAGGTTCCTGGGACGCGAGGACTAAGGGAGCCCCAGGGCCGAAACCCTCAGGCATGCAGCACGATGCCGGAGGGCAGCGACTCGCCGAAAAGCGTGCTTTCCTCCTGCCGGGCGACGGGCACCACCTCCTTGACGAGGCGGGCGGAGGCCCGCATGCCGGCGTGCTGCGCCATCCACGCCAGCACCTTGGCGGCGATTTCGGGCGACACATCCCGAACGCGGTCGCCGGTTTGACGCGCCAGCTGCCCGAGGGCCGCGCCTACCGGCAGGGGGTTTTTCCAGTCGCCGGCGACCAGCCGCGAGATCCAGCCCGCGGCCTCTTCGGGCGGGATCACGCGATCCACCGGGCCGTAGAGCAGTTCGCGGGCCCCCAGCCGCGACAGGGCCCACAGGGTCTGGGGCTTGGCCTTGCCAGGCTGGATTTCCGCCAGCAGCTGGCGCCCCCACTTGATCTTGTCCTTGACCGAGAGCCGCTCCAGGTTGGCCACCGCCATCCAGATTTCGACCCGTTCCTGGGGGCTGACTTTGAGCCCGCCGGTTTTCTTCGGGAAAACCACCGGGGTCAGGTCCTGCAGCACCTGCCGCTGCTGGCCGGGCTTGAGCCCGCCGGCCACCCGTCGCCACAGGATCCACCACTCGGATCGCACCTGTCCGTTTTTGGGAAAGGCCGGCCCCTGCAAATAGACCTTCCACAGGCTTTGCAGGCGGTGCTCGTCAAAGCCGTCGCCGAACCCCGGCCGCAGGCAAAACCCCACCAGGTTCAGCCAGCGGCTTTCCAGATCCGGCCCCCAGCCGCGGGCCGCGGTCAGCTCCAGCAGCTCATCGGCCAGCGCCCGGATCAGCCCCAGCGGCCATTTTTCCTTGGGTTTGCCGACCACTCCGGTGATCCTGGCGACCAGGCCGTCCAGCTGGCGTTTTTCCGCACCCTTGCAGAATGCGGCCTGAAGCAATTCCCGGCCGGCGGTCAGGACGCTGTCTTCGATGATTGCCGCAGCGGGGATCGCCGCCGCTGCCGGGGCATCGCGCAGCTGAAACTGCAGCTGCCAGCGGTGGTGGCTGACCAGGCTGCGGCACCAGATCCCCAGGGTGCCCATCTCGGTGTAGCCGGCCTCAAGCTGCACCGGGATGAGCTGTTGATCCGCCTTTTTGCCGTATTGGATCACCGTTTGAATCGGCGGCAGCGCCGTGAGGGATTCATCCACGTCCACCAGGTCACCGCAACGATCACCGGAGCGGTAGCTGGAACTGAAAAGGTCAAAACTGACCGGCTGGTTGGTGCGCACCTCGAATTTCTTGTCTTTCAATTCGATCGCCGTTCCCTCGTCAAGGCCCCTTTCCACCAGGCAGATCGCCTGCCGGCGCCCCCCCTCGGCCGGTTCGCCCCCGTTGCCGACCCCCAGGTAAAAGGAGCGGGGGCTGCCGGAGCCGACCCGCACGCCGCGCCCCAGTTTGACCAGCCCGTAGTAGGCGGCCCCCAGGGCGACGGCCAGGTCGGGGTTCGGGTTCTCCAGCACCCGCGGCAGGCGGTCGTCGCTTTGTCCAAACCAGTGGCCGATGGCGCTGCGGATGCGCTCCTGGACGAGGGCGGGTTTGAGGGAGCCGCCGTTGAAGAGGATCAGGTCAGGCGCATAGGACTCCCGCTGCAGGGCCTGCCGGACAGTCTCGCGGTGGCGCTCCAGAAACCAGCCCAGGTGGCGCGTCACCGCCGGCTCGGACTCGTAGGGCAGACCGAACTCGCTGATGCCCTGGCGTTTGGCCCGCGGCCCGAGGCGTTGCGGGTCTTCCAGGGGGTAAAACCCCTCCAGCACGATTTTTTCCACTTCTCCCCGATGCAGTTCGGCCGCCAGGGTGCCGCCGATCAGCTTGCTGCCGGCGCCCATCAGGGTGATTTTACGGGATTCGGCCCCCCCGTCCAGGAGCGCCTCCTTGGCCTGCCGGCACTGATGGCAAAGGTTTTTCCAGCGATCGGCATTCAACGTGCCCGCGCGCGCGCCCAGGCGGCTTTCCACCTGCCGGGCAAGGGCCAGATCGACGTTGTCGCCGCCCAGGATCAGGTGATCGCCCACCGCGATGCGTTCGAAACGCGGGCTGCCCGCGACCTCCCGCAGGGTGATGAGGGTGAAGTCGGTGGTGCCGCCGCCGACGTCGCACACCAGAATCAGCTCGTTGGGCTGGACAAAGCGCTCCCAGCGGGTTTCGTGCCGAATCAGCCAGCTGTAAAAAGCGGCCAGGGGCTCTTCGATCAGGGTGACGTCGGCCAGCCCCGCCTGCCGGGCGGCTTCAAGGGTCAGATCGCGCGCGACCTCGTCAAAAGACGCCGGCACGGTCAGCACCACGGCCTGGTTTTCCAGAAAAGCGTCGTCATCGCTGCCCTGACAGTGGTTCCAGGCCAGGCGGATGTGGGTGAGATAGGCGGCCGTGGCCTCCACCGGGGAGACCTTGCGCACCTCGGCCCCGGCGCCCCAGGGCAGAATCCGCGCCCGGCGGTCGGCACCGGCGTGGCACAGCCAGCTTTTGGCGGAGGAAACAAGCCGGGCCGGGACCTTGGCCCCGTGATCGCGGGCAAAGGTCCCCACGAAATGCGCACCGTCCCAACGCCAGGGAATGCTGAGATCCTCCCGGGCCACATCGTATTGGCCGGGGATATAGAGAAAAGACGGCAGCACCGGCAAGGCGGCGAATTCACCGGGGCCGGCCAACTGGGGCACATTGAAAAGGGTGATGCGCCCTGCGCCCCGCCCCTCCGCCTGAAGATCCACGTAGGAGACCGCCGAATTGGTGGTACCCAGGTCGATCCCCACGATAAAGCGTTTGTCGTCAGGCGCCACGCACTACCTCGAGCGTAAAATCCGGTTCATCAAAATTGACGGTTCCGCAAAAAAGTCCAATTATCGACCCGTCACTCATTTCAGATGGCTTTGCAGCATGCGCCGGGGTGCGGCGCACGCGACGCTCGGGCCACCGGCTGCCGACGGATCAGGCGGGGTTGTTTTGCTCCCGGACGTTGAATTCAAGCTTCCAGCGCCGGCCGTCTTCGCGGGAGACGCACCAGAGCTCCAGGGTGCCGACCTCGGATATCCGGATTTCGATGGTTACCGGAATGACGCTGCCGGCCTCGCCATCCAGGGTGGTCTCGATGGTGGTCAGGTGTTCGATCTCACCCGCCCAGTCTTCCACGACCGTCCCGGGCGCGTCCTCGCGGCGGGTTGCGGAGGCCAGGAAGTCGAAGCTCACCGGCTCCCCGACCACCAGTGCGAATTCCTGGCGCGCGAGGACTTCATCGCTGCCCTCTTCCATCCCAAACGGCGCCACGCACAAGGCCTTGACCGGTGCGGGCATGCCGGGCACCGCCGGCATGGATGCGGCCACCCCGATGTAGTAGGCGCGTCCCAGCCCGCCCCGGATCCGAATGCCCTCCCCTCTGCGGGCCAACCCGTAATAAGCGGCGCCGCGGGCCACCGCCAGATCGAAATCGGCGTGCCCCAGCTCCTGGAGCGCTTCGGGGGCCTCGCTCGACCGCCAGCCGGCGAGAATCTCCAGAATCCGGTGGCGCACCGCACGGGCCTTCATCACGCCGCCGTTGAACAGGACCGTGGTGGGCATCTGCGGTTCAGCGCCGCCCGCCCCTTGCCGCCGCAGGAAGCGGGCCAGATGACGGGTGACCGCCGGGTCGGCCTCATAGGCCAGGCCGATTTCCTTGATACCCGCTTTTTGAACCTTTTGGGGCGAGGCCGACCGCTCACAGGCCGGCAGAAACCCGTCGAGGATGATCTGGTCCACCTCCTCGCGCGACAGCTCGGTCTTCAAGGTGCCGCCGATCAGCTTGCTGCCGCGGCCGAGAATCGTCAGCGGGTAGACGGCGGCGTCCTCCCCGCTCAGCAGGCGCTCCTTGGCGCGCCGGCAGGCATGCCAGAGGCCCCGCATCTGCCAGGCGTCCAGCCGGGTGCCTTTTTCGGCCAAGCGCCGGGCGACGGCATAGGCCAGCGCCAGGTCCATGTTGTCGCCGCCCACCAGGAGGTGCTCGCCGACGGCAATCCGCTCCAGTTCCAGCTGACCGTCGGCCTCGGACACCCGGATCAGGCTGAAATCGCTGGTGCCGCCGCCGACGTCGCAGACCAGAACCAGGTCCCCCTTTTGGACCTGATCCCGCCAGCGGTCGCCGACCGCATCGATCCAGGCGTAAAAGGCCGCCTGGGGCTCTTCCAGCAGGGTCACGTTTTCGAGCCCGGCGCTGCGGGCCGCCTGAACGGTGAGTTCGCGAGCGACCGCGTCAAACGAGGCCGGCACGGTCAGGTAAATGTCCTGGTTTTCCATTTGCAGGGCGGCGTCCGGACCATTTTCGGTACGGGCCATGGTGAAATTCCACGCATCCCGGATGTGGCGCAGAATTGCCGCCGAGGCCGCCACCGGCGACAAGCGCACGACATCGGGGGGCGCCTCCCACGGCAAAATCGGCTTGTTGCGGTCCACCATGGTGTTGCACAGCCACGATTTGGCCGAGGATATCAGCCGGTGCGGCACCTCGGCGCCACGCTCACGGGCGAATTCCCCCACCGCCAGGCGGGCGTCCGCATCCCACGGCAGCCGCAACCCGCCCTCGGGAATGTCGTGGGGGCTGGGGCTGAAGATAAAGGAGGGCAGCAAGGGGCGGCTTTGCACCGTTCCGGCCTGAACCAGCTGCGGAACGTCCAGGGTGCGGATATCGGCCGGCCGCCCTTTTTCAAAGCGCGCCGCGGTGTAGGCCACCACGCTGTTGGTCGTGCCCAGATCAATGCCAATGATATATGTCGGCTCTGTCACCATCGTCTCCAGAGTTCAAGAGTTTTTCGATCAGCGGAATAAATGCCCTGCTCAGGCAATTTCGACCTCCGCAGGGCAGATGATGCTGGGGGTTTGACCGGCCGACAGAACCGGCAGCTCCACTTTCTCCGCCCGCCACCCCTGGTGCCGCAAAACCCCCTTGAAGGGCGGCTCCCCGGTGACATTGCCCACCAGCTTGATCGCACTGGGGTCGAAACCCGGTTCAACCGTGACCTCGGCGCCTTCCGCGCTGGTAATCACGGTCTTGAGATGGAGGTACTTCTTGAGGGCTTTTTGGCAATTTTCGTGAATGCCCCGCACGGCAGCGCCGATCTGGGCATCTTCGTAGCCTTCAAGGTTTTCCGAAAAAAAGTCCAGCAGGCGCCCCTCGCGCTGTAAAACCGACAGGAGATGCAGAAAGACCCGCATATCGCGCTGCTGGGCGATGGCCTTATCCGTCTCGGCGGGTTCCTTGGCGGTCTTGGCGGCCGGTCTTGGCGCCATTCTTGCCGGGCCAGCGACCACCCCCCGGGCCAGGCGCCGCAAAAACATCCACAAACAGAGCGCTACAAGGATCGAAGCGCCGGCCGAAGCCACCGGAAAAAACCGTTGAAGCTGCGCCAATTGGGCCGCCACCCCCCCGAGACCGTCTTTGAGCACCGCCGCCTCCGCATCCGCCGTCAGGAGGACTTCAAGGCCGCTTTGAACCTGCCAAAGGGCGTAGATCAGCGCGGCATTGAGCACAATCACCAAAAGCGCCAAAAACAGGAAAACCAGCACGAACGAACGCCGCGAAAAGGTTTTGGCTGCATCCATAGAAGCATTCCCTCCGGGGTAGAGTGATCGACGGCATTTGAATTTTTCGAGTTATTTTCGAACGATTCAGGTTCGGATTTATAAGGTTTAGCTTTTTGGATGTCAACCCTCGGCGGCGGCAGCGGAGGCAGGATCTGCGTCAGAGTCAACCACCGGCGGGGTCCATCGGCGCACCCGGGTCCCGGCGGAAAATCTGCCTCGCCCGCACGCCAGCGCTGCCGTTGCGGTTTCGACCCAAAGGGTCTTGACCTGATCATAGTTGCCGGTTTTCTGAATAGATCGACTCCCGGCGGCAGCGGCCCTCACGGCAGTGGTTGGCGCGGCCGGGTTTGCCGGCTGAAGCCGGCCGGGGGAGAATACTGGCCAGGGCTGCCAGCCACCCGCACTCCCCTGCAAAACAGGGCCGCCCTTCGCAAC
>JAWOJK010000009.1:0-4046 GCA_046481705.1 Desulfobacterales bacterium | reverse complement strand
GGACAGCCGTTCCAATTCAATTTTGGTCTCACGCGCATCGATCTGCAGGAACAGAAAGGGGAAGAGGATCGAAAATACGAAAATAATTGACAGGGACATGTGACCGATGTGGGTCGCGGTGAAGACCTTGGAATTGCTCTTGTAGCGCTCGAAAAGCCGTTTGACATGTTCGTCAACTGCTTTCTGAAAATTTTTGTCGTTTTCGGTCATGTGTATCGGCCCCTTCACCGCCCCATGCGTCGGTCGTAGGAGCGTGAGATCCGGTTGATCAGGGCCGGGTCCCGGCCCGTCTCGCCGGCGGTGTTGAACTCGACCCGCACGCTGCTATCCGCTTGGGACCGCAAACTGGCGGTGACATGGATTGCGTCCCGCGTGCCGCTCAGGAAGCCCGCGGGCCGATCGGCTGTAGTGACCCGCACCCCTTGGTCCTCGAAAGCCCCCACGGCGGCCGACCAGGAGCGGTCGAATTTGCTTTCCGGGGACGCCCCCGGGCCGTAATAGCCCGGTGCCGTCTGGTAGTAAGTGCATCCGGCGATCACCAGGCAGAGAACGACAAAGGGAAGGATTGCCTTTTTCATGGCGACACCTTGCGCCAACTGGGATCCGGGTCGAAGGCCTGCATCCCCCGCGCCATGCTGTCGGTCTGCGGCCCGAGGTTTTTTTCGTAGATCTGCCCCTTGTGGTTGACCACAAACGTCATCACCCCGCTGTCGCCGTATTCGACCGGCCAGGCCACAAGCGCGAAACCGGACGTGAGACGCCCTTTGATCCGGTAGTCATAGGCCCCTCCCGGGGCATGTTTGCCTTGGGCTTTCAAGATCCTGAAATAATACCCGTGATAATCCGTGCCGGGCTGGTCGTCGCCGAACAGCGGCCCGAGCGGACTTTCCTCCGCACCCGGCTTCGCCTCCCAGTACAGGCCGTCGCGCGTTCCGGGAGAGCTCACCAACCGCCGGGCGTATTCCAACACGCCGTCGTCGTTGCGGTCGGCCAGCGCGTATTCCTTTTGGGCGTCGCAGTAGGCCAGGGCCGCCTGCATGGCGGATAGCTCGTTGTTGCCGATGCGCCGGGTGCGGATCTCCTCGGCCCCTGCCTGAACGTCGAAACGCCAGGCGTCGCCACTCTTGACGATCGGGATGGGCAGGGTCCATTCGTCCGCCCCGACCACCAGGTGGATGCTGCCATCCGTGCCGGCCACCAGCTTGTGGGCTGTCTTCCAGGCGGCGAGGAAGGCGTCGACATCCTCTTGCTCGACATCATCCGTGGGGATGAAGCTTTTCCAATTTTCGCCGAGTATGGCCTGCAGCGCGTGGGCATCGTCCTTTTCCAGCGCTGCAACCAGTGTGTCGGCAGCCGCTTCGGGGCTGGGGAAAGCCTCCTGGGTGGCCGCGAGGCCGGGAACAAGCGCCGCAACGGCCACTATCGCTAAAGCCGAAAACAGGGTCCGGATCGTTTGGGTGAACCTGGGTTTCATCGTCAGGGCCTCCTATTGCCGGCGGCGTCCAGCGGCGGGCGCTTTCATGGCCTGCCGGCTCGATCTGCCGCGGGAAATATCCTGTTTGGTTTGGCTGGGGCTCTTGGCCCCTTTGAACGCGTTGTCACTGCCGCGCCTTTGCGTCGCCGGGCGGGATTTGTCCCGATCGATGTTTGGGGTTGCCGCGCGGGCCTGGTCACGATCAATTTTCGATGCGCTCGCGCGGGCCTTGCCCGCATCGACCGGCCGGGTTGCCGCCTGCGCCCGCTCACGGGTCTTAGGATCGGTGCGCAGCTTCTCGCGCCCCTTGGCCGGGTCGATGGCGCGCTGCTGGAGCGCCGCCTGGGCCTTGTCGCGATCAGCCTCGCGCCCGCGAAAGTCGCGCCGCTGGTCGGCACCGGCAATCGGTTTGCTGTGAGTTTCGCGTGTCTTTGCGTCGCGGTAGGGCACCTCCCGGCGGTGTTGGGCGTTGTGGCTCCACTTGACCTTGTTCTGGTTGACCTCGAGCTTGTTGCCGACGTTGATATTGTTGTAATGGTTGATGTCGATGTCCACATCCCCCCGGCCCCAGTCGCAGCCGCCCCACAGCGAGTTCGTGATGCCCACACCGATCCCGAACGCAATCCCGGAGACCAGCGCCGTGCCGAACACGTAGCCGGGCGGCGGCGGCAGGTATACCGGCGGGTAGCTCGGGTACCACCAGGTTCCGTAAACCACCGTCGGGTTGTAGGCCGGCACGTACACCACCTGCGGGTTGGCCGGCTCGATCTTGATGATGGTCTGCTGGGTCTGCGGGGCCTCCTCGACGATCACCTTCTGCTGCACGTTGCTCTCGAGGTTGCCGGATTGCTGCGCCGCCGCGCGCAGCCGCTGCACCGAGTCCATCACGTCATTGGGCTGGGCGAGAAAGGCGTCGCCCACTTTCTGCACCCATTCCGGCTCCTCATCCATGGTCGCCAGGGCCTGCGGAAAGGCCACCAGCGACTTCACGCTGGGGTCCCAGGGCTTGCCCTGGACGGCAGTCACCGCCGCGTCGCCTTTCTGCTTGGCATTTGATTGCGACCACTGGGCCGCCTCCGCCACCTCGGCCGGATAGGTGCAGGCCATCAGTACTTGGGCCAGCAGGGAATCGGGGTAGAGCGCGATCGGCGCCAGCATTTGGTCGAGCTCTTCCGCTTTAAACGTCTCGCTCTCCTGGGCCCAGGTGGGACAGACCGTCAACAACGGAACGACGACCAGCAAAAGCGCCATCCACCCGCGGTAAGTAGTTGTCTTCATTTTTATCCTCCTCAACAAAACTTCGGCCACCGGGTTTTAGAATTTCCAGTTCACGTTGAAACTGAGGAAGTGAATGGCCGCATCGTCGTATTGCCCCGAGACGCTTCCCGCCAGCGGCCCGCGGTTGAGTTCCATTTCCAGATCGCCCATCCATACCAGTGCATAAGCCAGGCCGAAGGCCAGCTGCTGCGACCAGTCGTAGCGCGCGCCCACGCCGAAGCGCCACGCCTCTCCAACGGGCAGATCCGGCGTGCGGTCCTCGTCGTCCACCAAAGAGCTGTCATAGGCGATGCCGGTCGACAGCAGCCAGGGATCGGCCACCCGGTACTGGGCGCCCAGAGCCGCGTGCCAGGTGTCCTGGTAGTTGCGGTCGGCGGTAAAGCTGGTGGTGTCCGCGGCGTCGATCCCGACGTCCACCTTGCCGAACCGCGACCAGTCCTGCCAGCCGAGGTTGCCCATAACCGCCAGGCGCTGGGTCAGGTCGTGGTAGGCGCTGAACATCACCGCCTGGGGCATGGTCATGCCAAGGTTGAGTTTGGCGTTGAGCAAGCCCTTGGCCCCCAGCAAGGCCTCGAGGCCCGGCCCCAGGTTGCTGAACTGGGGTTTGTCCTCGAAATCCAGGTCCGCCTCCGACAGGTAGGTCAGCCCGAAGCGGGTGGCCTTCCAGGGCGAGACCATCAGACCCAAGTTGGCTTGAAAGGCCACGTCCTCATCGTGCAGCTTGAGGCGGCCATCCCCACGGCGCGGGTCGATGTTGTTCACGGCCACCTTCTGGTCGAACACGCCGTAAAGCGCCACCACCCCGGCGCCGACCGAAAGCCAGTCCGTCACCCGGTAGGCCACAGCCGGCTGAACACCAAAGGCCTGGAGGGTAACCTCCTGGACGTAGTAGCGGCCCACCCAGTCATCCTCGTATTCCAGGCCCAGGCCGAAGAAGCCCAGCGCCCCGATCCCCAGTTTCAGGTCCGGTGAGAGGCTGTGCGCGTAAAAGATGCTGCCCGCGGGCAGCCACGCGCTGCCGTCCCCGTCAGGGCCGGTGTTCGTCGTGCTGGAATTCGGGTTGAATTGGGTATTGGCGTAAAGCGGCATAACCCCGAGTTGAAGCTCCGAACGCCCCAGACGTGTCATGCCCGCCGGGTTGGTGAAGACGGTGGCGGGGTCCTGGGCCCGGGCCGCATAGCCGGCAGCCGCCAAACCCACGTCGGGGGTACCGAGTTCGTACAAATACAGACCCCCGGCGAGCGCCGACGAACTGCATAGAAGCAAAATGCCAAACGCCGTCAGCAATCGCGAT
>JAWOJK010000338.1:0-6177 GCA_046481705.1 Desulfobacterales bacterium | reverse complement strand
CTCCTCCGGGTGCGTGGTGAAACGCATGCAGTGGGCGAACGCGGGTGCTGCCAGATGGGGGAGAGACTGGTTCGGATTCCCCCAGCCGGGGGGAGATGCTAATACAACCTGAACTTTATTATGTTCAAATGCAAAGCATTGTCAACGATCGTTTGAAATGGGGGCATTTTCAGCCGTGGAATCGGGCCGCGCGAGCGATCGGTGAGGCGCGGATATGGCGGGTTTTGATGTAAAAAGTGCTTTACAGATGCCTGCCGCTGTGACCATTAAGAAAATTACCGGGATCGGGCAAATCGGAATCCCCCCCGGCTTTTACATTCTGTCATGGGACCCGGCAGAAAAAGCATAGAGATGGCGACAAGCGTCGGGACGGGGATGAATTTTTTCGGCCCCCGCCCTGATGGCATAGGCCGGCTGCATCCACATAGAGTTCGTTCAGAGGAGGTTTAAGCAATGGCGACGGACCCCTTCGCTGGTTTGACATCCCCCGCCCGCGGCCTGATCGTCGCCGGGGCGCTCGCCCTGGTGCTGGTCGTCACACGGATGGCCGCGTCTTTTCTCACGCCCCTCCTGCTGGCGGTCTTCATCGCGATCGTCGCTACCCCGGCGCTGCAGTGGATGCGGCGGCGCGGCATGCCCAAGTGGCTCGCCCTGGGCGTAATCATCTTCGTGCTGGTGGATATCGGCAGCCTGCTGGCGCTGCTGACCACGGGCGCACTGGAGGGTTTCCGGGACCGCCTGCCGACCTATCAGGAGCGCTTCCTGGTGCTCAGCGACCAGCTGGGTGCCTGGATGGAGGCCCTGGGTGCCGAGGGCTCGCGCCAGGCCATTCCCGAACTTCTCGATCCGAACAAGGTGGCCGTTGTCCTGCGCTTTCTGCTGTCCAACGCCAGCGGTTTCTTCGCGGCCGGCCTGCTGGTGCTGCTCGCCGTGGTCTTCATCCTGCTGGAAGCTGGCACGGTGCCCGCCAAGCTGCGGGCCGCCTTTCATCTGACCGAGGCCGGCGAGGCGCGTCTGAAGCGGCTGGCGAGCGCCCTCAAACGCTACATGCTGATCAAGAGTCTGACCAGTCTGGCCACCGCGTTTTGCGTCTGGTTCTGGCTGTATGCCCTCGGCATCGACTTCGTCATGCTCTGGACCGTGCTGGCCTTCTTTCTGAACTTCGTGCCGGTGGTCGGCAACATCGTGATGATGATCCCGCCGGTCCTGATCGCGCTGGTGCAGACGGACCTGGAAACGACGCTGTTGGTCGCGGTCGGCTACCTGGTGATCAACACCGGTATCGGCAGTGTCCTGGAACCCCGGATCATGGGCAAAGGGCTCGGCATCTCGACCCTGGTGGTGTTCGTGGCGCTGCTCTTCTGGGGCTGGCTGTTCGGCGTCGTCGGTATGTTCCTATCCGTGCCGCTCACCATAGCCGTGATCATCGCTTTGGACGCGAGCCCCCACACCCGCCCGCTGGCCATTCTGCTCGGCCCGGCGATCCAGGAAACGGCCGCCCCCGTCGCGGGGCCGGCAGCCGAGGCGCCGCCGGCCGAAGCCCCTCACACGGATGGGTGAGACCCGCAAGAAGACCCGCGAGGGTCGGGCGGACCCGCCCGCCCGCGCGAAGCCAAACCGGCGCGCGCGCAGCGGAGCATTGCCGCCGGAAGGGTCTGGGGGTTATCGGGGCGGGAAACCCGCGCCTGGTCCCGACCGCAAACAGGCCTGGGAGCCGGGCAACCTGCTGGCACCCATTCCGGCCGTGCTGGTGAGCTGCGGCGGCCTGAACGGCTGGAAGGCCAATCTCATCACCATCGCCTGGACCGGAAGCGTCTGCAGCGACCCGGTGATGCTCTCCATTGCGGTCCGCCCCGAGCGCCATTCCCACGAGATCATCAGGGCGAGCGGCGAGTTCGTGGTCAACCTGCCCACGGTCCGCCAGGTGCAGGCCCTTGACTGGTGCGGGATGGTTCTCCGGGCGCACGGTGGACAAGTTTGCTGCAACCGGCCTGACCCCGGCCGCGGCCCTCAAGGTGCGCTACCCCGTGGTGCGGGAGTGCCCGCTCAACATCGAATGCCGCGTGCGCGAGCCTGTGGCGCTTGGATCGCACACGCTCTTCCTCGCGGAGGTGCTCGCCGTGCAGGTGGACGCGGCGCTGGTGGACGCCAAGGGGCGGCTTTGCCTGGACCGCGCCGGCCTGCTGGCCTTTGGCCACGGGGAGTATTTTGCGCTGGGCCGCAGCCTGAGCCGGTTCGGGCTCTCGGTCCGCCGGCGGCGGAGCAAACCGACGCCGGCGTGACCCCTGCGCCGGGCATTGCACCAACCGGACGTCCGTCTAGAAGTCGATTTGAAAACGGGTCTGTAAAATATTCAGATCGTCGTCGTTCACGTTCTCGCGATTTTCTAAATCCGAATACACATAGTTGGTCATCCAGCGGACGTTCGGATTGAGGTACCAGTTGAGTCCGGCCGTGAAATTGTCGGCCTCCCCGCCATTGACGTTCCCGTCGCTGAGATCGAGGTTGGAATAGCGCAGGCCGATTTCCCAAGCCCCCCAGCCGCCTTCGGTGGGATGAAAATTGGCCTTGGGTTTGACCCGGTCAAAAGCCCCGTTGGCGGCGCTGTAGTTGCGATTTTCACCGGTCAGGAAGTAGCTCCCGTAAATATAGAAACCGTCAAATTCCGGATCATCTTCCGCCTGTGAGTTTACCCAGGTGTAAAAATATTCCCCCTGCAGCGAAAAGGGACCAAAGACCAGCGCCGCTTCGGGATTGACAATGTCGACCGCATCGGCTGCAAAACTGCCCGTATTGACGATATGGGCATCGGTGATGTGCGATTCGGGCCGTTCCCGGTAACGCACCGTGGTGTCGTTTTCATCGCGAAACTGATGGGTATAGGACAGCCCGAGATGCAGCAGCTGGCGGCCCTCCTCTTCATACCACGGAAGCCCGGTGAGACGGCCGGTCACGTTCCAATCCTCAAAATCGTTGAAGGAGTTGCCGAAATCGTCAGCATCCTGGAACACGCCGGCCGACCAGGTCATGCGTTTGTCCAGGACGGCGTTTTTGAGCAGAAACCCCGTATTCCGGGCGGGGACGAAGGCGGCGGGCAAGGCCCGCTCCATGAACGTGATATAGTTGCTGCTGGTCTGTTGTTCCAGGGAAAAAGGCTCCTTTACGTGCCCCACCCGGATGCTGCCCACATAGGGAACGCCGCTCAATCCAAGATAGACGTCGTTGAAGTCGGTATCCCCGTCGGCAAAGTCGTACTCAGCCTTGAAATCCACTGCATCATAAATAGTTCCCGCGACAAACACCCTGGCGCGCCGAAATTCGACGCCGTTGCCTTCCAGGGTGTTACCTTCTTCGCGTTCGATGTCGCGCCGCATCGGGTTGTCAGAATCGATATTCGCCCAGTCAACCATGACCCTTCCGCCCATCTGCAGCGTGAATTGGCCATCATTGCTCTCAAAGCGCAGGCCGTCCTTCCAATAGACATTGAAGTCGGAATCCGTGCCCTTTTCTTCCTGGGCCTTTGCGGTCAATTCCTGATATTTCTCGTCCGAGATTTTGCCCTCTTGCTTGAGAATGTCCAGGATCTGCTCGGTAACGGTCTTTTCAGCCGCCACGAGAGAGCAGACGCCCACTAAAGTGTTTAGAGCTGCCACCACGGCAAAAAAAGCCACGAAGCGACCGATTCGACTGAAGCATTGTGCCCAACGACATGCCCCCTGCTTTGCAGATTTGTAAGCCATTTTCCCCTCCTGTAATTTTTTTTCTGTTAAGTTCGATCAAACTTCCGGCTGCATTTTTATTGCGCCCAAAATCAGATCCTCGGCGTCCGTTTTCGGGCCTGAATCTACCCGAGTGAACCGGCGGTTGGGGCGGCATAAATCCCTGCTTTGAAATCAAAGGGGAAAGTGGTTAAGTCTGCCTTAAAGAACTGTATTGCAGGGTGTTCTGTAATCGAGGTGGTGGCATGAAAACGATTGGAGCCTGGAAAATTTTCCGCCGACGGGAGAGATGTACCCGCCAACAGCCTTCAGGAGGCTTTCGCATGCAAGACGACTTGGTCACGTCCGCTTTGCTTCGCAACATACAGGGCTGCATCGGCCCGCGCAATGCTTTCCGCGATGGGTATGTCGGTTGCCATTTTTGCGATACCGAACGAGACGGTTAGCTGGATTTTATACGGTTCAAACGTCAGCGATGAAACCCCGATCCGCAATCGGTTTACAATCTTTTCGGCCAACTGCGGCGTTGTATCGGGCAAACAGATAAGGAATTCTTCCCCGCCATAGCGGCAGATCCAGTCATAGGGCCGCAGCTTTTGGTTGAGGTATTGGGCAGTGGTGTGCAGCACGATGTCACCGGCCAGATGACCATAGGCGTCATTTATTTTTTTGAAGTAATCGAGATCCACCATGCAAAGGCAGCAGGGCTGATCCGTTCGGGATGCACGGGCATATTCACGGGCAAGAATGCGGGCGAAGGCCTGGCGGTTGAGAATGCCTGTCAGGGGGTCGAATTCAAATAGGGTCTCAAGAAGCTCGTCTCTTAATCCAAAAACGGCGTTGGAAAATTTCCACTCTTTATCGATGAGATTGTCGTAATCTCGAATTGAAATTTTTTTGCCGCGTTTTATTTTTTCGGCCAAGGCAAACGCGGTTTTGTGAAGTTTGCGGTGGTGCTGATCGATCACCTCAAATCCAGAATGCTCACTCAGTATCGGGGACGGTTGCCGATAGTACCACTGGCCGAAACGACACCGGCGGAAAGACTCCCGTGAATAACAGATAGGATCTATCGGCAGGCCAAATATCAGGCTGCGATGCCAGCTGTGAAGCCACATGCGATGCTCGACAACCGCTTGCTCGAGTTCTTTTACGATAGACTTTATTTCTCTGGTGGTAAAGCGCATACTCCCCCAGCCGATTCCAAAAAGCTCGGCTAAAGAAAGAAAGAACCGCCAGCGATGGTGTCGGCATGAGCACCGCTATTTGAATGGAGCGCATTAAAATCCGCCCAATGCGTTATTCACTGTGAGACCTCTTCTGCCATACGCTCAAATTGTTCTGCTGTCAATGGCGTCCCAAAGCCGACGTATTGCTCAACCGGAGGTGCCGGGTCGGCAATTGGAGCCCAGCCGCTTTCGGTTTTATTGAGAAAAACCCAATCCAGTTTTCCTTTCATTACCGGCACGACCCCTTTCCACGTTTGGACCTGTCCATTTTCAAACCCCACCACCGGCACCCGGCTTCCGTTTTGAATCCGCCGCACGGCATTATTTTGGTGGCAGTCATCACAGAGGCGGCCTTCAGCACTGATGGAGTGGGTAAAATACGGGGCGTAGGCCACAAACTTTTTATTCTGGTAGACCAGGGTCTGGACGTTTCCGGAGGTGACCTGGCCTTCATGATTGATCAGAAGCAGCCAGTCCTTCATGGGAACGAAATTCCCTTTTCTCTCCCCGGTCTTGAGAAAGGTGTCGAAGTGGCAATTGTAGCAACTGACCGTGCTTTGCACGTGACAGGCGGCACAGGCCAGTTTGTTCCCATGCACGCTGTGGCTTTCGGTATCGGGGTCAAATTCGGGAGACTCCCGTTCCTGCTCCACATGGCATTCCTCGCAGCTGGCCCGCACCCCCTTGGGGTGGCGCATGGATTGGCGAAACCGCCCGTCTCCATGCACATCAGAACGATAGTGGCAGTCCGAGCACACCATGCCGGCACTGATATGCACATCCAGCTGATCCCTTTCACCGTCAAACTTGAAGGTTAACCCCTCCCGGCTATGGCAGGGCATGCAGGTGTTCATGTCTTTGGCTTTCTTTTCCGAAAAAAAGTGTTTTTCACCTTTTTTGCCGGCGTGGCATGTGTCACAGCTTTTGACATGACAGGTTTTACAGTCGAGTTGGTCATAGGGAATTTTGGTTATTTGTTTGAATCCGCCGGCATCCTCATACCAGTGCCGCATGCCTTCCCCGGTGTAATGAAGACTTTTGGTAAAAAAAGACCCCAGACACTCAGCGGGCTTTGAGGGGGAATCTGCAAAAAGAAGGGGGCTGAAAACCAGGAGGATCGCCATCGCCCAGCTACCGGCCGCTGTTTTTTTCATGGCTCATTTCCTTCCCATATTCTTTTCCGAAGGTGTTTTGAGTTTTCTGAACACGTCTTTTCCCGTTGCAACCCG
>JAWOJK010000310.1:0-4908 GCA_046481705.1 Desulfobacterales bacterium | reverse complement strand
GGGAAAACCCTCCGGCCAAAAGAAGACAGAACACGACGATCGGTGTGACATATTTCATGGAGCGCACCTTCAACGGTAAGTTGGGAATTTAGTTTGGGGCGGCGAGCGGAAATTCGTGCGCCCGTCCCGGCGCGCGGCGGCAACCGCCGGGGCGGCCCGGGGATCAGCCCAGGACCTCGTCATCCTTCGGTTTTTGGGGCGCCCCAGCGGCCTTTTCCTCCTCTTCCAGGCGGCGTAAAGCGGCCGCCCCCGCCGATTGCGCCAACTGCTGGCGGGTTTCGGGGTCCTGGGCCGCCTTGTCGGAGAGAGTTTCCGGCAGATCGACGATGACCTTGCGGTGGGCGTAGTGGATTCCCTTGGCCTGCAGGGCTGCGGTGATCAGGCGGTAGGCCTCGCGACGGATGAGAAAATGACTGCCGGGCTTGGCGGTGAACTTCATCCGGATGGTCATGACCGAATTTGAAATCTCGCGTACGCCCTGGGATTTGAGCGGCCGGATGAAATCCCGGCCGTATTCCTCGTTTTCGAGCATGCTCTGGCCGACTTTCTTGATGATTTTGCGGATCTGATCAATATTTGCGTCATAAGGGAAATCCAGGTTGAATTTGACGATGATCCCGCCGCGCATGAAGTTGGTGATCGCCCCGAGCTCACTGTGGGGCACGATCATCAGCATCCCGCGGTGATGACGCAGCATGACGTTGCGCAGGGTGATGGTCTCCACCGTGCCGGAGACCGCGCCGGCGGTGATGTATTCGCCCACCCGGAAGGCATCGTCCATGAGGTAGAAAAACCCGGAAAAGACATCCGCCACCAGTTTCTGGGCCCCGAAACCGATGGCCAGGCCGATGACACCGGCGCCGGCCAGCAGGGGCCCGATGTTGACGCCCATCGAGGAGAGGATCGTCATGGTCACCATGACCACCAGGACCGTACCGATAAATTTGCGGATCATCGGCAGCAGGGTGAAGGCGCGGCTGCGGGAAGCCGCCCCGCCCCACTCGTCATCCTCCTTGGCGTCCTGCTGGGCCTCGGGGGTGGATTCCCGGATTTTGCGTTCGATCCAGGAGTTGATGAACTGCCAGAAAAACAGGGAAAGCGTCAGGATGATCAGGGCGTCCAGCAGCACGCCGGCGAGACTGGAGACCAGCGGGATGGTGATATGCCAGAGGTGGGCCAGCCAGACGGCCAGGGCAGCGACCACAACGGCACGCGCCAGGCGGCTGATTTTGTGATACAGCTCCCGGCCCCTGCGGCGCTGGTCAAGCACCTCGGGGGCGGGCTCGGCCTTGTCGAGATAGGTTTCCTGGTGGATTTTGAGGGTACTCAGGGCGTTTTTGACCACCCACCGGGCCAAACGGTCCGCCACCATCCAGATGGGGACCACGAAGAAGCTCAGGATGAAGGCCCCGCTCCTTTTGACGTCGGGATCGGCCAGGTCTTTGATCAGCAGGAACCAGAGCCCAAAGAGGTAGACCAGGGCCAGGATGTGCCAAACGGCGGCGAATTGCTCGCGCACCCAGGAGGTGTTCCGATCGTCGCCGGCGGCCGGCGCGGCGAGATGCTGCCGCACCCTGCGCCGGAAGACCACGACGGCGACGGCGCTGGCGGCCAGCAGGAGCGTCGCGCAAAACGCCTGCAGCAAGAGCACCGCGTCGCGCTCGGCCCCCAGCCGCTGGAACAACACGGCCGCCATCAGAACGGCCACGATGTAGCCGCCGACCCCCACCAGCAGACGATGGACCGCCGCGGCGACGCGGCTTTCCATCTGCATGATCCGCAAGGCCGGGACAGCCGGCGAGAACAGGATGCGCGAGAGGATCGCGAGCAGCCTGATGACCACGACGGTGATCAAGACTGCCAGGAAAAACAGCCGGGTATGGGGCGCATCGTTCCAGATAAACACCATCACCATGAAATAGGCGACGGCAAAAAAGAAAACCAACCCCAGGAGGTCCGGAAGGCACCGGGCCAGACCTGCCAGCAGCTTGTCCGCGTTTCCCAGCTGCGGCGGGTTCTGCTCCTGAAACGCCGTGAGGTAGGTGCGGATGAAAAACGACCTGAAAAGGGTTTCGGCCGTCAGCGCGATGCCGATGAAAAGAAGCGCCCAGAGAAGGGTGCGCAGGGCGCAGTAAGTGGTTCCCTCCGGGCAGAGGGAGACCAGGGCGCGGTGCAAAGCGAGCGGCACCTGGGAAATCTTCGACCACAGGTAGGCGAACTGACTTTTGCTGGCCTCATGCTCGCTGTGGAGCGCCCTCAGAAGGGAGGACAGAAAGGCGCCCGGGCCCGTCACCGCTTCCGGCCCGGGTGCCGGCGCCGCCACCGCGTCCTTTTGCAACTCGGCGATCAGCATCCGCCGAACCTGCTCGTCGGTGAGGCCGGCGAGGATTTTTTCGACCGCAGCCGTGGTTTCCCCGGCGGCAGGGCCGGATATGTCAACACCGTCGATGCCCTGCCCGGCGGCATGCGACCTGCCGGCGAAAAGCGTCCCGGCAGTGCAGACCAGCACCAACCAGTAAATGGTGATCGCCGCCCCTTTCAGGCTCAAGCGCATGTATTCTCCAAATTTTAAAAAACCGGGGTATTTGCTTATCACCCGATAGCACCAGACAAGACGCTATAGTATGTGTAGCGCCGCAAAGGCAACTTCAATTTTGGTTAACGACAATGCGTGGATAACAACCCCCTAACAAATCGCATTTATAATCACTCGGGAAAGAAGGGGTGTTTCTGATAAATTATTGCTATTTCCAATTGCTTAAGGCAGCATAGAGTGCACTTGATGGACAACCAGGAATTCACCTGCCCGCGCACCGGCTCTTGCAACCCGCCGCCCGGGAAGAATTGCCTTCCGTTGACAGCCATTTCTCATCCTGGCATACTCCGCCCGCACAAAAATCCTGTTCCAGCCAGCGCCCGCAACGCCGGCCGATTGGCCGCGCCCCCCGCCCGAGGGGCGGAGCGTTTCTGGTAGTTCACGGATCCGACTTGGGCATTCGGTCGCCACGCGACCGCCACAGCCTGATGAAAGGAGATTGACGCATGGGACTGTTTGGCATTCTGCTCGGTTTGGGGGTTCTGATCTGGCTCTCGTTTCGGGGCTGGAGCATTCTGGTGCTGGCGCCGGTGGCGGCCCTGATCGCCGCGCTGGCCTCCGGGGAGCCGCTGCTGGCGCACTGGACCCAAACCTTCATGGGCTCGGCAAGCGGATTTCTGGCCCAGTTCTTTCCGCTCTTTCTCCTGGGCGCCGTGTTCGGCAAACTCATGGACGACAGCGGCTCGGTTGCGACCATCGCCCAGTTCATGACCGAACGGCTCGGTGCGCGCCGCGCCATGCTGGCGGTGGTGCTCGCCGGCGCCCTGGTGACCTACGGCGGTGTGAGCCTGTTCGTGGCCTTCTTCGTGATCGGGCCGATGGCCCAGGCCCTGTTTCGCGCGGCCGATATCCCCAGCCGCCTGATGCCGGCCGCCATCGCTCTCGGCACCTCGACCTTCACCATGTCGGCCTTGCCGGGCACGCCCGCGATCCAGAACGCAATCCCCATGCCGTTCTTCGGCACCACCCCTTTCGCCGCGCCCGGGTTGGGGATCATCGCGGCCCTGATCATGCTGGGCTTCGGCCTGTGGTGGCTGGCGCGCGCCGAGGCCTCCGCCCGCCGCGCCGGCGAGGGTTTTGGCGAGATCATCGGCGACCCCGATGCCGCCGCCGAGGACCCGCTGGTGCGCGAACGGGCGACCACCGCGGCGGCCTTCGACCCGGTGGAGGTCCATCGCGGCCAGCACTGCGCGGAACACCCGTCCGTCCTGGTGGCCGTCCTGCCCCTGGTGGTGGTGATCCTCGTCAACCTCACCATGTCCATGCTGGTGCTGCCGCGCATCGACACGGGCTTCCTGGCCGAGGCGCGCTGGGGAGCAATACCACTTTCGGCGGTCAGCGGCGTCTGGTCGGTGATCGTGGCCCTGGTGTCGGCCATTCTCGTCCTGGTGGCCCTCAACTACCGGCGGCTGCCGGCGCTGCGCGACACGGTCGACGCCGGGGCCAACGCCTCGGCCCTGCCGGTCCTGAGCGTGGCCAGCCTGGTGGGCTTCGGGGCGGTGGTGGCCGCGATGCCGGCATTTGAAGCGGTGCGCGACTGGGTGCTGGGGATCGAGGGCGGGCCGCTGGTCTCGCTGGCGGTGTCCACCAACCTGCTGGCCGCCCTGACCGGCTCGGCCTCGGGCGGGATGACCATCGCGCTGGAGGCGCTGGGCGCAACCTTCATGCAAATCGCCGCCGAGACGGGCCTCGACCCCGCCCTGATGCACCGGGTGGCGGTGATCGGCTCCGGCACCCTCGACAGCCTGCCGCACAACGGCGCCGTGGTCACGCTGCTGGCCGTCTGCGGCTGCACCCACCGCAAGAGCTATTTCGACATCGTGATGGTCGGGATCGTCGGCGCCCTGCTCGCCCTGGTGGCCGTGCTCGTGCTGGGGTCGACCTTCGGTTCGTTCTAAGCGGGCGCCGCAGGCGATTGCATCAACCGCCCGGGCGCGGCGATAGGGCGGCCGCCCCTTGTGACCCGCTCAGCGCGATACGATTTCCTGGACCACCCTAACCGCCGAATCCCTCGGCACCACGGTCTTGCCCCGGGCCTCGACGTGCGCGCGGGTCAAGGCCGCCCCCAGCAGCAGGATCAGTGCCGAGTAGTAGACCCAGAACAGCACGATCACGATCGCGGCCGCCGCACCATAGGTCGAGGCCGTCGCCGTTTTGGCGAGATAGGCCGCGATGGCGTGGCGCCCGACCGCAAACATCAGTGCGGTGACCAGCGCCCCACCCATGACATCCCCCCAGGAGACGATGATGTCCGGCAGCACCTTGAAGAGCGCGGCGATGAAAAGCACCCCGATCAGCAGCGAGGCAAGCCA
>JAWOJK010000196.1:0-5763 GCA_046481705.1 Desulfobacterales bacterium | reverse complement strand
GTCAAGGGCCCACCAGGTTCGGTGGTCGCTGCTCGGTGCCGAAGATCCCGCCGTCTGAGGGCTTGGGCGGATAATCCGCACGGCGGGCCGTCTGGGCCCCGTGGGCCGGGGAAAGAAAACGGCCGCGGGCAAAGGCCAACGGCCGTGCGTGAAAGGCTGTTGTGGGGATCGGCAAACCGGCGCACATCGTCTCCGGCCGCCGCCGGCCTTACCCCTCGGAGGCGCCCGCTGCGGCCTCAAAGCCCAGGTCAAAGGCCTTCAGGTTGGTCTCCACGAAGGCCTTGCGGGTGCGCGTGCGGATGGCGGTCTGGACGTTTTCGGTGGTCAGGGGCAGGGCCTCTTCATGCAGCAGGGCGCCCAGCAGCACCATGTTGACCGCCATCACGTTGCCCGCCTGCTTGGCGAGCGCGGTGGCATCGAAGGCCACCAGCTTGCGGACCTTGGCCCGCAGCAGTTTCCGGATCTGTCCCAGCCCCGGGTAGGTGCCCAGGCCAATGGTGACCGTAAAGGGCGTCAGCGGGCTGAGATTGGTGATGGCGATGCTGCCGGGGTTGCATTTGCGCAGGGCGCGCAGGGTTTCGGCGGGCTCGAAGCCCAGCAGGATGTCGGCTTCGCCGTCCGATATGATCGGGCTGCGGGCATCGCCGAAGACCATGGCCGATTCCACCACGCCGCCCCGTTGGGCCATGCCGTGAATCTCGCTCATGCGCACCGCCACGCCCGAGAGCAGCGCCGCCTCGCCGAGCACCCGCGAGGCCAGCAGGTTGCCTTGCCCGCCAACCGCCACAATGATTAACCGTTTCGCTTCCATCTTGACCATCCTGTCATCTGTCTGCGGGAGCACTTTTCCCCGTCTGTGGTTCGCTCGATCCGTGGTTTGGAAATTTGCCGCTCTCCCTGCGCGCCGCCCTTCTATTTCTCGGCCTTCATGGGGCGGATGGCCTTTTCCGGACAGATCTGGGCGCAGACCGAGCAGCCGGCGCACAGGTCGGGGTCGATTTTGACCCGGCCGTCCTGGAGGTAGAAGGCGAAGCAGGCCAGGTCGTTGATGCAGTCGCGGTGGTTCTTGCACGCGTCTGAGACGTAAAAGGCGCGGCCGCGGGGCTTTTTAAGGCTTTTTGCGTAAAGCGTGCACAATTCCTGGCTGATGACCACCGAAACCCCCTTGAATTCGAGGGCTTCGCGGATCGCCGCAATGCTCTTTCTGGTGTTGAAGGGCCGGATGGTGGTCACATGCTGGACGCCCAGGGCCTTGACGACCGCCTCGATGGACACCCGCCCGTAGCCTTCGATTCCCAGTTCGTGCATGTCGACCCCGGGGTTGGGCTGGTGGCCGGTCATGGCCGTGGTGCCGTTGTCCAGGATCACCAGGGTGAAATTGTGGTTGTTGAAGACGGCGTTGACCAGCCCGGCGACGCCGGAGTGGAAAAAGGTGGAATCGCCGATGAAGGCCACCACTTTCTGGTCCGTCACCTGGGCGAAGCCGCCGGCGGTGCCCACCGAGGAGCCCATGCAGATCAGGAAGTCGCCCATCGAGAGGGGCGGCAGAAACCCCAGGGTGTAGCACCCGATATCGGTCGGGTGGATGGTGTCGAGCCCCTCGGTCGCCTTTTTGACGGCGTAAAAGGTCGCCCGGTGGGAGCAGCCGGCGCACAGCGTCGGCGGCCGCTGGGGAATCTCCGGCAGGTCCGACAGGTCCGGGATGGCCGGGGGGCTGTAGGGCACGCCGAAAAAGGCGGCGATGACCCCTTTGACCATGGCGGGGTCGAATTCGTAGAGGCGCGAGAAGAGACCCGGCCCCTTGCCGCGAATCGGCAGCGTCAGGCCGGCTTCCTGGGCAAAGGCCTTGACGGTTTCCTCCATAAAGGGTTCACCCTCCTCGACCACCAGGACGCGGCTGCAGTCCTTTAGAAACCCTTTGACCCGCTCGGCGGGCAGGGGGTGGGAGAAACCGATCCGCAGGACCCGGGCGCGGTCCTGGATGTCCAGGTCCCGGAGGGCGTCGTCGACATAGTTGTGGCTGACCCCGTTGCAGACGATCCCCCAGTCGCCGCTGCCGGCGGTGAAATTGAAAGGGCTTTCGCCCGCCAGCTTTTCGGCGGTTTCCAGGCGTTCCAGCAGGCGCGCGTGCAGCTTGCGGGAAATCGCCGGCACCGTCACATAGTTGAGGGGATCCTTGACGAAGCGGCCCTTCGGGCGGCGGGCTTGGAGTGCGCCGGTGGTCACCACGGCGGTGGAGTGGTTGATGCGCGTGGTGGTCCGGAAAAGCACCGGCTGCTGGAGCTGCTCGGACAGCTCGAAGGCGTAGGCGGCCATCTCCTTGGCCTCCGCCACCGAAGACGGCTCCAGGATCGGCAGGCCCGCCAGACGACCGTAATAGCGGTTGTCCTGTTCGTTCTGGCTGGAGAACATGTAGGGGTCGTCGGCCGTGACGATCACCATGCCGGCCTTGACGCCCACGTAGGCCAGGGTCATCAGGGGGTCCGCGGCCACATTGAGCCCGACGTGCTTCATGATGCACATGCTGCGCACGCCGGCATTGGCCGCCGCCGCCGCCACCTCCATGGCGACCTTCTCGTTGGTGCTGTATTCGAAGTAAAGATCGCTTTCGCGGGCGATCTGAAAAAAATTGGCGGATATCTCGGACGACGGGGTGCCCGGGTAGGTGCTCGCAAAGGCGACACCGGCCTCCAGCGCCCCGCGGGCAATGGCCTCGTTGCCCAGCAGGAGCATTTCCCGGCCGGCCTGTTCGGTCAAAAGTTTGTGCATCGCAGGGTTCCTTCTGAATTGGTCTGTCTGGGTTTCTAGCGGCCAGCGGTGGGGTTGCGCTCGCCCGGGGCGATTTTCGCGGCAGGCTGAAAACCGTAGGTGCAAGATGCGCCGGGATGAAAGCGCCGGCAGTGCGCGCAAAGCGGCTGCGGCCTTGCGTCGGTCAGAGGTATATAACAGGCCTCTCAGGGCTGTAAAGGGTTTTCTTGGCGCTGCATCCCGTTGAAAAGACTTTACAAAGCGGGCACCATGATCTATACCCAAAGTCAATTCGGTTGGATTCCGGGCGGTTTCCAAAAGTTCCATAAAAGTTTGAAATTATTATTTATTTATAAAGGTAAGTTAAACGTGCCCCCTCCGATCCCACTGGTTATTGCTACCCGTAACAAGGGAAAATGCGCCGAAATTCGTGAGCTCCTGGCAGGCTACCCCGTTACGATAAAAGACCTCACCGACTTCGGGCCGATTCCCGAAGCAGTCGAAGACGGGCTGAGCTTCGATGATAATGCCTACAAGAAGGCCAGTTTCACCGCCCGCGTGCTGGGGCTGCCGGCCCTGGCCGACGACTCGGGCCTGGTGGTGGCCGCCTTGGGCGGCGCCCCGGGGGTGCTTTCGGCGCGCTACGCGGGCCCCGCGGCCACCGATGCCGAACGCTGCCGGCGGGTGCTGGCCGAGATGGCCGGAAAGCCGGATCGCCGCGCTGCCTTTGAGTGTGTGATCTCAGTGGCGGTTCCAACCGGAGCGGCGCTGACCTACGAGGGGCGCTGCGAAGGCCTGATCACCGAAGCCCCGGCAGGTGAAAGCGGATTCGGCTACGACCCGATTTTCTATTACCCCTCCCTGAAAAAGACCTTTGCGCAATTGACCCGCGAGGAGAAAAGCCGCGTCAGTCATCGCGGCAAGGCCCTGGGCGAGCTTCGCAGCGAGTTCGACAAGGTACTGGTCTGGATCCGGCAGCAATTCCCGGTAGAGGAAAAATTCATCTGCAACAGGGACGGCTGACATGCGCGGCGGGGTTCTCAAGGACGGCTGCAGCGGCCGCCGGAACTACCCGTATCAGGTGGCGGCGGCAAACCCGCCGGCAGCCGGTGGACGTTGCCCGGCGCTGGTCCTCCGCTACCAACCGGCAGCCCCCCACGGACCTCCTCTTCGGTACCCCCGCAGGCACCCATCGCAGACGGCCCTATTCTCGATTTCGGATAGGACCGCATCTACATTTTCTTGTGCACCCAATATGTTAACAGCTCTCGAATCAGAAGGTGAACATCATGGAATTTAAGGAAGCGTTGGACCAGGTCGTGGCGGGGCACGTGCGGGTGTTGCGCAATCTGGACCGTGAAGCCACCATTCAGGCGGCGGTTGACTGCAAAGAGGCCCTGGTGGCCGCCAGCGGTTGCCTGGCCACCTGGACGCCGGTGGAGTCCACCGGGCGAGCGCCCCAGGATACGGTGTTCGTGCGGCGCGCTGAATCCGAAGCCAACATCGACTGGGATTCGCCCAACAACCTGCCTCTCGATCCCGAAACCTTTGAGATGCTCTGGCAGGACGCCCTGCAGGTTCTCGGCCGCAAAGAGCGGATCTTTGTGACCGACCGGGTGGTGGGGGCCGACGCCAGTTATGTGCTTCCGGTCCAGACGGTCTCGGATCGCGCTTTGACCAGCCTTTTCACCCTCAACATGTTCCGGCCGCTGCCGCAAAATTTTCACGCCAGCTGCTTTGCCGAAAGGGGCTTCACCCTGCTGGTGCTGCCCTACGACAAGATCGATACGCGCCGATACCATGGGCGCCTGCGGCAGCTGTCGGACGGGCGCACCGCCAATCTGACCATTGCCACGGACTTTGATCGGCGCCTGGGCCTGGTTTACGGGTCGGCCTACGGCGGCAGTGTCAAAAAACTGATCTTCACGGTAATGAACTACTACCTGCCCTTTGAGGACATTCTGCCGATTCACTGCAGCGCCAACGAAAACCAGCGCGGCGACTTGGCGCTCTTTCTCGGACTGTCGGGCACCGGCAAGACCACCCTCTCGGCCGATGCCAGTCGCTCCCTGCTGGGCGACGACGAGCACGGCTGGAGCGAAAACGGCATCGCCAACTTCGAAAACGGCTGTTATGCCAAACTGATCGATCTCAATCCCGAAAAGGAACCCGAGATCTTCAAGGCCGTTTTTCACCAGGACGACTACCGCAAGCACGGGGTGATCGTCGAAAATGCGATGATGTACCCCGACGGCAGCTTCGACCTCACCGACGACCGCCTGACACCCAACAGCCGCGCCTCCTACCCGCTGACGTTCCTCTCCAACATCAAGGCCGACTCCACGGGGGGGCATCCGCGCACCATCCTGTTTCTGACCGCCGACGCCAACGGCGTGCTGCCGCCGATTTCGCGGCTCAACCGCGAACAGGCGATGCTCTGGTTCCTGATGGGTTACACCAGCAAGCTGGCCGGCACCGAAACCGGCATCATCGACCCGGTCTCCACCTTTTCGCGCTTTTTCGGCCAGCCCTTCATGCCCTGTCTGCCGCGCCTGTACGCCGAACTGCTGGGCCGGAAACTGGATACTCACAAGACAGGGGTTTACCTGATCAATACCGGCTGGAGCGGGGGGCCCTACGGGGTCGGCAAACGCATGGACATCAACCTGACGCGGGCGATGGTGAATGCCTGCCTGGACGGCAAGCTGAGCAATGTGGCCTTCAAACCCGAGGGCCTTTTCCACCTCGATATTCCGGTGACCTGTCCGGGGGTGCCCGACGAGATCTTGATTCCCGAAAACACCTGGACGGATAAAAACGCCTATCAGCAGCGGGCACGTAAACTGGCGCGGGAGTTCAGCGAGCGCTTCGACAAGGCCTACGGGGATAAAAATATCGATGCCGCGGTCCGGGCCCAGTGTCCGGGGAAATAACCGTCTGAGCGCCGAATGCTGCAATGGCCATTATAATTGCGGTTATGATGGCTGTTGTGTTTTAAGCCCTGTGGAAGGCCGC
>JAWOJK010000178.1:0-13752 GCA_046481705.1 Desulfobacterales bacterium | reverse complement strand
ATAACCCCCGTCGCCAGGATTTGCGGGTCGGTCATCATCGTGTAGGTCAGGGCATCATCGCCGGAGAGAATCGTGAAATCGCGGCCGCAAACCGTGCGGGTCCGCCGCATGTTTTCGATGTTGCCGGTGGCTTCTTTGACCGTCTGGACATTTTTAAACTCCCGGCACAGCAGCCCCAGGTCTTCCGGCAGTAGCTGGGTACCGGTGCGGCCGGGAATGACGTAGGGTATAACGTCGACGTCGGGGAACGCTGTAGCGACCGGGGCGATGTATTCCCGCCGGATCTCCAGGGAACTGGGGCCGTTGTAGTAGGGGTCCACCAAAAGGACGGCATCGGCGCCGGTTTCCACCGCGTGGTGGGTAGCGGCCAACGACTCCTGGGTATAGTTGCTGCCGGCGCCGGCGATGCTGACACATTTCCCCCGGGTTTTTTTCACCACCAGGGCCGTCACCCGATGGTGTTCATCCCATGTGAGGGAGGGGCTCTCACCAGTGGTGCCGACCGCCAGTATACCGGTGACCCCGTTTTCAATCTGAAATTCAACAAGTTGTTCCAGGCCCTGGTAGTCGACCCGGTCTCCCAGAAACGGGGTTATGATCGCTGTATAGCATCCTGGTTTCATCTCGGCCCCTCGGTGCGGTCAGTTTTGGGTTGCAGTTTCCGAATGGATAAAATTATTGACAGTTCCTTCAGAAGTCCAATTTCCGCCTTGCGCCGCATCCCGAAGTCGCTGCGGTTTGCATAAGTACGCCGCACCCCTCGAGATTTGCGCACCGTAACTTGGCCTTTTTACGAAACTGCCTGGCTTTTGACTTTTTTACCACCGCATCAAATTATTAACATTTTTTAAAATTAAGAAAAATCGAATGTTTTTGTCAAGGAAAAAAGCCGCCTCAAAACCCGCTCGTGCCAGACGCGTTTTAAGCAAAGCGCCAATAACACCTGCTTTTGATTTTTATTGACAAGCTTTTGATTTCATACTAGCCTCAACGCCATCCGGGGGTCATGAAAGGAGTGGTTATGGAAAATGAGAAACCCAAAAACGTACCTGAAAACGTGAACGAATTTATTGCCCAGCACCGTGTGGCGATTGCCTCCAATCCGGAATGCGGCACCTCCCACTACAATCTGGCCGTCGGGTTGTTGGGCCAGAAGCAATACGCCGAAGCCGAGCAGGCGCTTTTCAAGGCGATCGAGTGCAGCCCGTCTCTTGCCGAGGCCTACGTTCTGCTGGGCGGTATCCGTTTGAAAGACGGCGACCTCGACGGGTGTCTGGATTTCAATCAAAAAGCCGTCAAGGCCCGCCCGGGTTTTTCTGAAGGGTACGGCAATATCGGTTTCGTCCAGCTTCAGAAAGGCAATGTCGATAAAGCCATCCAGGCTCTCGAGCGGGCAACGGCATTTAATTTCCGGTTTCTGCAAGCCTTTACCACCCTCGCCAGTGCTTACCTGATGAAAGGCCATGTGGATAAAAGCATCGAGGCCGGGCTGAAGGCCATCAAGCTGGAACCCAATTTTCCCGTCGCCCACAACAATCTGGCAATCGCCTATCTTCAGAAAGGCGCGTTTGATCTTGCCAAACGGCACTGCGACAAGGCGATTGAACTCGGCTATCAGGTGGCGCCCGAAATCATCAAGGATATTTCTGATAAACGCCATTAAAACGGGAGACTGCAAGCCAAACCGATGCTTGCCTCAGCGGCCGACCCGCGGCGCCAATTCTTGCCGGCGCGGGCCGCCCGCCGCGACCCCTATGACCCCAAGCTTTAGGTTTCATTTTTACCTTACCGGTCGGCGCGCCGCCCTCTGCCGCTCAGACGGTATCTGGCAGGCGCCGCTGCCCCTGAAGCGCAGCCAGCGACCCGATGACACCCCAGCGCTTCTGGATTCCGAGGCAACTTATGGGGCTTACTTCGAGGCCGTCACCGATTTTCTATCGTGGCGCAATTTTCGGCGGCTGCGGGAAGCCGTCGGGGTTCGCCGCCAGCTATCCCCAGAACGCCTGGATTTCTCGGAAATCCGGGTTTTCCTGGAAAAACACGGCGCCCTCTACCACCCCGCGCGCATCGAGACGATCGCGGCGGATTACCATGACGCGTTTGTGCTGAATGTCGCAGTATCCCCTGCGGGTGCTGCTGTGATCCAAAGAGAATTCTCGCTGATAGAGGAATTGAACCGATTACTGCCGGATGGTTACCTGCCGCGGGTATACAGCCTCGGGGAGGGTGGCGGCCCGGGGCTGAGGCACTGGCCGCTGTTTCTGGGGGAATGGTTCGAGGGCTTCAGTGAGTGCCATCTGACCCGCCATCCCGCCGACGGGGCCCTCGGTATCTTGGTCTGGGACGCCCGTAACGGTGTTTTTTTCCTTTCGGAAGCGCAAACCCACCAGTTCTATCGTCAGGTCGCGCTGATCCTGACCGCTTATTATGATCTGTCAACCACCCGCCAGATCTTCCCCTGGCATCACGCGGCCGGGGATTTTGTCGTCCAGTGCCAAAACAGCCGCTTGGCGGTGCGCCTGATTACCGCCCGGCAGTTTTCCCCGATTGTCAGCACACCGCTTGCGCCGTTCGATGCCATGGCGGAAACCCTGTTTTTTTTTCTGGCAAACCTGTCGATCCAAACCCGGCTGGACCGCCTCGAAGGGGTGGGCGCCCTGGCGTGGTCCGATGATCTGGCGGTCGGTGAAACCCTGGAAGGATTTTTGATGGGGCTTAAAAACAAACATCCGACGCTCTCCGCCCGCTTCCTTGACTATCTGGGGTCCTTTTCGCGGGAAGAGATCGGGGATTTTTTTCAGGCGGTCCTGAAAACGGTCGACTCCCGGGCGCCGGAATTTTCGCTTATCAGCACCCATTTGGAGGACCACGCGGATCTCATGTTTCATGCAGTGCAAAAGCGGGCTTCTGAGACGACAGACACCACATAAGGTGCGTTTATAAAATGCCCTAACAACATGATGGGCCGGTGCCTGCAAATGGTTCCGTGGCGGGTCTTAACCGCGTGAAACAAAACCTTTTTTATTGACAACCCACCCAATAAACTCTATATCAGAACCTTTAAAAAGCAATAATTGTACGCCTGACAAGCGGCTTAACTTACTAAAAACAAAATGACTTTTTTGATGAGAGGAGGTGACCCGAAACCCTTGGAGGTGGCAATTCGTTTTTGGTTGGTCAGAGGTTAAAACTCAACGAAATGGAGGAAATCAAGATGGCAAAACACCCAACTCCTTTGCTGGACGAGCTTGAAAGCGGTCCATGGCCAAGCTTTGTGTCCGACTTAAAGCAGGAGGCCGAAAGAAGAGCCAAAAATCCCGATAATGTCGAGTTTCAGATTCCCACCGATGTGGTTGATGACCTTTTGGGCGTATTGGAACTGTCCTTTAAGCACGGAAGAACCCACTGGAAGCACGGCGGTATCGTGGGGGTTTTCGGATACGGCGGCGGTGTCATCGGCCGTTACTGCGACCAGCCGGCCCTGTTCCCCGGCGTTGCGCATTTCCACACCATGCGGGTCGCCCAACCGGCCGGAAAATTCTACACCTCCGATTATCTCAAGAAAATATGCGATCTCTGGGATCTTCGCGGCAGCGGCATCACCAATATGCACGGCTCCACGGGCGACATCATTTTTCTCGGCACCACCACCCCCCAGCTCGAGGAGATCTTCTTCGAGCTGACCCACAACCTCAACCAGGACCTCGGCGGCTCCGGCTCCAACCTGAGAACCCCTGCGGACTGTATCGGCAAGGCCCGTTGCGAGTACGCCTGCTTCGATACCCAGGACCTGTGTCATCACCTCACCCTGGAATACCAGGATGAGCTGCATCGCCCGGCTTTCCCCTATAAATTCAAGTTCAAATTTGACGGCTGCCCCAACTGCTGCGTGGCCTCCATCGCCCGGGCCGACATGTCTTTTATCGGCACCTGGAAAGATGATATCCGCATCGACCAGGAAGCCGTTCAGGCCTATATCGGCGGTGAAATCCCCTCAAACGCCGGCGCCCATTCCGGCCGCGACTGGGGCCCGTTCGACATCCAGAAGGAAGTCATCGATCTTTGCCCCACCAAGTGTATGTGGATGGAAGACGGCAAAATGAAGATCGACAACCGCGAATGCACGCGCTGCATGCACTGCATCAACGTCATGCCCAGAGCGCTGAGAATCGGCAAGGACACCGGCCTCTCGATTCTGGTGGGCGCCAAGGCCCCGATCCTCGATGGTGCCCAGATGGGCTCTCTGCTGGTTCCTTTCGTCAAGGCCGAAGACCCCTACGACGAAATCAAGGAAGTGATTGAAGGTATCTGGGATTGGTGGATGGAAGAAGGCAAGAACCGTGAGCGCCTTGGTGAACTCATCAAGCGCCAGGGCTTCCAGAAACTGCTGGAAGTCACCGGAATCGATCCTGTTCCGCAGCACGTTCAGGAACCGCGCACCAACCCGTACATCTTCTGGAAAGAAGATGAGGTGGAAGGCGGCTGGCAGCGTGACATCAACGAATTCAGAAAACACCATCTCAGATAAAAAGGGGGGGGAACACCATGGCATTTATTTCATCAGGGTATAACCCGGACAAACCGATGGAAAACCGGATCACCGATATCGGACCGCGCAAGTACGACGAGTTCTATCCGCCGGTGATCGCCAAAAACAAAGGCAAATGGCTGTATCACGAATACCTGCAGCCGGGCATCATGGTGCATGTCGCCGAATCCGGTGAAGAGGTCTACACCGTGCGCTGCGGCGGCGCCCGCATCATGAGCGTGACCCATATCCGCGAAATCTGCGAAATCGCCGACAAACACTGCGACGGCTACCTGCGCTTCACCACCCGCAACAACATCGAGTTCATGGTGGACAGCAAGGACAAGATCGAGCCCCTGAAAAAGGACCTCGAAAGCCGCAAGTTCGACGGCGGCAGCTTCAAGTTCCCCATCGGCGGCACCGGTGCCGGGATTTCCAACATCGTCCACACCCAGGGCTGGATTCACTGCCATACGCCCGCATCGGATGCCTCCGGTACCGTCAAGGCGACCATGGACGTGCTCTTCGAGGATTTCCAGCAGCACCGTATGCCGGCCCACGTGCGGGTCTCCATGGCCTGCTGTCTCAACATGTGCGGCGCGGTTCACTGCTCGGACATCGCGATCCTCGGCTATCACCGCAAGCCGCCGCTCCTGGACCACGAATACCTGGACAAGATGTGCGAGATCCCGCTGGCGATCGCCGCCTGTCCGACCGCGGCCATCAAGCCCGCCAAGATTGAGCTGCCCAACGGCACCAAAGTCAACTCTGTGGCCGTGAACGAGTCCCGCTGCATGTTCTGCGGCAACTGCTACACCATGTGCCCGTCGATGCCCCTGGCCGACACCGAAGGCGACGGCATCGTTTTGATGGTGGGCGGCAAGGTCTCCAACCGCATCAGCAACCCGAAGTTCTCCAAGGTCGTCGTGGCCTTTATCCCCAACGAAGTGCCGCGCTGGCCGACCATGACGGATACCATCAAAAAGATCGTCGAAACCTACGCGGCGGGCGCCAACAAGTACGAGCGTCTGGGTGATTGGGCCGAGCGGATCGGCTGGGAGAGATTCTTCGAGAAGTGTGAACTGGAATTTACCCACCACCTGATCGATGATTTCCGTGATCCCGCCTATTATACCTGGCGCCAGACCACGAACTTCAAGTTCTAAACAGCGGTAACCCTTTTCAGGGGGCACGATCAGGTGCCCCCTGAATCCCAAAGAAAAGAGGCATCATCATGGAATACGCCGAACAGTGCGAAAAATTAATCGAGGAACTGAAGAAAAAATCCAAAAGCAAATCCAAGTTTTATTTCAACGACCTGTCAAAAATTCTGGATCTCAAACCGCGGGAAGCCAAAAAGATTGTCAACCAGATGGTGACCGAGGGTATTCTGGAATATTGGTCCAGCGGCAGCACCTCCATGTATGGCCTGAAGGGGGCCGGCAAGCAGGCAGGGGCCGAGCACGAAGATTAACCCCCCTTTTGCGGTGTTTTGGGTGGGGACTCAAGAGATTTAAGGCCTCCTAACAAATGGAATTTCCCAGAATCGTCATTTCAGCCTTACGGGGGGGTTCGGGGAAAACCATCCTGTCCATCGGCGTCATTGCGGCGCTGACCCACAGCGGCAAAACAGTTGCCCCATTCAAAAAAGGGCCCGATTACATTGATGCGGGCTGGCTTGCCCTGGCGGCCGGCCGGCCCTGCTACAATCTCGACACGTTCTTAGCCTCCAAAGAAGACGTCCGCGCCTCGTTTTTAAAACACGCCGAATCAGCCGACATGGCCGTGGTGGAAGGCAACCGCGGCCTGTTCGACGGCATCGACAGCGGTGGTGCCACCAGCACCGCGGAGTTGGCCAAACTGCTGCAGGCGCCGGTGATCCTCTGCATCGACTGCACCAAGTCCACCCGCACGATGGCGGCCGTGGTGATGGGCTGCCAGCGGTTCGACCCGGAGGTCAAGATCAAGGGGGTGGTGCTCAACCGGGTGGCCGGCGCCCGCCACGAGCGCACCCTTCGCACCAGCATCGAATCCCTCTGCGGGGTTCCTGTCGTGGGGGCCCTTCCCAAACTGGACCGCCAGCGTTTCCCCGAAAGGCATATGGGCCTGGTCCCGACCCCTGAACACCACTGGGCCCGGGACTCCATTGCGGCTGCCGCTGAAATCGCCCGCACCCACCTCGATCTGAAGGCCATCGAATGTCTCGCGGCCGACGGCTGTCGCCCCCCCTTGACCCACGCCCCTGCGGCGCCGGCCCTCGGCCGCCAGGGCGCCGGTCCGCTCGCATCCCCGACCCCCCCGCAGGACGAAAGCGTGCCACCAGCGCGCCCGCGCATCGGCATTATTCGCGATTCCGCCTTTCAGTTCTACTACCCTGAAAATATAGACGCGCTGGTTGCCGAAGGGGCCGACCTGGTTTACATCAGCCCGCTGCGGGATACCCGCATGCCAGCCCTGGACGGGCTTTACATCGGCGGCGGATTTCCGGAAACCCATGTCAGGGAGCTATCTGAAAATCGGGCCTTCCGCGACGTTCTCAAAAGCCTGGCGGAGGACGGGCTGCCCATTTACGCCGAGTGCGGCGGCTTGATGTATCTCGGCAGGCAGTTGGTGATGGCGGGCCGCGCCTACCCCATGGCCGGCGTGCTGCCGATCGTGTTCGGGTTTTCCGAGAAACCCCAGGGGCATGGGTACACGATTGTCAGCGTCGAGGCTGAAAACCCCTTTTTTGCGGTGGGTACTGAACTCAGAGGACACGAATTTCATTACTCCCACGTCCTGCAATGTGACGATACCGACCGGCGCACGGTTTTTCGAATGAAAAAAGGCGTGGGGGTTGTTGGTAAACGCGATGGCATCTGCTACAAAAATGTTCTGGCCACCTACACCCACCTGCATGCCTTGGGGACCCCGCAATGGGCGAGGGCCATGGTCAGAAACGCCCGCGCCTACCAGCGCAAAAAACAACAGGGCGCCATCACCCCTTAAGGCGGGAGGCACCCTGTGATTATGAGCCATGCGCGTCAGTTTTGAATCGCCCCACGCCGCCCTGCTGGACGACGCTTTCGATCAGCCCTCCTTGGGGTGGCAGGTGGTACAGGTGACCGGCGCGGCCTTCGTGTTGTTTTTCTTGTTAAAGTCCTTGTGGCAGGTGATGCAGTTTTGGTGCAGGGCCTCGGCGTGGTACTCCAGTTCGCGCTTGGATTGCTCGGCCTTCGGCATTTTTGTTTCCCGCCACTCCTTTTTCAGTTCGCCGGGCACCGCGCCGGGTATTTTGTGGCAGGTGATGCAGGAATCGACGTTGTCGCCCATCTTGAGATCTGTGAGCGGTTGGCCTTTGTCATCGTGATGGCAGTCGCCGCATCCGGCTTTATATTCGTCAATGTGTTTTTGGTGGGTGAATTCGACGATGCCCTTGGTGTGCTCGGCGTAGGCTGGGTTCTTCATTGTGATTACGTCGGAAACCTCGGTTCCGGCGTAGATCCCTGCGGCGATGAAGACTGTCGCCAGACCGACGAGCGCTGCGATAGTAAAAGACGGTTTTCTCTTCAACACCATGACCTCCTTAATTTTAGGGTTGCCAGTGCCACGACCTTCCTAAACCGCCTGATTTTTAGCAAGACCGCTGGATTCTGTCAACGCCTATCCCCTCTTCCTGGGGCCACGGGATTCCAAAAATCGTCCGGCAGCAGCGGCCCTCAGCCCTTCTTTTCCGGCTCGGGCGCCGCGTCGTCGGCGTTTTCGGCGGGCTTGGGGGCAAAGATGCGGGCGCCGATAATGCTGACCTCGTAGAGCAGCATCAGTGGAAGGGCCATCATGATCTGGGTGACCACGTCCGGTGGGGTCAGCACCGCGGCGCCGATGAAAAAAAGCAAGATGGCGTATTTTCGGTTTTTTTTGAGAAAACCAACCGAGACGATCCCCAGTCGGGCCATCGCCGTGAGCACCAGCGGCATTTCAAACACGATCCCGAAGGCCAGCAGCAGCTTGGCGGAAAAGCTGAGATACTCCCGCATGGAGGGCAGCGGGCGGATGTGTTCGGTCGCAAACCCCAGAAAAAACTGAAACCCCCAGGGGAAAACGATAAAGTAGCCAAACAGTGCGCCGCCAAGAAAAAACAGGCTTGAAAGAAAGACGATCGGCAGGAGCACCCGGCGCTCCCGCTGGTAGAGGCCGGGGGCCACAAACATCCAGAATTGGTAAAGGATCACGGGTGCCGCCAGCATCAACCCCGCCAGCAAAGAAACTTTGAGATAGGTAAAAAAAGCTTCCGGCAGGTTGGTGAAGATCAGGGTGTCGCCGCTTTTCATGACCCTGATGAGGGGGGCGGTAAGCACCTGGAACAGCTTTTCCTTGAAGCCGTAAGCCCCCACAAAACCGATTCCCACCGCGATAAAACAGACGATCAATCTTTTTCGCAGCTCCTCGAGATGCGCGGTAAAGGGAATTTTATCTTCCTCACGCATCTTTGGAGGCCTCTTTTCCCGCTGTTTGGGGCTCGGGGGCGTCGGCTGGGCTGGAAGTGGAGGGGGCTGGCGGCGGGCCTTCGGGTTCTTCCTCGGGTCGTGGTTCATCCAAATCAGCGGTTTGGGCGCGCGTCTCCTTTGGGGCCGTGGATTTGGCCGGGGCGTTCATTTGGTCGAAGGCCTGCTTGACGTCTTTCAACTCCGAATCGATTTGGATGCTTTCCTTGAGTTCGGCCGTCGCTTTTTTGAACTCCCCCATCGCCTTGCCGAGGGAGCGCGCCAGATCCGGAAGCTTCTTGGGGCCGATGACGATCAGGGCGACGGCCAAAATGAGAAGCAGTTCAGGCATACCGATGCCAAACATGGCGCACTCCTTGAAAAAAAAGATAAAAACAGGGTGATTATCTACTGATTTTAACCCAGCATGTCAACTGAATCCGCATTTGCAGGGCCTGCCGCAAAGGGTTGCCAAACCACCCTTTGCACCTTGCGCCGCTGACAGTGGTAGCCGCGCGGGGGCCCTCAGGACGGGGCCCGGTCCTCGCGCAGGACCAGAAAAAAAAGACTGCCAGGGTGCTGCAGATGGCCGGCGGAGATTTCGGCGGTTGCGCCGCTTCCCCAAAAAAGGTCGGCCCGTCCAGGCCCCTGAATGGCGCCGCCGGTGTCCTGGTTCAGGACAAAACGCGAAAACGGCCGCCACTGGGTTATGTGGCCGGCCGTGTCCACCAGGGGTTTTTGGCACTGGATGAAGCACAGCGCCGCCGGCGGGAAGATGCGGCGATCCAGCGCGATCGAACGCCCCGGGGTCAGGGGAACGTTGAGGGCTCCAAGGGGCCCGATTTCCTCGATCTTAAAGAAAACGAAGCTCGGATTGTGGTTCAATACCGGCCCGATTTCTTCCGGATGGGCCTCCAGGTAGCTCCGGATGCGTTGCATGGACATCTCTTCCCGCGGTATTTTGCCGGAGTCGATCAGATGGCGTCCGATGCTGCGGTAGGGGTGGCCGTTGCTCGCATGATACTGAACCCGCAAGCGGCTGCCGTCCTGGAGCTGAATTTGACCCGAACCCTGAACTTGAAGGAAAAAAAGGTCAAGCGGGTCTGCCACCCAGGCAACAGCTTCGGCCCGCTCTCCAAAAACCGCCGGGTCGGTAATCTCGCGGCGTTCAAAATAGGGAACCACGCGGCCGTCCTGGAGTCGACCCGTCAGGGTTTCACCTTTAAAACGCGCCGAAAAGCGTTCGAGATCAATCGTCACCAGATCGGTGGGGCGGCCGAGGACCGGAACGCTGCAGGCGGCGCTGCGGATGCGGCTTCCCGCAATAATGGGTTCGTAATAGCCCGTAAAGAGCACCGCGTCGTCGGCCGACGCCCCCAGCGTGCGGTAGACCCGGTAGTTGGTGCGCACAAAATCGTCCAGTTGCGCTGGCGTGGGGGCGGTTTGCAGAAAATCGCTGAAATGCATCAGGGCGCGCATGATCGTGTCAGCGGTGAGCGTGTCGGCGCCGAACGGAAACGCGCGCTCCGGCGGCAGGCGCTTGAGGTAGGTCAGGCTTTGGTGAATGGCTTCGGCCAAACCGTCTAAATCGCGGTCGTCTGCGAACAGGGGCAGATCCGTTGCGGCCAAAAGCCTGAGGGGTGCAGGGGGTGCGGCGGGCGGCAGGGGCGTTTTGGCTGCCCGTTCGCATCCCGTCAGGCTCATCAGCAGAAGAATCAGCACGCCAAATCGCCAATACAGAGGGTGTCTCATGGGTGTCATACGGTTTTGTCTTCGTCCAGTTTGCGGGTTTTACTGTTCAGAACGTCCAGCTCGGGCAGTTGCCGGTTGTCCTTGAGGTGGATGCCAAGGTCGGCGAAACGGCGGGCGGATGCAAACACCCGCCGCTCCAGAGAACCGACCGCCTGGTTGAAGCTGCGGGCGCAGTGATCGATGTCCTGCCCCAGCCGGTTGAGGTGGCCGGCGACGTGGTTTAGACGTTCATAGAGCTCGCGCCCCAGCTCGCTGATCGCCCGGGCATTTTCGGTGATGGTTTCCTGGCGCCAGCCGAAAGCAATCGTCTTGAGCAGTGAGATCAGGGTAGTGGGCGTCGCCAGAATAACCCCGCGCCGGGCGCCCTCTTCGATCAGCGCGGGATTTTGGCTGAGCGCGGCGGAAAAGAAATTCTCGCCGGGGATAAAGAGCACCACAAACTCGGGTGTCGGTGCAAACTGGGTCCAGTAAGCTTTTTGGGAGAGCTTGAGGATGTGGGTCTGGACCTGTCTGCCATGGGTTTCCAAAAGCGCCTGGCGGGCCTGGTCGCTCTCGGCCTCCAGGGAATCCAGATACGCCGCCAACGGAACCTTGGCGTCCACCACGATTTGGCGGTTGCCGGGGAGTTTGACCAGCATGTCTGGCCGCATCAAGCCGTCGGCGCCTGCCGCGGTCTGTTGTTCAAAAAAATCGCAGTGGCGCTGCATGCCGGAGAGTTCGGCCACCCGTCGCAGGGTAATTTCGCCCCATCGGCCGCGAACCTGAGGGGTTTGCAGGGCCTTGACCAGCTTGCCGGTTTCGCGCTGCAGGAGCTGCTGGGTCCCGATCAGGGACCGCACCTGCTCCGAGAGCCCGCCGTAGGCTTTTTCACGCGTCCTTTCCAGTGACTGGATGTTGTGGTCGAAACGCGTCAACGAGTCCCTGATGGGGCTGACCAGTTCCTCCACCGCCCGGCCCTTCAGATCGAGATCTTTGCGTGCGGTTTCGAGATGCTTGGCCAAAACACTGTCGGCAAGGTCGATGAACGTCCGGTTGTTCTCCCGCAGGGCGTTGGCCGACAGGGCCTTGAAGGTGTCGAGCCACTGATGGCGGAGATCCTCCAGCAGGCTGATTTTTTCAGTGGTTGCCGTACGCTCCTGGGCAAGCAGGGTTTCCAGCTCGGTCTGGCGGTTTTGAATCCCGCTGTTCAGCCCTTGGAGCGTCTTGATCTCCTGGGCCTGGTCCTGGAGGCGCTGCTGCAGAGGGGCCAGTTGTTCGATGCGCGCAAGGGCCGCACCGTTTTCCCGGCAGGCCTCGAGATACCGTGAGTTCAGGGCTTTCAGTTCCTGCTGGTGAGCGGCCAGCTCTTTCTGAAGGCTCTCGTTCTCAGCTTGTTTATGCCGCAGACGCTCTTTCAAGGCGGCGATTTCGGCCTGGAAATCGGAAATGACGCTGTTGATCCGCCGGTAAACGGCGAATTTCGCCCCCAGCCAGCCGCCGACCGCACCGAGCAGAATTCCGGCTGCCAGGAGCAGTGCAAAATCAAGGGTTTCGATCACGCGCAAAATCACCACTCTTGCCGCCTGATTTTTTGAGCACGCAGATGTCGGAGATGGTCATTTCCCGGTCGACGGCTTTGCACATGTCGTAGATCGTCAGGGCCGCCACCGAGACAGCGGTGAGGGCCTCCATTTCCACGCCGGTCTGCCCAACGATTCGCACGGCGGCTTCGATGCGAATTCCGCTGGTGGGTTCATTTGGAAAGAAATCAATCTGGGAGTGGGTGATATTGAGGGGGTGACACATGGGGATCAGATCGGCGGTTTTTTTGGCGGCCATTATCCCGGCAATCCGTGCTGTTTCCAGAACATTGCCTTTTTTGAGCCCCTGCTGGCGGATCATCTGGAAGGTGGTGGGGGCCATCGTGACCCACCCCTGGGCCACGGCGGTGCGAGCGGTCTGCGGTTTGGCCGTCACATCCACCATTCGGACCCGACCCTCCTGGTCAACGTGCGTCAAGTTTCCCATTTGTTTCTCCTGTGGCACCAGCCGGGCGTGGCAAGCCGCGCCCGGCTGGTGAAAAAACGGGATACGGTGGCTCAAGCGAAAAATTCGGTTTTGGTGGTCACGCTGGATTTGATGGCGTTGAGGGTATCGCTCAGGGCGCCGATGACGTTTTCACGGATATCCCCGGCGACGACGATGAACATCACGTCATCCCCCACCGCGAGCGGCCGGTTTTCATTGATTTCCACCAGAATTTCGACGATCCCCGGGCGTTTTTTTTGCGCCGCGACAATGGTTTTCAGGCGGTGGTGGTCGACGCTGACTTCCAGCCCGGTCGTTTGTCGCCCGTCGCGCGAGGTACCGCGGACAACCCCGTTGTGGCAGAGCACCATGCCGACCTGGTCGAATCTGGGGTGCTGTTTCACCTGTTTTAACAATTGGTCTAAACTCATCCACGTTCCTTTACTGGGATTGGGATGTCGGCAGGGCGCCGCTCGCCAAAGATCAAGAGGTGTTGAGGACCGTGGCGATCTCCTGGGCGCGGGCCAGATCATCCGGGGTGTTGATGTTAAAAAAAGACCGCAACTCAGGGTCCTGCTGACGCAACGATTTTTCGGAGAGGGTTCGTATCCGGAGTTTTTTGAAGAATCCCTTGATCTGGAAACGCTGTTTGTTGAGCCGCTGCGCAATCGCCTGGCAACAGCGCTGGGCATAAACGGCGCAGAGGGGCTCAAATCCCATGGCCGTTTGCGGTACCACCCCATCCACCCCCGGGGACAGGGCGTTCAAAATCTGGTGGATCACCCCAGGTAATAGAAACGGGGTATCGCAGGCGGCAAAAAAGGCATAGGGTCGGGTCGCGTGAAAAAGGCCGGCATGAATGCCGGTCAGTGAACTGCGGTATGGGAAAATATCCGTAACGATGGCGGCGTCCAGATCCAGGTAGGCCCGGGGATCATTGGTGACGATGATAATTTCGTCAAAGATGGGCTGGTAGACCGCGAGCAGCCGGTCGATGATGCG
>JAWOJK010000124.1:0-21503 GCA_046481705.1 Desulfobacterales bacterium | reverse complement strand
CGCATTTCTTTTCAGGTTAATTTGTGATAGCGCTACAGTATGCCGCATCAAGCCAGAATCAACGCGCCCGGCGCCCTCCATCACATGTCGGGGAATCGAACGGTGCCGGTATCTGGGCTTGACGGCAACGGCGATCGGCCAAGACCTCGGGTTGAGAAAATCGGCCGTCAGTCGGGCCGCGGAAAGAGTCCGGTGCCTGGTAAAGGAAATGCATTGGCTATGTCCGCCCCTTATGTCCCTCGGGCTGTGTATTCGCGAGAGGGCGGCGTGCCACGAAGAACTCGTAGGCGTAGAAGTCGGAATGGCGGCGATGCATCTCAGGTTCTGCGGCGAGTTGGTCGAGGATGGTGGTGGCTTCGGCATCGCCGCGGTATTTTTCCCGCAATTCGGCGATGCGTGTTTCCATCGGCGTGTAGAAGTCGTCCCACCACGCTTCATCGGGCAGGGTGAAATGCCCGACCAATTCGAATCCACAGTCTCGAATTGCAGCCACGTCGTCATCCGGCCATCCCATGGTCGGGTAGTCGAGGTCGAAACCGGCCTTGACTGCCTCGGGCGGGTTCTGCCTGCGCCAGATCGCATCGGTGAAGGCAAGGTAGCCGCCGGGGCGCAGCAAATCATGACAGACGCGCAACGCGCTCCGCAGCCCGATGTTGTAAAGCGCGCCTTCCGACCAGACGAGATCGAAACTCCCTGGCGGCTGCTCCGGATGGGCCATGTCTCCGACAATTGCACTGACGCGCTGCGCGAGTCCGCGCTCCGCGATGGCCGCCTGCAGCCGCTCGATGCTCGGCGCATGGCTGTCGATCGCCACGATGGAACCCGGTGCAAGCTCGGCGAGCTGGAGGGTTTGCCCGCCGACGCCGCAGCCCAAATCGAGGATTGCGGGAGATTGCGGAAGGCTGCGGCACAGACCAAGGGCCCTGGCGGCGCAGGCGCGGTTGCCGGGCCCCTGCCGAGGCAGGCTTTCGTAGACCTCGAAGAAGATGTCCCAGAAGCGAGGTGCGGGTTGGTTCATGCGATCTGTCCTCCCTGCCGGTGACGCACCATGAGCACGTACAGCCCGTTCGGTACGTCGTCGAATTCCTTTTCCTTGCGGAAGCCCGCCTTGGTGAAAGCCCGCTGCGAGGCTATATTATCCAGCCGGGCGCACGCCATCACGAACGGCACCGTTGGGTCGGACAATGCAGCCTTGGCGACGAGGCGTATCGCGGTCGGCCCCAGCCCCAGCCCCACGGCATCGAACTCGCCGATCATGATGTCGATGTCGATCACGCTCGTCGGAATGTCGGCGAGGCCGGCCACGTCGAGCTCCTCGCGAGTGGGGTGCTGCCACAGCACGATCCCGACTTTGCGGTCATCCGCCTCGATGATGGCCCGCCAATTCCCCTTGGCTGGTGGCTCGTTCAGCACACGGAGGTTCCCATCGGGATCACCCCAAGTGCTACGCACATGATCCGCATGCAGCCACTTCTCGATGAACGGCAGGTCATCGTTCGTGATATCGTGAAGGCATAGTCTCATGACGATCTGCCTCCCCTGAGATGAGGCTTCCTCGTGCTTGGGTTATTCCCTCTCCGACTTCCATTGCTGTTCAACCCGGTAAGCATTTGCCACCCGTTATCGCGTCGTTTCGGACCGCCGCCGATCCTACCGGGACTGAAATGATCCGGCGCAACGCTCCCGGAGCGCGACAGCGCCCTCTATTCTGTCAAGAAAACAACCCCCGCCGCCGGCTTTTCCACGATCATCTCGGTCTTTACCCGCCGCGGGCGGAAGCAGCTGCTGACGTCCACGGTGTCGCCCAGACCGTGCGCCTGGACATGAAAATCGAAATCCCGCAGCAGGGCGTAAAAATGCTCGAAGATCGCCGGGCGGGTCTGGAGAAAAATCGTGAATGCGCTGGTGACGCCGTAATGCTGGGCAAAATGGTGGACCAGCAGGTAGAAACAGGCGGCCGAGAGATAGTGTGCGTTGGACTGTTTGTAGAGTTCGGGGTGGAATTTGGATACGTGAATGTGATGGGCGAACTGGTTCAGGCAGAAAATCAGGGCGTACGAGATTTCCTCGGCGCTCCTGCGGTCGCGGATAAAATATTCGCTGCAAAACCCCTCGGAACAGCAGGAGATCTCAAAGCGCTGGAGCAGGAGGGGCACCTGGTGGGTCATGAAGGCCGATTCCGGCAGGGGGATGTTCGCGGGGTTCAAGGCAGGGGGCTCCGTTTTAAGGGTTAACCCGTCCGAGGGTGTTTTGCGGGGTCAAGAAGGCAGCGGCCCCTATTTTCAGGCGGCACTACAGGGATCAAAACCGGGGAACACGGGCGCCGCCGCCTCCTGCCGCAATCCCCGGCGTAACTTTTGCGCGTGCGCTCAGCGGCGCCGGCCCCCGCCGCCGCGGCCCATGCCGCGGCCCGAGCGGCGCGGGCCGGCCGCGGACCGGCGACAGCCCGGGTTCGGGCGCGAACCGTCGGGCTGTTGGTCGGCAGGGTGATTTTCCCGCAGGCCTTGCAGCGCCTTGCCGACGCCGGCGGCGACCCGCTGGCCGATGGCCCGCAACTGCTGCATCAGGGATGTACCGCTGCGGATGGTGGCGGCTGGCCGGGGGCGGGCGGCGGCCGCTGCGCGCTCCGCCGACCGCTCCGGCGACCTTTCGGTCTTCGGTGCCTTGCGTGGTGGGGTTTCCCGGGGGCCTTGGGCCTGGTAGGCCTGCAGGGCGGCGTAAGCCGCGTTGACCTCCTTGAGGCGCTCCTCGGCCAGGCGCTGCTGGTCGGGGTCGTCGGTGAAGCGGTCCGGGTGAAAGAACTTGACCTGGGTCTTGTAGGCCTGGTGGACGGCTTCGGGCGAGGCCGCCGCCTGGATGCCCAGCACTTCGTAACAGCGTTGCAGTTCCATCGCTCTCCTCGGCTCATCGGCCGTAAGCGGGCCGTTGGTAACCCCTCTAAAAGCGATTCGTAGTACATTCACGTCCCGATTACAAGCATTTCCCCATAACCCCAGCCCGACCCTGTTTTCCCTTCGGTGCAGCCGTCCCTCCGCCGCTCAGGCGGCCCGCATCCAAAGGCAGTCGATGGCGTCCAGCGCCATGTGGATCACCAGCCCCAGGCCCACCAGACGCAGCCGTGGAAACAGGAGCATCAACAGGTAGGCCCCGATGGCGGCAGGGCTGTGCAGGGGGTGAAAGCCGAGGCTGCAGCGGTTGGGGTCGTAGATCGGGACGGCGAGGAGATGGTCGAGGTCCACCAGCAGGGTCAGCACCATCACCCACCAGGCGTGCCAGCGGTGGTGCTTGAAACCAAAGCGGGCCACCGCTGCCGGCGCCAGGAAGTGCAGCGCGATGTGGATGGCGGCCCGCACCGCTCAGCGCCCCGCGGCCGACGGCATCACCGGGCCTCCAGGGCGTCGAGCAATTGGCGGGCCTGGGCATTTTCCGGGTCCCGCGCCAGGACGGCCTGCAGTTCGGCACGCGCGCCGTCTGTGTCGCCGCTTTGGATGTAGATCAGCGCCAGCTGCAGGCGGGCGTCGATGTGGCCCGGATCCAAAAGAACGGTTTGGCGCAAGCGGGCTTCGGCCGCCGGGATGTCGCCGGCCGCTTGAAGCGCCAGGGCCATCCCGAAATGGTCGTCCGCCCCGTCGGGGTTGAGGGTCAGGGCCTGTTGAAAGGCCTCCAGGGCTTGGGGCACCAGGTCGAGTTCCAGGTAGGCCATGCCGGCGTTGAAAAAGAGCCCCTCGTCGTGGGTGTAGCCCAGCGCCTGGGCCCGCTCGTAGCAGGCGATTTCGCGGGCATGGTCCCCGATTTGACCGCAGGCATACCCCAGGTGATACCAGGCGAGGGCGTTGTCGGGCTGGGCTTTGAGAAGCGCCTCGTGCAGCCGGATCCCCAGCTGGAATGCTTCCCGTTTCAGGGCCGCGTCGGCCTCGGGATCGCACTGCCAGCGGGGGGCGGCTGGCGGCGGCGTTCGGGGGGCGGTGCCCGCGCAGCCGCTCAGGCCAACCAAAAGCGCAATTCCCGCCAGGAGGATGTGGCCCCGGTTTGCGCGCCAAAACCCTTGCCTCATGATCCGGCTGATGTTCGCCGTTTTCACCATCCCAATTCCCATTTCCTCCCTCACCCCTCCTGCATTTCCTCCATCGCTGGTTCATCACGGGCCACCAGGCCCGGCCGCCCCTCAGTTCAACCACGCCTGAACGACGTCCGCGGCGAGGCTGGCCGCCATGGCGATCATCACCATCCCCGAGAGGATGTCGGAATGGCGCCGGTAGCGGCGGGCCAGGCCGGAGGCGCCGGTTCCCAGCAGCAGCAGCCCGGGTAGGGTGCCGAGGCCGAAGGCGAGAGCCATCAGCGCCCCCGGCAGGAACCCGCCGGCGGGCAGGGCGCGTGCAAACGCGGCGAAGGAAAGCCCGCAGGGCAGAAACCCCAGCACCATCCCGAGCACCAACATACCGCTGCCGCCGGCGCCGGCCGAGCGCAGGATGCGGCCGAACCCGGGGATTTTCTCGGGCGCCGCGAGGGACATCCAGGCCGGCTCACGGATGATTTCCAGGCGCGAGAGCCCGAAGACCAGCAGGAACGCCCCGGCCAGCAGGGAAAAGCCGACCTGCAGGCGGGCGATCCAGGCCAGGGGGTCGAGGCCGCTGCGCCCGGCCAGCTGCGAGAGGCCGAGGCCCAGGGCGCCCATGGTGCCGCCCACGGCCGTATAGGTGCCGATGCGTCCCAGGTGGTAGAAAAGGTGGGCGCTCATGCGGCCGCTTCGGGCCGGAAAGGCGAACACCAGCGGGCCGCACATGCCGACACAGTGGCCGGCCCCGAGGATGCCAAGCAGAAAGAGGGCGTATAGGTCTGCGTGGGGCATGCTGCCGGCTCCTTTGGTCCGGGCGCGGGGCGCGGCCGGCGGTTTCGCAAAGCCACGATCCGGGCGTTCGCCCGTCGCAGCGCCTCACGATAGCACTTTCCGGGGCCGCCTGGAAGGGCCCGCGGCCGCCGCACGGGTTGCTATTTGGCGGTTTTTCGCTTAGGAATACCCATGGCCGCGGACAGCGTCCGCGGCAGCCCGATCGATGAAACCCTAACCCCACTCACGGCCCGGCGGCCTCGTGCACCGCCGCCTGTCATCCGCCCATGCCCACGCCCCCTTTTTCGGCAGACCGGTTGGACCCCGCCCGGCGCCTGTTGTGGCTGGCGCTCCTCTGCTGCCTTGCGCCGCTGGCCCTGATAGCCGTCGATGGGCTGATGCGCTCGGGCCGAACCACCGCGCCGCTGGCGGTCTGGGTGCGCCCGCTGGGCGGCCCGGCCCTGGCCCTGGTGCCCGCGGGGCAGCCCCTGCGGCGGTTTGGCGCCGACCCGGCGGCGCTGCCCGACGATTTTTCGCCCTTCCTGGGGGGCGTTGACCCGGACCCGGCCCGCCTGACGCTGGTTCCTGCCGCCGGGCGCCGCCACCCGTTGAAAGCGCCCAATGAAACCGCCGCACCTTAATCCCCTCCTGCTCTGGGCGGCGCGGGACGTCATCCGGCGCCCCTGGCCGGCCCTGCTGATGGCCGCCGCCCTGGCCCTGCTGCTGACCGTGAGCGGCACCGCGCTGCTCTTCAGCCAGGGTCTCAGCCAGACGTCCGGCCGCCTGCTGGCCCACGGGCCGGATCTGGTGGTGCGCCGCCTCAACGCCGGCGGGTGGGCGCCGCTGCCGGCGGCCGAAGCCGTGGCCGCCGCCCGGCGGGTGCCCGGGGTGACCCACGCCCAGGCGCGCGTCTGGGGCGTGGCGGCCGGCCCGGCGGCACCGCTGATGGTGATTGCCTGGGCGGATGCGGTGCTCCCGCCCGCTGCGGACGGCAGGCCGCTTGCGGCTCCCCGGCCGGGCGAGGCCCTGCTCGGCCCGGGGGTCGACCCCGGCCCTGACCCCCCGCGCCTCGCGCTTACCGCCGCCGCGGCGCTTGAACTCCGGCCCGTCGGGCGCCTGCCGGCCGCAAGCGCCCTCCTGGGCCAGGATGTGGTCCTGGTGCACCCCGCCGATGCCCGCCGCCTGCTGGGCCTGGCGCCGGGGGAGGCCGTCGATCTGGCCGTGGACGTTTTTCACGCCGCCGAAGCCGCCGCCATTCAACCCGAGCTTGCCGCCGCCTTCCCCTGGCCGGTCCGCATCACCGCCCGCAGCGAGGCCGTCGGACTATACAGCGGCGGGCTGGCGCGCCGCGGCGGGCTGATGCTGATCGCCGGCATTCCCGCTGTCTTGGCGCTGGTCCTGGTGGTGGCCGGTGCGGTGCGCGAGGCCGTCGGCCAGCGCCGCGAAGTCGGGCTGCTCAAGGCACTCGGCTGGACCACGGGCGAGGTGGTGCGGCTGCAGGTCTACCGCGCGCTCCTGATCGCCCTGCCGGCCGCTTGCCTCGGCATGCTGGTGGCCTACACGCTGGTGTTCCGCCCGGGCGTCAGCTGGCCGGGCAGCCTGCTCTTTGGCTGGCGCACGGCCCCCCCGCGGCTCTACCTGGATCCCGCCGGCGCGCTCTTGACCCTGCTGGAGCTGGGCGCCCTGGTGGTGGGGCCCTACCTGGCGGCGGTGCTGCTCGCCAGCCTGCAGGGGGCGGCCGCCGACCCCCAGGATCTCTTGAAAGGCGAGGGCCTGCTGTGATGGACGGCCTGGTCACCCGCAACCTGGGGTTGATTTTCGGCGCCACCCCGGGCTCCGCCCGGACCGTGCTGCAGGATGTCTCGGCGGTCTTTCCCCGCGGCGCTCTCGCCCTTGTCACGGGCGCCACCGGGGCCGGCAAAAGTTCGCTGCTGCACCTCCTGGCCGGGTTGCTGCGGCCCACCACCGGGGAAGTGCTGGCCGACGGCGCGCCCGTTTCGCGCTGGGGCGCGGCCCACCGCGACCGTTGGCGCCGGCGGGTGGGAATCGTCTTTCAAAGCGCCAACCTGTTCAGCGAGCTGAGCGTGCTGGAAAATGTGATCCTGCCGCTGGTGCCCCGCAGCCGGTCCCTGGCGGCGTTGCGCGCCGCGGGCCGCGAGGTGCTGGCCGAACTGGCGCTGACGGACCTGGCCGGCGCGCAGGCGGGGCAGCTCTCCGGCGGGGAGCGGCAGCGTGCGGCTCTGGCCCGTGCCCTGGTGGGGCGGCCCGATTTCCTGATGGCCGACGAGCCGACCGCCCACCAGGACCCCGCCAGTGCCGCCCGGGTGCTCCAAGCCCTGGCGGCCTGCCGGGCGCGCGGCGCCGTGGTGGTGGTCGCCGCCCACGACCCCCGGGTGGTCGGCGCCGGTGTGGCCGACCGGCATTGGCAGCTGGCCGCGGGCCGCCTGGAGACCGGGTGATCTGGCACCCGCTGGTGCTGGCGGTGGTCGGGCTCGATCTTTTGGGCCTGCTGGCGCTCCTGTTTGCCGCGGCGACCGCCCTGCAGGTGCTGCTGCACTGGGCGCCGCAGTCGGCGGCGGCGGCGCAGATTGCGCTGGAGCGCCGTGCGGAAACCGCCGAGCTGGCCGCGCGCTGCGGCTTCGGGGCCATCCTGGCGGCCAGCCTGGTGCTGGTGGTCGGCATCACCAACGTGCTGCCTGAACTGGTGCCCGGGGCCATGTGCGGCACCGGCGTGCTCCAGGCCACCGCCGGGTCGGGCGCGCGCGCGCTGGGTTTCCGGTTCGGGGCCCTGGTGCTGCTCTACGGCTGGCGGATGCTTGAAACCGTTAACCGCCGCCAGCCCCAGCGGACGCTGACGGTGCCGGCCGCCCGCCTGCTGCTGCTGGCGCTGCCGCTGGCCCTGCTGGCGGCGGGCGACACCCTGCAGGCGCTTGCCGGGCTTGACGTGCACCAGCCGGTGGACTGCTGCGCGGTGGTCTATGACCAGTTCCGCCCGCCGGAGCTTGCCGGGCGCGCGGCGGGGCTGCCGGACCGGTTGTGGCTGGCGCTCTTCGGGGGGGGTGCCTGCCTTCTGGGGGTCCTTGCAGTGAGCTTGGTGCGGGCCGCGGACCCCGTCCGGGGGCGATGGCCGGGGGCCCTGGCCGCCGCCAGCCTGCTGTGGGCCGGGGCGGCGGCCGTGGCCCTGGTGCGGGTGCTGGCGGCCTACACCTACGAGGTGCTGCACCACTACTGTCCCTGGTGCCTGTTTCTGCCCGAGCACCGCTTTGTGGGGTTTCCCCTCTTTGGCGCCCTGCTGCTGGCGGCCCTGGAGGGTTCCGGGGTCTGGATGCTGGCGCTCGCCATGCAGCGCTGCGGCCTGCCGGTGCCCGGCGCCGCGTTCCGGGTGCGGGCCGGCGCGCGTCGCGTCGCCTGGGCGGTGGCGGTTTTCAGCCTGCTGGCGGTGGCGCCGGCGCTCTGGTGGCGCTGGCGGTTTGGCGTCTGGATCGGGGGCTGAGCCGCCGTCCAGCGGGTGGCGGGGGCGGGCGGGCGCTTTTGAAGCCGGCGGCTGCCAATACAAGAGGAGTGATACCATGGGTGACGAGCGAGCGGTGCCGACCGGCAGCCTGCGGGCGCCGTCGGCGGCTTTCTTGGGGGGCGTGACCGGGTGGTGGGTTTGGCTTTTGGCGGGGCTGCTGCTGACCGCCTGCCAGGACGTGCGCTTTTCCTACAAGGGCACCACCGCCAGACCCGAAAACCGGATCGCCCTGGCAGCCGGCACATCGCTTGCGGGACGCTGGGTGACGCCGGATCTCGAGATCCAGTATCGCATCAGCACGGGCGCAGACCGCCTGCACATCACCGGGGATGTGGCGCTCGTCGCGCGTCTGCAGACGGGCTATACGGCGGTCGACAGGCTCTTTGTGGGGCTGAACCTGCTGGATGACGACAACCTCGTCCTGGAGAGCCTGACCTTTGCGCTTTCCGGTCACCGCCAGCCGCTTCGGAGCTGGCATTTCGAGCACGAGCTGGCCACGCCCCCGGGGACCTCCGGGCTGGCCTTCAGCTATGACGGCAAGGTCAGCGAGGGCGGCGGGGGGACCGACTGGGAGTTCTGGCGCGGGCCGTAAAGCACCGCGCGGCGGTCACTCCTCTGCTTTGGCGGGGCTTGCGAATTTGCGCGCCAGGTCGTTGTCGATGACGTAGATGCAGACCTCCTTGGCGCCCTGTTGGGAGTAGCTGTAGGTTTTGCCCAGGTTCTGCATCAGGAAGGTGACATCTTCGCGGATGCGCTTGTCGTAGGTTTTGAATGCCTCCTGGGCGTAGTCCTTGATGGCGCTGCGGAAGTTTTCGTTTTCGAGGAACGGGTCGAGCACCTTGTCCTTGAGGTTGTATACGTAGCGGCTGTGAAGGTCTTTGAAAAGCTGGGTCTCCAGCAGGGTCTTGCCAGCCATCAGGACCTCCTGGGGCAGGGCACGGGTGGCGTATTCGCGCTGGGTCTCCTGGCGGAACACCTGGCGCTTGAGCTTTCCGGTCGCGGTTCCCAGCAGGCGGCCCTCGATGCTCTGAAAGAAATCCTCGCTGATCTCCAGCCGGTCCCCGGTGAATTTACAGGTTTCGGTGGCGCCGGGCTCGAAATTGACGGCAAACAGGTAGTTTTGGATGTCGCGCCCGATCTGCTCCTCGTTGTAGTAGTAGAGGCATTCCTTGACCTCCTGCAGGATGGTGTAGTTGTACATCCTGAGCAGCGAATCCATGAATCCCGGGGGGATCACCTCGATCAGGTCCTTGCGGATCTGGGTGAAGAACTTGCACAGGTCCGACATGTTGATCAGCTTGTCTTCGCGGGCGAAGGCCGAGTAGAATTCGTTGAAGATCTTGATGGAATCCCGGCCGGATATCCCCCGGTCGCCTTCCTTTTCGGACTCGGCCAGGATCTTGCGGCGGCGCTGGGCGGTCAGGCGCTTGCGGTCCTCTTCCATCAGCCAGTTGGGGATATAGCCGGTGTAGATCTCCATTTTGAGCAGCTGCAGGTTTTCATCGCAGTACATGCGGTACTTGGCCGGATCGCCGATCCACTCCAGCAGGGCCTCGGAACGGGTGTTGAGCCGGGTGGAGATGATCACCCGGGCGAAATTGTGCAGCACCCGCGGCAGGAAGTTGGCGTCGATCTGGCGGCCGAAGACGTTGCGGTAAATCTCCACCTCGGTCTGCAGGCCCATCACGTAAGGGATCCGAATGTACTCGATCCGGTCTGAAAAGGACTGAAATTCCTGGATGTTGGCCTTGTCCTCGGGGTTCATCAGGGTCAGGAAGAGCGAGTTGACGTTCTCTTCCACGTCTTCCACCTTGTGGACCCCCTCGCTGATGATGTTGTGCAGCTCGATCATGCGCGCGGTGTTGTGGCTCTTGATGTCCATCAGCGCATAGATTCCGTTGTTGGTCTTGGCATAGCGCGAGAAGATGTACTTGACCTGATTGCTGTCCTTGAGAATGCCGTTGATCCGGTTTTGGAGGATGCCGTTGGTGAGCACCTCCTGCTTGATGGGTTTGTCGCCGGGGGTGAAGACGCTGATGCCCTCGCCCAGGCGCCGGTTGAAGCGGTAGGGGCGCGCGTAGAGCAGCTCGAAGACCCCCTGGGGGCTCTTGAGCCTGGTCTGCAGGGCCTCGTAGAGGGAGCTGCAGATGGTGCAGGGGGTGTCCCGGAAAACCCAGTCGTACTCCTTGTCGTTGAGCAGTTTGTCCTTGAAGGGGTCGCCCGGCAGGAGGTTTTCGAAAAACGCCCGGCGGCAGGCCTTGGGGATCATCAGAATGGGGTTGTCGTGGCTGGGGCACAGGATTTCGACGTAGCTCTCCCCCGGCGCCAGCGCCTGGGTGTCCGCCAGGATGTCCGCGTCGCCCTGAAAATCATGGCTGAGCAGCTTGGCGAGCTTCTCGTAGAGGGGCATCGCCTCCTGGTCGGGCAGGGCGCCGAAAACCCGCCGGTTGAGGCGCCAGACGGCCTCGTAGCGCTTGCCGTCCTCGGTGTTGGTGTACTCCTCGAACTTGCGCAGCAGGTTGTTGAGAAAGGTGCTTTTGCCGGAGCCCGGCGGTCCCTCGAAGACATAGACCTTGTTCTGCTGGGCGCCCCGCTTGAGGGCCTCCACCAGGCTGATCAGGCGGTTTGAGAAGAGCCGGTCGGCGAAAAAGGGCTGGTCGGCGCCCTCCACGAACAGGCGTTTGCAGTCGTAGTAGACGTAGTGGATGGACTCCGGGTCGTGGGGATACTCGTCGATGCCTTCCCCGACATAGGTCTTGATCATGTCGTGAAACACCTGGAAGACGTTGCGAACCACCCGCGCGGGGCGGTCGGTCAACTCCTGCAGGAACGCCTGGAAGGAAATGGTGTCCCCCTGGTTGGACTTGCCGATGCTGTGGTTGAGGTATTGCAGCGCGTTCTGAATGTTTTCCATCGGTTAACCTCGAAGGCTCTAAAGCGTGGCAAGGCCGCAGGTCAGGGCGCGGTCGCGGCCAAGCGGCTGGTGCTTTGGGCTTCTCCGGCCGCCACCACCTCCCGGGTGAGCTTGCGGTCTTTCATGGTGTAGCGCACTTTTTGCCATTCGGCCCCGGATTTTTGGGCCTCCTCCTGGTGCCCGGCGGGAGAGCCCGACACGAACGGGTGCGCCGGGCTGAGGGGGGCGCTGTCGTCGGATTTCGCGACCAGTTCATGGGTGTCCAGCTGCACCGCCGCCCCCCACAGATACGCGATGCCCATCAGGGTGCCGGCGATGAAGTCCCGCACCAAGGGCTTGCCTTCGAAGCGGTGCACCAGTTGCAGCGCGTTTTCCTTGCCCCCATCGGCCGCCACCGTGATCCGGGGTGGGTGGTAGAGCCCGTCTTCCAGCATCTGGCGGTAGTCTTCGGCCGAACGGCTCTTGATGTAGTACTCCCACACCCGGCGCTCCTGGTTGAGGCGCTTGGCGGCGACAAAGAGCTTGTGGTGGTCGACGAAATCCTGGTCTACGAAGGTGTGGATGAAGGTAAAGTCGCAGTAGTTTTCGCGGACACGGAAGATGAAGTCCCGCCCGCTGCCCTGGTCGGTGTCGTAGCGCTGCCGCTGGCGGGCGTCCCGCAGGCGCCTGTAGGCGATGGAGTAGTGCCCCTGGTCGGCCATCTTCTCGATGTCGTAGAAAAGGCGCATGCCCAGGGCGTAAGGGTTGAGCCCCACCCGGGGCATGGCCGTGACCGCGGCGTTGACCCGTGCGAATTCCACCTCGTGGCCGCGGATGCGCTCGTCTTCGAAGAAAAGGATTTCGTGCCAGTAGCTCGCCCAGCCCTCGTTCATGACCTTGGTCCGGATCTGGGGCTGAAAAAACAGCGAGGTTTTGCGCACCACTTCCATCACGGTTTTCATCCAGCGGTTTTCCGCGCGGTTGAGAAATTCGGAATGGGTCATCAGAAACTGGGTCAGGTCGCCGGCCTCGGGCCGCCGCTGCTGGCGCTGCTTGCGGAAAAGGGTCTCGAACTCGGGGTGTTTGAGGTGGACCTCGGCGAAAAAGGTTTGCTCCCCCAGGCTCCCGTGCGTGCGCATGCAGGCGTTGTAGCGCTCGACCTCCTTGATGTAGTCCGTGATGGCGAGCTTTTTGTTGGTCTGCAGGAAGACATCGAAGTAAAAATCAAGCGGCGTATTGGTCTTGCTGGCCTCCGGGCGGTGCAGCTTCGAGAGTTCGCCGTGAAAGGCCACCAGATTGTCGATGCTGCGCGTGAATTCGATGACATAGTCCACCCAGCGGCCCTTTTCCGAACGCAGCTGGGCGATCAGGCGCTTGTCCGAAAGGGCCTGCCCGGCAAAGTCCAGGTCCCAGGTGTGCCGGAAAAACAGGTTGTTTTGGAAAAAGTCGATATGCCCCAGGACGTGGTAGAAGATCATGACATTCAACCAGTCGGGGTTGTTGTCGTTGTAGAAAGAGATCGCCGGGCGGGTGTTGATCACGGTCTCGTAGGGGTTGCCGGGGTAAAGCTCGTACTTGCCCTTCTCGCGCAGGACCTCCACGTCGTGGACCCAGTAGTCGTAAAGGGTCGGGATCATCATCTTGGGGGACAGTTCGAGCAGGTCGCGGTTGGTGACGATGTACTCCAGGGACTCGTCCTCGAAGCGCAGCCCGGCGTCCCGGGCGCGCGCCTTGCAGCCCTCCATGATCTTCTTGGTATGCTGGTCGATCAGTTCCATGGGGTTTCCCTCGCCGGCTGAAACCGGTTGGCCCCGCCAGGCCCACGCCGCCCGCCGGGGCCGACCGCGGCCGGCTCACTCCTCGGCAGTCAGCAGTTTGATGCCCGCGATCAGGCGCGCCTCGTCGGCATCGGCCTGCATCACGTCCAGCCGCAGACGGCTGCGCTGGGCGGTCAGCAGCCCCGAATCCTTCAGGTACTTTTCCACCTCGGTCTTGCGGCCGGGGGTCGTGCCGTGTTCGGCGATGGTGATGCCCACCCGGTTGGCGTAGGCCAGCATCTTGGCCAGCTCCGGCACGGTGGTCCTGCCGTCGGTGTCCCAGTCGTCGCCGTCGGTCCCGTGGAAAATGTAGATGTTGTAGTCGGGGATCAGGTTTTCCTTCTGGACGATCTCGTTTACCAGGCGGTAGGCCGCGGCCACCTGGGTGCCGCCGGCCACCCTGAGGTTGTAGTAGGTGTAGAAATCGGGCACCTCGGCGGCCTCGGTATCGTGCAGCACAAAGCGGGTCTCCACCTGCCGGTCGTACTGGTAGAGCAGCCAGCTGTAGATCAGGACGTGCTGGGTGACCACCAGCTCGGTGGCGCGCCCGGCCATGGAGCCCGAGTAATCCCGCAGGAAAAAGATCATGGCCTGGGACTCGTAGTCCTTTTCCTTGGACAGCACCCGGAAGACCTTGTCATTGGGTGCGATCAGGAACCGTGCGGGGTCGATGTCGCCCGGGTCGGGCACGTTGCCCAGGCTGATGTTGGTGCGCAGGATCCTGCGCAGGGTGGCCTTCTTGTCGAGGAGCTGGCCGAACCCGCGATGCTTGTCGGTCAGCTCGTAGGTGTAGCGTGCCAGGGCCCGCTTTTTGCCCTTGTCCATGAGGTTGGGCAGCTCGAATTTTTCCGTGAGGATGCGGCCCAGATCGTAGGCGCTGGATTCCAGCTCGTGGGCGCCGCCTTCCCCCTGTCCCGGCCCCGCGCCGCTGCCGCCGCCCGGCTCGCGCACCGGCTCCTGGCCGATGACCTCGCCTTCCTGGCCCTCGCCGGTGCCGCCGGAGGTGTCCTCGGCCTCGGGGGACTGGGGGGCGCTGTCATGAATCAGCTTTTCTTCCACCGTGGTGGGCACCACCACCACCTTGTCGCGGCCGCCCTTGCCGGGCTTGATCAGCCGGCCCACGTTGATCTTGCGCGGAAACCCGTCCTTTTCGCGCTGGCGGTCGCGCTCCAGCAGCTCGTCCAGGGAGCCGATGCGGGCGGCGTAGCCCGGCGCCAGGGCCGTGATCGCCTGCAGGCTGCCCAGGTCGTGGTGCTCATAGAAGCCCCGCGCCTGGTGCCACGGGACACCGGGCGCGGCCTGCGGCGCGGGCAGCCGATGCGGGCGGTGGTCGTCGATCTCCGCCAGCAGCCGTTTTTCCGCCTCCGTAAGGGCCGTTTTGGCGCGCAGGGCGTGGAGGTAGGCGTTGAATTCGGGGTTCATGGTGTCTTCACTCGTCTCTGGTGGCGGCTGTCGATCAGGACTCGTCCTCCTGGGTGCAGAAGTACTCGATGGTTTTCTGCGCGCAGGTCCGGCAGTAGCCCAGCTTGTTGAGCATCGTGTCGATCATGCGATCGTAGAGCTTCTGGTTTTCCTCGTTGGTGCGGTTGGCCAGCGCCCCGATCAGGCTGCCGGCGCCGGCGATGTCGGATTTCAAGCGCACATCGGTCACCGCCTTGACCAGCTCGAGGTTGTCCATGAAGTCGTAATTCGGGTCGATGGAGATCTTTTGACCGTAGATCTTGCGGATCGAGGTGCGGAAGGAGTCGCGCTGTTCCTCGGTCTTGAGCCCCAGGCGTTCCTCGACGCTGTTGATGTAGCGCTCGTCCACCTTGAGGGCCCGCAGCTCGCCGCTCTGGGGGTCCTTGTACTTCCACATGCGGTCGACCCCGAGGTTTTCGGCGTCGATGCCGATGATCATGTTGACGTAGTTCATGACGTCCTTGCGGATCGCCAGCGGTTCATCCATGTAGGCGTTGAACATCTCGGTCATGATTCGTTCGCGGTAGAGGCTCTTGGCGATCTTGAGGTCCTCCAGGAACTTGACCCGGTTGTTGGCGTCGGTGACGTAGTCGAGGATCACGCGCTCCACCGCCCGGAAGATGTCGTAGGCGAACATGCAGCGGCCTTCGTTGGTCTCGGAGCTTTCCACCATCAGCTGCAGGGCGCGGCCCAGGTTGCGCTGGCCGAGGCCGCCCTGGCCGAAGCGTTTGGTGATGTCCGGCTCCTGGTTGAGGGTGTCGATCACCTCGGCCAGGGTCTTGATGCTCTTCTCGCCGGCCACCTCGCCGGCGGCCAGCTTCATGGTCTCCACCGGGGTCAGCTTCTCCGAGCGCGCCAGGCGCGTCAGCACGGCGGCCACCGAGGCGGCGTAGTTGAGGTTGGGGTCCTGGTGCAGGCTCTCGCGGGTCAGGGTGGTTTTGGCCTCGCTGCCGATGGCGTAGGCGGTCAGCTCGGCCTGGAGCTTGTAGTTGGTGTTGTGGGCGACGTAGCAGATCCGGCAGCGGTCGACGATGGGGGCCTCCTCCTTTTCGGAGAGGAACTGGTTGAATTCGGAATTGTTGCTGGTGGCGATGATCAGGCTGTCGATGGGCCACTTGTAGCCGTCGATCTCGATCGAGCGGTTCTGGATAACCCCCAGGTAGACCTGCACGAGGTCCTTTTTGTTCTTGTAGATCTCGTCGCTGAAGTGGATCCCGCCGCCGGCGACCCGCGCCAGGGCCCCGCGCCGCAGGTCGAAGCGGTAGGGGTTGTTGGTGTCGGCGATGTGCAGCAGGCGCTGGATCGACTCCTCCCCCAGGAGATCGACGGCCGAGGAGGTGATCTTGTCCTTGGCCGGGTATTTGCCCGTCACCGTGCCGAGGCTCTCGGTCAGGGGCACCGGCACGATCTCCACAAAGCCCAGCATCTCCTCCAGGTCGCCGCCGGTATAGTTCCGGATGTCGTTCCAGATATAGCCGCTGCAGGCCCCCAGGGGCCGGTAGTTTTCATGGAGGACTTCGATCGCCGCATCGCTGAAGCCGAAGGCGGCCCCGAGGTGCTCCCGGCAGCGGTCCGGGTCCTCGAAGAGATTCATCGCCAGAATCATGGGGTCTTCGTAGGTCTGGGACTCGATGGCGCGGATGCGGCCGTAGGTCTCGAGCCGGTCGATGTGGTTGAAGCGGAAGGTGTATTTGCGGTTGGGTGCCTGGGAGAGGAAGGCGCGGTAGCGGGCGCACACAAAGTCCACCATGAAGGTCTTGCCGTTGCCGGGCTCGCCGACCAGTACGAAGGCCATCTCCTTGGAGGAGCCGCCCTCGGCGGCGTCCTTGACGTAGGAGACGAAACTGTTGAGCTCGTCGTACATGCCGATGATGTGCTTTTTGCCGGTGCGGAAGATCTCGAAATCGTAGGTGGTCTTGCCGTTGACGACGACTTTTCGGATCTCCTTTTCGAGAATCATGCGGGTGACGGCCTGGAAGGCGTTTTCAAAGCTGCGCTGGCCTTCCTTTACGGCCGCCACGTGCTGCTGGAGGCTGCTGTTGCTGGAAATCGTCATTTTCCCTCCCATTTTTCGGCGTGTTCGCGTTTTCCGGCCCTTGGTGGTTTCAAAACGGTTGGAACATGCCGGAAGATGGCGCTGCGGGGTCGCGGCTCGCTAACTGGGCCGGGCGTGCAAGATGTGCAGAAAAACACTTTTCCCCTGTGATCGGAAGACCCCTATCCGGGGAATCGCTGCGGGCCGGATAGCCCGTGGCCTCCTTGTTACTATAACCACGACCCCTGCAGGCGTCAATTTTGCGCGCAAAAGCTGTCGGGGCTGCGATCACTTTATATCCGGATCGGCCGGCGGCGTCCTCCTGCGGTCTTGTTAGGCGCCCCGGCGCATGAGCCGCAGGGTGTTCCCGATAACCGTCAGGCTGCTCAGCAGCATGGCGCTGACGGCCACCAGGGGGGTCAAGAGACCCGACATGGCCAGCGGAATGCTGATCAGGTTGTAGACGAAGGCGCAGGCCAGGTTCTGGTGGAGCTTGGCGCTTACCTGCCGGCCCAGGGTCAGGAAGTCCATGATCTGGGCCGGGTCGCCGCGCATCAGGGTGATATCGGCGGTTTCCTGGCTCAGGTGGCTGCCGGAGTGCATGGCGATCGCCAGCTGCGCCTGGGCCATGGCCGGTGCATCGTTGACGCCGTCGCCGACCATCGCGATGCATGCGCCGCGCTGCTGCCGGCGCTTGATATAATCGGCCTTGGCATCCGGAAGCAGCCCCCCGACGGCCGCCGCAATGCCCAGCCGCCGGCCGACCCGGCGGGTGGCGGCGTCCTCATCGCCGGAGATCAGCGCCAGGGCGTAGCCCATGCCTTTGAGGGCCCCCAGGGTGGCCGCGGCGGATGGCCGCAGGGTGTCGCCAAAATCGAAAACCGCCGCGGGCTGGCCCCCCAGCGACAGATAGACCCGCGACCGGGGGCTGTCCTCGGCATCTTCCGGGGCGGCCCCCGGCGGCGCGGGGGCGGCGCCGCCGCCCGCGAAAAGTGCGGAGCCGATGCGGACCGGGCGGCCCGCGACTGCGGCGGCGATCCCGTTTTCAAACACCGTGCGACCTTCTATCGGCAGGCGCTGGAGGCCGGCGGCCTCGGCCTTGCACTGAATGGCGGCCGCGATGGGGTGCGTCTGGTCGTGCTCCAGCGAGAAGGCCAGCTGCAAGGCGTGCGTCGAATCGATCGCCCCCAGGGGCCGCACCGCCAGGAGGGTCCAGCGGCCGTCGGTCACCGTGCCGGTCTTGTCGAACACCAGGGTATCGACCTGTTGCGCCGTTTCGAAGGCTGAAAATTCACGCACCAGAATCCCGCCCCGGCCCGCCACGGAAATCCCGGCCACGCGCGCCAGGGGGATGGCCACCCCCAGGGCGCAGGGGCATGAGATCACCACCACGGTGACGGCGCGGATCATCGCCGCTTCACCCGTCAGCCCGGCCCACAGGCAAACCAGACCGGTCAGCAGCGCCAGCAGCAGAATGGCCGGCACGAACCACTGCAGCAGGCGATCCGTGCGCCCCTCCAGGCGGGTCTTGGCGTCCAGGGCCTTTTGCATGATGGCGAGCATCTGACCCAGGGTCGAATCGGGGCCGACCTGCTCGGCGCGCAGGGTCAGGACACCGCGGGTGACCCGCACGCCGCTGCGCAGGCGCTCGCCGGGTGTTTTCGTCAGCGGCCGCGGCTCCCCGGTCAGGGAGGATTCATCGACTTCGGCGCTGCCGGAGAGGATCGTGCCGTCGGCTGCGACCACCTCACCGGCCGCCACCTGGAAGCGGTCCCCCGGCTGCAGGATCTCGGCGGCCACATAGCGCCCCCTGGGCGCGGCGGGCGACAACAGGCGCACTTTGGCCGGCTGGAGGGCGAAAAAGGTGCCCAGCTCCTCCTGAACCGCATCCTTGGCCCGGCGTTCAAGGGCTTTGCCCAACAGCACCAGGGTGGTGAGCATCGCGGCGGTGTCGAAATACAGGTGGATGCTGCCGTGGAGCAGGTTGTAGGTGCTGAAGCCGTAGGCGGCCATGGCGCCGACCGCCACGAGGGTTTCCATGCCGAAATGGGCGCTCCTCGCCGCCGCCAGGGCCTTGCGATAGATCGGGCCCCCGCCGTAGAAAAGAACCGCACTGGCCATAAAGAAAATCGGCCAGGAGATCTTGAAGACGCTCTCGGCCGAAAGTGCGGTAAAAAACCCCGCATAAAGCGCGAAGGAGAGCATCATGACGTTCATCGTGAGAAAGGCCGACACCCCGAAGCGGATGAACTCGCGCCGACTTTCCCTTGCGGCCCCGGTATCGTCGGGAAGGGCGGCGCGGTAACCGAGTTTTTCGACGGTGCGGATAATATCGGCCGGTGCGCTGCGCACCGGATCGAAGCTGCAGCGCAGGCGATCGGTGGCGAAGTTGCAGGCGGCGTCCAGGACGCCCTTTTGGTGGCGCAGGGTTTCTTCGATGACCCAGGCGCAGGCGGGGCACCACATGTCCGCGATCTTGAGGGTCAGCTGCAGCTGCGCGCGGTGGCCGGCGGTAGGCGGCGGGGGCGCCGTGGCGGAGAGCGGTCGCTGCCGGCGCCGGGCGAGGTCCGCTGCGCTGCGCGGGATGACACCCATCTCCTGGCAGCGGCGGAACAGTTCGGTGTTGCGAAAGTCGGCCGGATCGCCCGGCTCGGCGGCTGCCAGCAGCATGACGAAGACCTGGCGGCAGCCCATGCAGCAGAACCGGTAGGTGCGCGTCTCCAGCGTGTGGGAAATGGCCCCGGAGCGCAGCGGGAGCCCGCACAGGTCGCAGGCCGCGGCGGGTTCGGTCATCGCGGGGCGCCGGGGCTTAGTTGCGCAGCCCCAGGGACTTGACGTAGGCGACGATGCGCCAGCGGTCCTGGGCTTCGATGGTGGTCGCCAGCGGCGGTTGGCGCCCGCCGGGAACACCGTAGCTGATCTCCTTGAAGATCAGGCCGGGCGCGGCTTCCTGGACCTGGGGGCTGCGCAGGTCGGTCGGCAGCGGGCTGAAACTCTGGCCGACGGTGCCGTTGCCGTCGTGATAGCGGCCGTGGCACTGGGCGCAGAAGGTCGCGTAAAGCGCCTGGCCGGCCTCTATGGTGGCGGCGTCCTGCGGGCTGAAGGGCGACGCCAGGTCGGCCGGCGCGGCGGCGCGATAGAGCGCTTCGCCGCCGTCGACCGGCACGCTGCCGGCCGCCATCACCAGCAGCGGCTCCTCGTGGGGTTTGACCGCCGGGGTCTCCCACATCCGGCCCCACGGAAAATAGCTGTCAAACAGGTTCAGGGCCTGAACGGCCACGACGCCCAGGACGGCCACGATTGCAAAAAGCACGGCCACCTTTTTCATCTATTCCCCCTTCAGGCCCCGGATATGCTGTGGATAGGGGCCTGGTTGGTAGATGGCATAGGGCGACTCGCCGGGAACGTCCCGCACCGCCCGATAGTCCCAGCCGGGCTGGCCTCTGTCGGTCACCACGTAAAACGAGAAAAACCCCTTGGCCAGGACCAGGAGCACCAGCAGACCGATTACCGACCACGTGTAGAACGCCGATTCCTTGTGTACCGCGGTTTCCATGCTAGATTTTCACCTCCAGCAGTCCGGTCAACAGAATGTAGAAAAAAGCCCAGACCACCGTGCCGGCGATGATCAGGACCATGATCAGCGGGAAGGGCGCGTCGCGGTCCTCGATGCCGCCGGGGAAACGGTAGATGATGCGCTCCGTGCGGGCCTCGGCGTCCTTGCCGCGGAAATGCTGGTAGGCCAGCCCCACCCCGAAGACCACCATGAACACCAGGGCGGGAAAGAGGTAGAGCATCACGTGCTGGAAATTGAGCAGGTGATAAAATCGCATGCTGACTCCTTGCGGCCGGGGTAAAGACCGGTCCCGTCAACCGTTGATGAGGGCGTAAACCAGCATCGCCGCACTGGCCATCAGGCCGGCCACCGCCAGCAGCGCCAAAACCCAGGTTTCCAGGCGGCTGATACGGGTGGTCGGGGCCGGGGCCGGGTGGGGCTCGTCTTCAAGGGGCAGAAAGCGCGCCCGCTGCTGGTCTCGGAACTGGCCGTTTCTCAGGGCCCACAGAAAGACGATCAGCGAGAGCACGAACCCGATCAGAATGTAGCTGGCAAAGTAGGGAAAGTACATGGCGTCCGCCACTAGGGTTCATAGGCCGCGTCGATCCCGCGGGGTTCCGCGTTGGCATCCGACTGGTCGATGAAGGTCACGGCCACGTAGTTGCCGACATCCCAGATTTTCTCCGACTCCAGCTCCCGCTTGAAATAGGGCATGGCCGTGCCCGTGATGCCGTTCATGATCTGGTAGTAGAGAATGCCGCCGGATATGCCCCGGTCTTTGAGAATCGTAAAATTCAGCGGCGGCGGGTAGAGGTGCGGCTGGGCCGGCCCCATGCCGTCGCCCACCGGACCGTGGCAGCCCAGGCAGAAATCCTGGTAGATCTTGTGCCCGCGCGCGAGCCCGGCCTCGGAGGTCGGGTAGGGGTTGGGCAGGTTGCGCCAGCCTTCGGGCACCGTGGCGTGCAGCCATTCGACGTTGGCCACCGGACCGGCCTCGTAGGCGCGGATGGCCTCCTGTTTCCAGAAGCGCTGGCGCTGCATGCGGCGGTCGGCCTGCTTGAGCCCCAGACTCTGGACGTAGGCGGTCAAGCGTTCGAGATCCTGCCCGCCCAGGTAGGCAAAGGCCGGCATGATCGACAGCGTCCGCGTGTGGCGTGGGTTGGTGAAATGCGCGATGTGCCAGTCATCGGGGTGCTCGCCGCCCTCCTGGGAAAGGTCCGGCCCGGTGCGGGCCGAGCCCAGCAGGATCGGCTGGTCCATGACATAGCCGCCGGCCTGGGCGATCCGCTCCGCCCCAAGGCCCCAGTCGATGGTGCGGATGGACTGGCTGTGACAGTAGACGCAGCCGTTGGCGATGTAAAGCATTCGGCCCTGGCCCTCCACATCGCTTCGCGGGCGG
>JAWOJK010000156.1:0-3963 GCA_046481705.1 Desulfobacterales bacterium | reverse complement strand
GTGCTGGGCAGCGCGATTGCCATGAACAAGCTGGTGTCCAAGCAGCTCTACGAAAAATTTGGTATCCCGGTGCCGCCCTATGTGGCCCTTACCCGGCGTGATCGGCTGGACCCCGAGGCGATTGCGCAACGGCTCGGCTTCCCCCTGGTGATCAAGCCGGTGGTGGGTGGGTCCAGCATCGGCATGTCGGTCGTCAGATCGCCTGAGGCACTGGCCGCCGGGGTTGCCCAAGCGCTGAAACACGATACGGGCGTCTTGATCGAAGCCTATGTCCCAGGCGTCGAGCTGACCTGCGGCGTGATCGGCAACGATCGGCTGGAAGCCCTGCCGTTGATTGAGATCATCCCCGACAAGGCCTACACTTTTTTTGACTACACCGCCAAGTACACCGCCGGCGCCACCCAGGAAATCTGTCCGGCCCGGATTGATCCGCCCCTCGCCGAAAAGGCCCAATCATACGGCCTCATGGCCCATCGTGCGCTAAATTGCCGGGGCTACAGCCGAACCGACATGATCCTCAAGGACGGCGAGATCTTCGTGCTGGAAACCAACACCATTCCGGGCATGACGCCCACCAGCCTGCTGCCCCAGGCGGCCCGGGCGGCCGGCATGAGTTTCAGTCAGCTGCTGGATCGACTCATCGCGCTGGCCTTGGAAGACCGTCCGCCGAGGGCAGGCGGGGTGGTTTGAAGCCGAGCGCCCTGCCCGAAAAGTGACCCGGGCCCTTCCCGGGTCCACACCCGCCCACCGGTTTCAGCCGGCTGCCGAATTCGGTTCCCATGGTCACCAAAACCATTGATGGTGAATTTCCCGTCCTTCATCGGGTCGGGCGCAATCGACAACCCGTACCGTCATCAAAAGGGAGGCCTTGTATGAAAGTGCTGGTAGTGGGCGGCGGCGGCCGCGAGCATGCGCTGGTCTGGAAAATCAAGCAGAGCCCCCGGGTGCAGAAAATTTTCTGTGCGCCCGGCAATGCCGGGATCGCCGAGCTGGCCACCTGCGTGGCGATCGCGGCGGAGGATATCCAGGGGCTGGTGGCCTTTGCCAAGAGCGAGCAAGTCGATCTGACCGTGGTCGGACCGGAAGGCCCGCTTTCCATGGGGATCGTGGATGTGTTTGAAAATGAGGGCCTGCGGGTCTTCGGGGCCTCTCGCGATGCCGCGCGGCTCGAGGCCAGCAAATCCTTTGCCAAAAACCTGATGAACCGCTACGGTATCCCCACCGCCGTCGGGCAGAGCTTTACCAGCCGCAATAAGGCCCAGAGTTACATCCACAAGATCGGGGCGCCGCTGGTGGTCAAGGCGGACGGGCTGGCGGCCGGCAAAGGCGTCATCGTCTGCCGCACGGTCCAGGAGGCCCTGAAGGCGCTGGACACCATCATGGTCGAGAAGGCCTTCGGCGATGCGGGGCGCACCGCGGTCGTGGAAGAGTGTCTGGTCGGCGAGGAGGCCTCCTTTCTGGCCTTCAGCGACGGCAAGACCCTGCTGCCGCTGCCCTCCTCACAGGACCACAAGCCGGTTTTCGACAACGACCAGGGGCCCAACACCGGGGGCATGGGGGCTTACTCGCCGGCCCCGATCGTGGACCGCTTCATGCACCAGCGGATCATGGACGAGGTGATGCTGCCCACGGTGCGCGCCATGGCGCAAGAGGGCTGCCCCTACAAAGGGGTCCTCTACGCGGGGTTGATGATCGATCGGGATCAGATCAAGGTGCTGGAGTTCAACGGCCGCTTTGGCGATCCGGAAGCCCAGCCCCTGCTGATCCGGATGAAGAACGACATCATTCCCGTCATGGAGGCGGTGATCGACGGCCGGCTGTCCGAGTGCCGGCTTGATATCGACCCGCGGGCGTCGGTTTGCGTGGTGATGGCGGCGGGCGGCTATCCGGGAAGCTACCCCAAGGGGCTGCCGATTGCCGGCCTGGATGCCGCCAAGCGCATGCGGGATGTGGTGGTGTTTCATGCCGGCACCGCCCAGGGCCAAAAGGGCGTTGAGACCGCCGGCGGACGCGTGCTGGGAGTGACGGCGCTGGGCGAAAGCGTCGAAAAGGCCATCAAACGGGCCTACCAGGCGGTGGGCAAGATCTCGTGGGACAAGGCCCACTATCGCACCGACATCGGCCAGAAGGCGCTGGCGCGCCGCAATACCCCGCCCCAGGTGGGAATCGTGATGGGCAGCGACTCGGACCTGGCGGTCGTCGAGGGGGCCGTCAAGGTCTTGAAAAAATTCGGCGTCCCATTTGAAATCACCGTCGCCTCGGCCCACCGCAGCCCCCTGCGGGCGGCCGAATTCGCCGCCACCGCCCGGCAGCGGGGGGTTAAGGTCCTCATCGCCGCCGCCGGCCATGCCGCTCATCTGGCCGGGGTCGTGGCGGCGCACACCAGCCTGCCGGTGATCGGGGTGCCGATCGCCTCTTCGGTCCTTTCGGGCTTCGATTCCCTGCTCTCCACGGTGCAGATGCCGCCGGGGGTGCCGGTCGCCACGGTGGCCATCGGCAAGCCGGGGGCTCAGAACGCAGCCATCCTGGCGGCTCAGATCCTGGCCCTCGCGGACCCGGAGCTGGCCGCACGGCTGGACGCGTTTAAAGCCGAAATGGCCCATGAGGTTGAAGTCAAGGCAGCCCGACTCGCAGATGACCTTTAACCGCCTGGCGGTTGACCCCGACCGGCCGGATCCGGCGGTCATCGAAACCGCCGCCGGTATTCTGCGCCGCGGCGGGGTGGTGGTCTTCCCCACCCGCTGTCTCTACGGTCTGGCCGCCCATGCACTGAATCCCGCCGCCGTGGCACGCGTATTTGCCCTCAAACGGCGGCCGGCCGCCAACCCGATCCTGGTGCTGGTGCAGGACCGGTCCGGGGTCGCGCCCCTGGTGCGGCGGGTGACGCCTGCAGCCGACCGCCTGATGCGGCACTTCTGGCCGGGGCTGCTGACGGTGGTGTTTGCGGCGCGGGAAAGCCTGCCGGCAAGTCTCACTGCTGGAACCGGCAAGATCGGTATCCGCGTACCGTCGCACCCCGTGGCCGCAGCGCTGGTCAAGGCGGCCGGCGTACCCCTTACGGGCACCAGTGCCAACATTTCCGGCCACGCCGGCTGCGCCCGGGTGGCGGAACTGGACCTGGCGCTTGCCGCCGGCGCAGACGCCGTCCTGGATGCCGGTCCGCTGGCCGGCGGCGCGGGCTCCAGCGTGGTCGACACCACCGGCGAGGTGCTGCGGGTGCTGCGCGAGGGCAGCGTTTCAGCCCGCGCCATTTTGCGGCTGCTGGCAAACCGTCAGCCGCAATTGGATTGACAAAACGGCCCGATTTGCATATAAGCCGACCCACGCCGGAGTGGTGAAACAGGTAGACGCAGAGGACTCAAAATCCTCCGACCGAAAGGTCGTGTCGGTTCGATTCCGACCTCCGGCACCACATGAAACCCTTGGGGTTGCGATGCACGTCGCGACCCCTTTGGTTATCTGCGGTCCACTGGATTTTTTGACCCCGATGGCGGGTCCAAAATCCACCTGGAGGATGTAAGCTGGTTTTTTGGCTTTTTCGAAACGCTGGCCCCCGAGAACCTTGCCGACCCACAGCGCCACCTTCATAAAATCATCGCATGTGATCGAATCCATACCCTCCCGTCCGCTACCCCAGGGTGCGTTCGGCCTGCCCGCATTCGGTGGATAATTGGGCCAGAATCGAAACCGCCAATTCGGCATCTTCTGATCGGATAAGGAGGTGGTCCCTCCGATAAGCGCACTGCGCAACGATCGCTATCCCCGCCTGCGCCAGGCGTTTGGCCGCCGGTAAGAGATAGCCGCTGACATTCAGGTCGATCGCCAGGTCAAGCGTCACCACACGGTACGGGCCGGCGATCGCCAGCACGTCGAGCTTTTCCGAGGCCGTCGACCACGCATCCCGCTGCAGGGTCAGGGAGACCTCCTCTTTTTCGACCACGACCGCCGCAAATCGGCCGGCCG
>JAWOJK010000053.1:0-8298 GCA_046481705.1 Desulfobacterales bacterium | reverse complement strand
CCGATGGCCACCCGCTCGGCCTCGGGGGCGGTCTTAAACGCCCTGGCTGCCAAGATTGGCTGCCTGATGGGCGGGTCAGCCGACCTGGCGCCCTCCAACAAAACGCTGATCAGCGGGGTGCCCGATTTTCAGAAAACCTCCTACCATGGCCGCAACATCCGCTTCGGCGTACGCGAGCACGCCATGGGGGCAGTGCTCTCCGGGATGGCCCTGCACGGCGGCATCCGCCCTTATGGGGGCACCTTTCTGGTCTTTGCCGACTACATGCGCCCCGCCATCCGTCTGGCCGCGATGATGCAGTTGCCGGTGGTCTACGTTTTCACCCACGACAGTATCGCCGTGGGGGAAGACGGCCCCACCCATCAACCGGTGGAGCACCTTGCCAGCCTGCGGGTCATCCCGGGGCTGACGGTCATCCGGCCGGCGGATGCCAACGAGACCGCCGCCGCCTGGCAGCAGGCGCTGGCCGCCAAGGGGCCGGTGGCGTTGATCCTGAGCCGCCAAAAGCTGCCGGTGCTGGACCGGGGGGTCTATCGGTCGGCGTCCGAGCTGTCCCGCGGGGGGTATGTGCTGGTGGACGGCGGTCGATCGCCCGATGTGATTCTGATCGCCACCGGTGCCGAGGTCCACATCACCCTCGAGGCCCAAAAGAAACTCGCCGATCAGGGGGTGGCCGCGCGGGTGGTGAACCTGCCCAGCTGGGAGCTCTTCGAGCAGCAGGATGCGGCTTATCGGGAAACCGTCCTGCCCTCGGCAGTGGCGGCCAGAGTGGCGGTCGAGGCCGGGGTTCCCATGGGCTGGGAACGCTATGTGGGCTGCAGCGGCGAGGTGGTCGGCATGACCTCTTTCGGTGCTTCGGCGCCGGGGAGCACGGTCCTGCAAAAATTCGGATTCAGCGCCGATAACATCGTCCAAAAAACCCTGGCACTCCTCGCGCGCTAGTCAACACCGTTGCGGGGCCAGTGTGCTGCCAGCGCCCGCCTTTCCCTTCGGGGGGAGGCGGGCTTTTTGTTTGCGCCGCGGCGCCGCGCACAAAAAAAAGCGCAAACGGTCTGCCCGGCACCTGCGGATGGGGGAGGCGGGAACGGCCGTCTGCCGACGGCGGCGGTTCAGGCTGCCGCCAGATTTTTCAGAAAAGACAACCGCTCCCAGCTGAAGGGCTCTTTCTGGCAGGGGAAAATGGCGTTGTTGGTGAAGATCGGGTCGGCGGCCAGATCATAGCGCGAGGACGCCACTGCGGCCGGCCACATGGCGGTGTGCGGGATCGGGCTGTAGTAGGCCAGCACCGGCGTGATGCCGGCGGCCTTGACGGTTTCAATCGACCGTATCACGGCTGCCAGCGGCTGGCCGGGCAGCCCGGCCAAGAGGTAGGCCCCGATCCGGCGGGTGTCGAATCCCGCTCTTTTCAGACACGCGATGGCCCGCCGGAAGTTTTTGGCCGTCACCTTGTGGTCCATCTCCGTGCGCGTTTCAAAGGCGGTTGTCTCCAGCCCCAGACGCAGGCTTTTAAACCCCGCCCGCATCATCAGGTCTGCTGTCCGGTCGTCGATTTCCCGGATGTGGACCGCGTTGGGGGTATGAAAACGGACCGCCAGCCCGGCCCGTATGACCCCTTCCATGATCGGTCTGAAATGGGCGGCGGCATTGGTCAGCAGGGCGTCGTCGTAAAATACGAATTCCCGCACCCCGAACGCGTCATGCCAGTACCGGATCTCGGCCACCACCGCCCGCGGGCTGCGCCTGCGGCAGCCGCTGCGCAGAAAGCGTGCGGCGCAGTAGGCGCAGTCGAAGGGGCAGCCCTGGGAGGTAATCAGACAGACATACGGCACCTGGCGCTGAAGGTCGAAGGCCGGGTAGGGGGTGGAGTCGAGATGGGCGGGGTCGAAGCGCCGTTCGGGGTTGAAACCGGTAAATTCGGCCACCAGGTCGAGCACCCGGCTGTCACCCGGGCCGGTCAGCACCCGGTCGGCGCCGCAGCAGCGCGCGGCGTGCTCCGGGCAGAGGGTTGCGTAAATGCCGCCCAGAATGACGGGGACCATTGGAAACGCGGTTTTCAGGACAGCGATGGTTTCCAGCACGCCGGGATACCAGTAGGTCATGATGCCCGAGACCAGGATCAGGTCCGGGGGCGACAGGGCCCCTAAGTCCTGCCGCAGCCACGCCGATCGGATGCCGTAGCGCGAATACTGGCGGGGGATATCCTCCAGGCCCGGCGGGTTGCACAGCCGGGTTTTGTGGTAGGCGCCCCGGCCGTTGCGGGCCAGCGGGTCGGCGGGGGGCGCGCAGGGGTGAAAGCGGTCGAGGCAGTCGATGTAGGACACGCGGCAGCCGTGCAGGCGCAAAATCGCCGCCAGGGTCAAGAGCCCCATGGGCTTGGCCCAGAAATCAAAAGCTGCGAAATCATGGATCCAGGGGTTGACCAGCAGAATGTGGGGTGGCTTGGGGGTCATCGCAAAGCGCCCTTCGGCCGGCGTGGCCGATGCCCTGCGCGCGCGGGCCGGCAACCGGTTGGCGGCGGTTGTTTTCACCGGGTGTCAATCGTCTTCGTCGACGGCCGGGAAGTAGGCCATGGAGGTTTTTTTCAGTTCGCGGCGGCTGAAAAGCAGCGTGTACGCCGGTACGGCGGTCGCCGCCGACATCCGGCGGGCGGCCTCGCGGCAGGCGGCCTCGTCCCTGGCATGAATCATGGTGTAGAGGTTGTAGGGCCACTGGGGGGTGGGATTGCGGTGGTAGCAGTGGGAGACCTCGCCGAAGCGGGCCAATTGGTCGCCGACCTCGTCGATCCGGCCCTCGGCCACCTGCCAGGCCACCATGGCGTTGGCTTCGAATCCGGACTTCTGGTGGCGCAAGGTGGCCCCGAAGCGGCGGATGACCCCGATGCGGCACAGGTTTTTGAGGTGATCCAGAAGCGCTTCTTCGGAGATCTCCAGGCTGCGGGCGATTTCCAGGTAGGGCCGGGCGGTGATCGGCAGGTCGCCCTGGATGGACGCGATGATCTTTTTGTCGAGTTCGGTCAGCATGGGGCGATTTAAGAATCTCGGGACCGAAAAGTCAAGGGGCTTTCAGCCCGGTGGGCACTTATCGGGAAAAAGGCGGCGGATATCGGCTTCTGCCGCGCGGCAAATCCCGCGCTCGGTGATAAAGCCGGTCACCAGGCGTGCCGGGGTGACATCGAAGGCGTAGTTGGCTGCCGGGCTGTCCGCCGGCGGCACGAGCACCCGCTCCAGGCGGTCGCCCGCCAGGCCCTGGACGTAGCGCACCTCATCGGGCGCGCGCTCCTCGATGGGGATTTCGTGGACCCCGTCGCGCAGATGCCAGTCGAAGGTGCTGGAGGGCAGCGCCACGTAAAACGGGACCCCGTTGTCACGGGCCGCCAGGGCCTTGAGGTAGGTGCCGATCTTGTTGGCGACGTCCCCGGTGCAGGTGGTCCGGTCGGTGCCCACGATCACCATGTCCACCAGGCCGTGCTGCATCAGGTGGCCGCCGGCGTTGTCGGTGATGATGGTGTGGCGGACCCCTCGCTGGCCCAGCTCCCAGGCGGTCAGGCGCGCACCCTGGTTGAGCGGCCGGGTTTCATCGACCCACACGTGGACGTCGATCCCGGCCTCGGCGGCCAGGTAGATCGGGGCGGTGGCGGTGCCGTAATCCACGCACGCCAGCCAGCCGGCATTGCAGTGGGTCAGGATGTTGACCGGTTGTCCCCCCCGCTCGGCGTGAAGTGCGCGGATCAGGGGCAGCCCGGCTTCCCCGATGCGGCGGCAATTCTCCAGCTCCTCTTCCCAGACCGCGTCCGCAGCGCGCCGGGCGGCGGCCGGGCGCGCCGCCTGTGGCGCTGCGAGGGTGGCGGCCAGAACGCGCGCCACCGCCCAGGCAAGGTTGACGGCCGTCGGCCGGGCGTCTGTGAGCAGGCGTGCCGCCTGTCGGAGGGTGTCGTCATCCACCCCTTGGCCGGCGCCGGCCCGGGCCGCCAGGTAAAGCCCGTACGCGGCGGTGACCCCGATCAGCGGGGCGCCGCGCACATACATCTCCCTGATCGCCCGCACGGTGTCGGCGACGGTCTCGAGGTCGATTACGACCAGTTCGTGGGGCAGCAGGCGCTGATCGATAATTCTGACCTTGTCTGTGAGGCCATCGCGCCAGATCGGGCGCAGTTTGCGGTGCTCGCTGGTCATGGGGGTCTCCTCACGGGTTCAGGTTACAAAAAGGGGCACCGGCGCAAACCGGTTGACGTCGATCAGCCCCCGGTCGGTGATCTTCAGCTCAGGAATCACCGCGAGGGCCAGAAACGACAGCGTCATAAAAGGGTCTCGCAGGCCCGCGCCGAGGTCCCGCGCCGCCCGCAGCAGCTGGTCCAGGGCGCTTCTGACCGCCTCGACCGGCTCGAGCGACATCAGGCCGGCCACCGGCAGGGGCAATTGCGCGTGGACCCCGCGCTGGCTGGCGACGACCAGCCCGCCGCCCATCTCGACCAGCGCCGCGAGAGCGGTCTGCATGGCGTGGTCATCGGCGCCGACCACGATCAGGTTGTGTGAATCGTGGGCCACGCTGGCGGCCAGGGCCCCCTGCTTCAGGCCCAGGCCGCGGACAAAACCGATTCCGGTGCGGCCGGTTCCCGTATAGCGCTCGACCACCGCGATTTTGAGCAGATCGCGGTCGGGGTCGGCAACCGCGGCACCGTCCCGGGCGGTAATTCCCACGATCTGCTGCCGGGTGACGATCTGGTCGGGCACGATGTCGATCACCCGCATCCGGTCGCCGAGAATCGGTACCCGCAGATCCACCCGCTCCAGGGGAACGTTCATGCTGGCGGGCACAGCCGCGGCAGCCGGCGCGGGGCGTGCCAGGGTCATGCGCCCGTTGCGGGCCACCACGGCGCCGCGGACATAGACCGCCTCGATCTGCGGGCAGGTCAAATCCGAGAAGACCACCAGGTCGGCCTGGCGCCCCGGCGCAATGGCGCCCAGGGTTTTCAGGCCGAAGTATTCCGCCGGGTTGAGGGTCGCCATCTGGATGGCCGTCAGGGGGTCGAGCCCCAGGCGGATCGCCTGGCGCACGATGCTGTCGATATGACCCTCGCCGAGCAGGTCATGGGGGTGGCGGTCATCGGTGCACCACATCATGCGGCGGGCGCTGTGGCGGTCGACCACCGGCAGCAGCGCGGCCAGATTGCGGGCGGCGCTGCCCTCGCGGATCATGATGTGCATCCCGGCGGCGAGTTTGGCGCGGGCCTCGGCCGCCGTGGCACACTCATGGTCGCTGGCGATCCCCGCCGCGGCGTAGGCGTTGAGGTCCAGCCCGCTCAGTCCGGGTGCGTGGCCGTCGGCCGGTTTGCGGTGGGCCCGGGCGGCCTCGATTTTGCGCAACACCTCCGGGTCGGCCTGCAGCACACCGGGGAAGTTCATCATTTCCCCCAGGGCCACGACCCGCTCGTTTTCAAAGTAAGGGGCCAGCTCCCGGTCGCCCAGAGCGGCGCCGGCGGTCTCCATCGGCGTTGCCGGCACGCATGACGGGAGGGTGAAATAAACGTTCAAGGGCTGGTCGACAGCCGAGCGCAGCATGTAATCGATGCCCCTCAGACCCAGCACATTGGCGATTTCGTGGGGATCGGCGCACACCGTGGTGGTGCCGCAGGGCACCACCGCCCGGGCAAATTCGGCCACCACCACCATGGCGCTTTCGATGTGCACATGGGGGTCGATGAAGCCCGGGGCCAGATAGCGGCCCTCCAGGTCAACATACCGGCGACCCTTGTAGGGGCCGATCCCCAGGATCGTGCCGGCGCTCACGGCCAGGTCGCCGTGGACAATTTTACCGCAAAAAACGTCGATGATACGGGCGTTTTTCAGGACCAGGTCGGCGGCCTGTTCTCCCCGGGCGGACCGAATGATGCTGGCAAGTGTCATGGATGGGTCCTTAGCTGCCTGTCGAAGGGCGGATTTTTCGGGCGATGGCCGTCACCTCGCGACGGATTTGGCCGACGTCGAGGCTTTGCAGCCTTCCGTTCGCCACCAGGTGCCGTCCGGCCACGAGGACTTCCCGAACGTCGTCGCCGCGGGCGGCGTACACCAGGTGCGAGGCCGGGTGGTAGATCGGCACCAGGTGGGGCGCATCGGTTGCGAGGACGGTGATGTCGGCGGCCTTGCCGATTTCCAGCGAGCCGGTTACCGCACCGAGGCCGATGGCTTCGGCGCCGCGGATGGTGGCCATCTCGATGACGGTTCGGGCCGCGCAGGCCGTCGGGTCCCCGCTGCGAACCTTGTGGAGTTTGGCCGCGGTGTCCATTTCGTGCAACAGGTCGAGGTCGTTGTTGCTGGCACAGCCGTCGGTGCCTAAGCCCACGGTGATCCCGGCCGCCAGGAAAGCGGGAACCGGCGCAATGCCGCTGGCCAGCTTCATGTTGCTTTGGGGATTGTGGGAGATCGCGGCCCCGCCGGCGGCGATCCGCTCGATGTCCCGCTCGTCGGCCCAGACGCAGTGCACCAGAAGGGTTCCCGGTGTCAGGAGGCCGAGACGGTCCAGGTAGGCGATCGGCGAGGCGCCGTGGCGCTCCCGGCTCTGGTCGAGTTCTTGACGGGTTTCGGCGGCGTGGATCTGAAGGAGCGCGCCGCTTTCGGCGGCCAGGGCTTTCGCTGCGCGCAGGGTGTCCGCGCTGCAGGTGTAGGGCGAATGACAGAACACCGCCGGGGTGATCAACGGCGAGCGCGACCGCCAGTGCGTCAAGAACTCGTGGGCCGTGGTGATGTTGTCGGCCGGGTCGGGAACGCCCGGGGCCGCAAAATCGATGACCCCCTGCCCCAGGACCGCCCGCATCCCGGAAGCCGCCACGGCCACAGCCACCTGGTTTTCGAGGAAATAGCCGTCGCAGCAGGTCGTCGTGCCCGACAGGAGCATTTCGGCACAGGCCAGGCGGGCGCCCCAGCCCACCGTCGCAGGGCTGATATGCCGGCGCTCCGCCGGGAAAATATGGTCGTGCAGCCATTTTTCTAGTGGCAGGTCGTCGGCCAGGCCGCGGAAAAGCGTCATCGGCAGATGGGTGTGGGTGTTGACCAGCCCCGGCATGATGATGCCGCCGCGGGCGTCGATGCACGCCGCGGCCTGTGGTCGGGCGGTGTCTGCGCCGGCCGGGCCCAGGGCGGCGATCCGGCCGGCGCGGATCCCGACAAACCCCGGGGAAAAAATGTCAAAGTCGGGGTTGACGGTCAGCACGATGCCGTTGTGAACCAGGGTGTCGTAAGTCATGGGGCGCCTTTTGGGGGTTTCAGCCGGACCCGCCGTCGCCATTGCGGCATGAGGGCCGCGGGGTCAGCGGGATGCCGCCCCGAGTTGGGAGGCAATCGCCCGCACGTCGGCGGTGATCCGCTCGAGATCCAGGGTCTGGAGCTCCCGGTTTTCCATGACCAGCCGCCCGTTGATGATAACCGTGTCCACGTCGCCGCCCCGCGCGGCGTACACCAGGTGCGAGGCGGGGTGGTAGAGCGGGGTCAGGTGGGGCTTGCGGCAGTCGATGACGATCAGGTCCGCCTGTTTGCCGGGTTCCAGGGAGCCGGTGATCGCATCCAGGCCCAGGGCGCGGGCGCCGTCGATGGTGGCCATTTTCAAGACCTGTTCGGCCGGCAGGGCGGTGGGGTCCAGGGTGGCCACCTTGTGGAGTTTGGCGGCCGTGTCCATTTCCAGAAAGAGGTCCAGATCGTTGTTGCTGGCGCACCCGTCGGTTCCCAGGGCCACGCACAGGCCGGCAGCCAAGAGCGCCGGGACCGGGGCGATACCCGAGGCCAGCTTCATGTTGCTCTCCGGGTTGTGGGCGACCTTGACATCCGCGGCCTGCAGGAGGGTGATATCCTCGGGGGTCAGCCGGACGCAGTGGCAGGCCAGCAGGTGGGGGGCCAGGATGCCGAGATGCGCCAGATGGCCCACCGGGGTGCGCCCGTAGCGCGACCTGATCTGGGCCACCTCGCCGGCCGTTTCCGAAAGGTACATCAAACCATCGGCCGCGGAATATGGGGATTTTCACGCCAGAATTGTCAAACTGTATGCAACGGGAGATGCGAAAACCTTTTCATTATGAAACCCGATCATCGAACCGCATACGCAAAGTACAACGGAATCCTACTGGTCGGCCCCTCCATCCCGAGCAGGCCGGGGATATGGACCGGATCATTGCGATCCGGGAGGTAATACATCTTGCATGTCTATCCAAAGTGGTCTATGACATGATTCCCTCCTGTATTGGCGCGAATCCTTTCATAGACGACATTGGGAAGGCATCGAAGATGTATTACCTCCCGGATCGCTATGGTC
>JAWOJK010000332.1:0-4576 GCA_046481705.1 Desulfobacterales bacterium | reverse complement strand
GTTACATTGTCCGGGTCAGTACCGGTTGCCGTTGCCGTGTTGGTTACACTCCCCGAATTCAGATTTGCAAGGCGCTCAACGGGAAAGTCACGGCAGCCGAAAACAACCTGGCTGCGGAGGTCGCCCAGGGGCTCCACCTTCCGGCCACCGGCGGCAGCGACGCCCATGCATGGTCGGAGGGGGGCACGTATGCCACCCGTTTCGAGGTCGCGATCGGCTCCGAAGCCGATCTGCTCGCAGCGCTCAAGACCGGCCACTATGCCCCCCTGGCCTTTCGCCAGAACATGGCGGCGGTGGCCAGCGTCTGAAACCACTTCACCATCAGCTCAGGGATCTTAAAAGGGGATACGGAAATCATGCAAACCACCCACGACTGGAAAAAAATCATCCGCCGCTTCGAGCTGCTGCTGCGACTCAAAAGTTTCCCCGTGGCCTTCAAGCTGCTCCCCCAAAAAGAAGATTTGAACAAGATCGCCTTCATGCGGCGACCGAACCACAAGGTCACGCTCTGCCAGCTGGTCAACCTCGCCCGCAACTTCGATTGGACCGTGGGGGCCGACTGCGAGGATTTTCTCTTCCCCTCCTGCCCGTCGATCATCGGCCTCGCGGACCTGCCCGAAGCCCACCGCGACGGCACCTTCCGCAGCATCGTGTGGACGGCCACCAAGGCCGACGGGCAGAAGTACGAAGCGGCGATCCCGCGGCTGCCCCTGGGCCGCCACGAAGCGGTGGTCCTGGCCCCGCTGGTCTACAACCCATTCGAACCGGACATCGTGCTGGTTTACGCCAACCCCGCCCAGATGATCCTCTTGATCAACGCCCTGCAGTTTACCCGCTACGAGGTCATGCAGTTTCACTGCGTGGGCGAGTCTTCCTGCTCCGACGCCATCGTGCGCTGCTACCAGAGCGGCAAACCGTCGCTGACGATTCCCTGCTACGGCGAGCGCCGCTACGGCCACGCCCAGGACGACGAACTGGTGATGGCGATCCCGGCGGAAATGATGCCCAAGGCACTCCAGGGTCTCGAGGCGCTTTACCGGCGGGGGGTGCGCTACCCGATCAGTTTTGCCGGTGCCGAGGGCGATATCACACCGGAATTTCCGGTCACCTACAAGGGGTTGGATGAGATGATGGCCAAGGTCCGCGGAGACGACGACCGCCTGCTGCTGGGGGTCACCGGGGGCATTGCCGGCGGCAAGACCACGGTGTCCGACATGCTGCGGGAACTGGGGGCGCCGATCATCGACTTCGACCTGATCGCCCGCCAGGTGGTGGAACCCGGCACGCCGGGCTACGCGCAGATCGTGGATTATTTCGGCCGCCAGGTGCTGCAGCCCGACGGCGGCCTGGACCGTAAAAAGCTTTCCAAGATCGTTTTCGGTGACATGGAAAAACGCAAAAAACTGGAGGGCTTCACCCACCCGCCGATCTACGAGGAATTCTTCCGCCAGGTTGCCACCATCACCGCCGAGGACCCGCAGGCCATCATCCAGGTGGTCATCCCGCTGCTGGTCGAGCTCAATCTCCAGTACCTCTTCGACCGCATCCTGGTGGTCTACATTCCGCCCGCGGAGCAGATAGAACGTCTGGCAAAGCGCGACGGCATCAGCACCGACGAGGCCGCCACGATCTTAAAGGCCCAGCTCTCCATCGAGGACAAGCTGAGCTTTGCCAGCTACGTCGTCAACAACGAAAAAGACCTGGCCGAAACCCGCCGGCAGGTGGCGGCGGTGTGGCAGGACCTGCGCCGCTATCAGGCCGAGCGCAAAGCGGCCGCCGCCGCCCCCGCATGAGTGGCCCGCAACGGCTTGGAGCCGCGGCGGACCCCTGGGCCCGCCCGCGGCCGCGCCCAGGCCGGCTAGTACACCTTGCGGCTGGAAAAGCCTTTGCCCAATACATTGAAGGTGTTTTCGGTGATCATAAAGGCCTCGGCATCCAGGGTGAAGACCGCCTCCTCCAGCCGTTTGACCTCATAGTTGTTGACCACCGTCATGATGATTTTCTTGTCCCGGCCGGTGTAGGTGCCCTGGCCGTGAAGGAAGGTCGCGCCGCGGTTGAATTTTTGGTTGATCACGGCGGCGATCGGGTCGGCCTGCTCGGAGATGATCATCACCATTTTGCGCTGGTTGAAAATGCTGAGACAGTAATCCAGCACCTGGGAGAGCACGAAGCTCATCGCCAGGGAATAGAGCACCAGATCCACCTCCAGCAGCCCGAAACTGAAGCTGAACAGGACGACGTTGAAAAAAAAGTAGTAGCTCCCGATGCGCAGGTTGAACTTCTGGTTCAGGATGACGCCGATGATGTCGTTGCCACCCGCCGAGCCCATCGACCGCAGGATGACGCCGCACCCGGCGCCCATGATGGCCCCGCCGGAGAGGACCGCCAGAAAAGGGTCGTGAACCGGGATGGTGAAGGTGATCAGGTCCATGCCGGCGGTCGACACCACCATCCCGAACAGGCTGTAGAGAAAAAAGCGCCGGCTGACAAACTTCCAGCCCACCAGAAAAATCGGCACGTTGACAATCAGGTACCACACGCCGATCGTCAACCGATCCGTCAGATAGAACAACAACAGGGCGACACCCGAAATCCCGCCGGTTATGAACCCGTGGGGCAAGGTGATGGCCTTGAAGCCGACGGCGAACAGCAGTGAGCCTGCCGTCAGCAGAAAGAGGTTCCAGGGAACCGAGTAAACGAACTGATGTCGGTTAAACCGCATTTTAAGCCCCCTCAAACCCAGCGCCCATATACCCGAAAAGCCGGGCAGCGCCTTGGCATCCGCACAACCTTGAAAAGCATGTGACATTGGGTGACCCACCGCTTGGCGGGCCTCGGCGGCCCGCCGCTCAAAAAAAAAGCGCCTCGCATCCCTGCACCCCCGACCCCGGAGGCTCCTGACAGGAAAGGAGCGCCGATATAAAAATTTGATTTTTTATCCAGGATTTTTTTGATTTGCAATAAAAATCGTGTGGGGCAGCGGCCCCAGGATCACCCGCGATGCCAGCGGCAGGCAGGTGGACGCACGGGCCGCAGACCGATCCTCACGGATTGCGATCCTGCCGATTAAGTGGTAATGGAAAACGTCTCGCGTCGGCCGCCTGGGCCGGGCGCCCGCTAATCGATTGCTGCCATGACCCTGCACTGGTTTCAAAACCGACGGATCTTCGACACCCTCGACGGGCTGCGCGACGGACTTTCGCATTTTTCCGGCCCCAGCCGCGCGGCCGTCATCTTTGCCGTGCGCCCCGAGGACCCCCTCTGCATTTTCGACCCCCAGAACCTGCTGCACGGCCACGAGCTCAAGTTCAAGGAACTCTATCTGGACAGCGATACGTGGCGGCGCCGCCTGCCCGCCGGTTTCGACCAGATGCCCCTGACCGGCCAGACCTACCCGGTCAAAAACCTCGACCTGACCGGCCTGATTTCCTACGGCGGCCGTTCGCCGGCGGTCTTCTACCAGATGTGGTTCACCGAGCACCACCTGGACATGTGCGCCATCGGCCCCACCGAACGCTGGTTGGAGCACGCCGCCTGGCGTCTGTCCACCGACCTGATGCCCGAAAATTATTACTACACCGGCATATCGGGTTATTTTTTGCGGGAGTACGCCACCCACGCCGTGCGCGATCACATCGTGGACCAGCTCAATTTTCTGCTGGGCTGGGACACCCAGCTGCGGGTCTACCCCATTCTGGATGCGGTGCTGGGAATTTCAAAAACCCGCGAAGAGGGCGCCTGGCCCCGGGGGCAGATCGTGTTCGTGGAGCCCGCGGCCATCGACAGGCTGGCTTTCATCGCCCGCTTCCCGAAACTGGAGCGCCCGTCCCTGCAGAATTTCAAGCACGTCCGCAAGACCTTGCTGGCGGTGGAGGGCAGCCTGCGCAGACTGGTTTCAGACGGCGCCAGCATCTTCGGCATCGCCGCCGGCGCTCTGCCCCCATGCCGGATCACGGCCGACTACCGCGGCGGGCACGGGTTCCTGCGCTTCGGCGGCGAGCCGGTCTGCAGCTTCCTGGACGGAAACTTTCACTCGACCACCCACAAGGCCAACCTCGTGCATGTAGAGGAAATGCTGTTAGAGTCCCCGCTGGACCCAAACGAAAGCAACCGGCTTTTCAAGATCACCGCCAGCATCGTCCATCACGCCCAAGAACAGAAATTCGGCTGCACCCTGGTGCTCGATCTCAACCCCGCCCCGGTCAAGATTTCGGGTCAGGACCTCGAAGCGCCGCTGGACCTTCGGGAGGGCAGCCTCCTGGATCTGACCCGCTCCCTGGCCAGAATGGACGGGGCCCTGCACATCGGCGCCGACCTGCGGCTGCACCGCTTTGCCTGTCTTTTGGACGGCAAGGCGCTGCGCGAGGAAAACCGCGCACGGGGCGCGCGCTACAACTCCGCCCTGCGGTTCTCGGCCGAGCACCCCCGACTCATGGTGGTGGTCGTGTCCGCCGACCACCCGGTTTCCCTGATCTGCGAAGGGGTCGAACTCAACGCCCAGTGCGAGTGGAAGCCGGTCTCCGGCTGCGCTCTGGAGCTGCCGAGCCTGGCGGATTGGGTGGCCAGCGGTCTTTCG
>JAWOJK010000085.1:0-5706 GCA_046481705.1 Desulfobacterales bacterium | reverse complement strand
GCCAGAACCCAGAGCCAGCTGATCTGGGCCCGGGTCAGGCCCGAGGCCGCCGCCGCCTCACCGGCGCGCTTTAGCCGCTCCCGGTTCCGCGGGGAACCGTAGACCCGGGAGACCCGCGCCCGTCGGTCGGCGTCCGAAGAGTCCATGTCGCCCAGAAAGCCGTAGCCCATGCATCCCCAGGCCAGAAGCGGATATTGGCAGGACCGGTACCATGAGCGAGTTTCGGCGTCGCAGCAGTGCCCCACATTGGGCCAGATTTCGAAATTGGGGAAGCCCAGGGATAAGTTGTCGGAACTGGGCGCCGGTGGCGCCGCCGAGCGGGCCGCGGCCAGCGAAGCGAGGGCGCTGATCCACACTCAAAAAAAATAACAAGATCAAGGGGATGGGCGATAATTTGCTCCTCCCTTTTTCTTTGGTCATCCCTTGGGGGGGCGTGCCTGCCTGACCAACCCAAAACCGGCGTAATCTTATGGAATTGTTTTCTGCTGCACCCTTTGACCCAACCGGGGTTTCCCCTTTTATTCCGTTTTACCACCCTCCCTCGCGCCTGATGCTTGCCATAAGTTGTCCAGATGGTATAATAATCAATTTTAAAGGACCTGTGAAAAGTCGCCGATCAGACGGTTTCGAAAAAAGCGCTGGGTTTCGGTGCGCGAATCTCAGAGTAAGGCGTACTTCAGGATCGCCGCAGCGATTGCGAAATGAAGCCCAGCGCAGAGAGTGGCCTTTTGCGAAGCTGTCTGTAATTTAAGCGACCGCCTTGGCGGCCCCCGCTGTCGAAAAAATCCCGGACGGGATGATGGGAGCGCGAGGCCACCGCCGGAATCCCAGCCAATTTGCGGCAGGGGCAGGCGCGGGCGGTGTGATTGAAAAAAAGGCCGCGGCCTCGATGGTCCGGCCCTTCGGGTATTGAAAGGTGAGCAAGATGGGCAAGCGACATCAGAATACCGAACGCTTTGTGGGGGTTGCGCGGCTGTTCGACGCCGTTCAGCTTAAAAGTTTTTTCCTGAACTATCTGTACTTTATCGTCGCCATCGAAATCCTCATTTTCCTGGTCAGCTTTGTCGGCAACATGGGGCCGGAAAAGGGGGCGTTCCCCTGGAAGCTCTATTTTTACTCAGCCTTTATCATCCCCGTGGCATGCACTTTTCTGTTGGGCATCTTCATCCTGGCGTTCAACAAGTTCTTTTTCGGGATCAACCCGGCCGACGAGGAGATCGGCGGCAGCCAGGTGGCCGAGGATGAAACGAAAAATCATTTCATGAGGCTCAGCGCCTATCTGACCAATATGCGTCAGGTGCCGTTTCTGCCGATCCTCTTTCTGATCGTCACCGGTTCGATGCTCCTTTTCAAGATGGATGACATTTTTCTTTTCATTATCAACGCCGGCGAAAAGGCGTTGAGCTATATCCTGATCGGCGCCGCGGTGCTTCTGGGCATCGCCATCCTGCTGTGGCTGCTGTGGCTGTTTGTCAACTACCGCCTCAACCGTCAACAGATGCAATACGAATACAAGTACAAAAACGATGTAATGGATAAGCTCGGGCTTCTGATCCTCGACGACAACACCGTCATCGACAGAAAGGGAAAAATCATCTCTCAACCCGAGAGCCTTGTCTATGTGGGGGAAGAAACGGGCAAGGGAAACCTCAAGATCCTACCGCCATCCAATTAGGCCGCTGTTCAGCCATGGGCCTGTCAACCATTTTAACGCCCCGCCTGTCGGTTCTTTATCCGCCCCACGCAGGCGCCGGTGGCCGGTGCTATGCGCTTTTGAGAAACCGCTCGGGCATCGCGGCCAACAGTCTCGTGGGTGCCCTTTTCGGAGGTTTGGTGGCCTTCGTGCTGTTATTCCCGTTGGTCGCCCGGGCCGACCTCCCCGCCCACCACGCGCGCTGGGCCATGGTCCTCGTGGGCGGGGTCTGCGTCATCTTCATCCTGGGAATCTACCTCCTCCTGGGCCATTTGAAGCGCCTGCGCTTTCAGAAGGGAATCAGCAGCCCGATCTACTTTCACACGTTGATGCAGCAGCATGTGCGGCGGACCTGCGAGACGCTCGAAAAACCCCTGCAAGCCGCCCGATTCGCACCCTACCCTCTTTTCCGGGAAATGTTGGGGGCCAAACTTCACAGCATCGTCATGCAGCATTGCCGAAACATGCTGGAGATTATCAAAAAACTGAACCAAAGCGACTTTCGCAATGCAAGCGACGGCCAGCTGGAGCGGTTTTTCATGACCCCTTCGGAGTACGCGGCGACGCCTCTGCCGGAGGAGATTCAGCAGGTGGCGGCGATGGTGGAAAGCGGCTACCCTCAGCTCGCGACCCATTTAAAGCGCTTGAAGGCGGCCCACAAGAAGCTCAGCTATGTGCTGGGGGACTATCTGACCGCGATTCCGCCGACGCCCAAAGCAGTTCAGCACATCCGCAGAACCATGCCCAAAACGCCCCTGAAAAACGACACCCCCCGGCGAATTCTGTTCGCCCTGACGGTGCTCCACTACCTGGAAGCGGAGTCAGATGGCAACCTGAACGACAGCGATCGCGCCCGGCTCGAAACCCTGGCGCACAGGCGGATACCCAGGCTTCAGGCCGCCCTCGACTCCTACAAGGCGGCCTGGGCAAACCTGGCGAAAGCCTACCATACCCCGGAGCGATCCATCCTCGCAGGCCATGACGAGGAGTGACCGCCCCGCCGTGGGGCGCCGGTACAAAGAGCCGACGCGGTTCTCGAATCCCGCGCAATCGGCCCCGACAGACAGGAAACACGACATGCCTGAAGAGCGACCTGACATCGAAATGCAGGGGGTTGCCACCCTCTTTAAGACCGCTGAAATGCGGAAGTTCGTCATGCGTTACCTGTATCTGATCCTCTTTCTCGAAATTTTCATTTTCCTCGTTTTCTTCTTGTGCCAGCTTGAACCGATCAATATCGCCTTCTCCTGGAAAAACTTTTTCCTGGCCGCACTGCTCGTGCCGATCGCCGTCACCTTCCTGACCGGCGTGTTCGTGACCGCCTTCAATCTGTTTTTCATGTCCGCAGACCCGGCCACTCCCCAGAAGCCTTATACGACGGCGGTCGCCGATGATCGGGCCCCTGCTGCAGCGACGCCCTGGCATAAAAAGCTCCAAGCCGCCGTCAGCGGCGTCCGCCAAGTGCCGTTTCTTCTAAGCCTGGTACTCCTGTGCGTCGTTATTGTCGGGATCGTGCACATCGACAGGCTTTTCGCCTTTTTGGCCAACGTCAGCGAAAGGGCCATCGTATACGGCTTCTGGGGGATTGCCGTTCTGCTGGGCGGGGCCACCCTGCTGGCGGGGATGCTGCTGATATCGCGCTACCGGCTGGAAAAAGACCGGCAGCAGCAGGAGTTTCAGTACCGGCAGGAGATGGCGTTGCGGATGGGGGTCATCATCACGGGCAAAAACCTCGCGGTGCACGCAAAAGCAGTTGCTGCGGGCGAAGGGGGGGACGCCAAGCCCCTCCTCACGCATGACAGCCGGGCCGGCGAGGAGCAAACCTGAGGCGCCGGGCTTCCTTTGAAGCGGCCAGCGCCGGACCCTTGGCCCAGATGACGCGCCGGGGGATTGTCGCGGTGGCAGAAAAACCGCGGGGCCGCCGTCCGGCTTCAGCCCCCGCCCATAGGCACGTGATGACACAGGAGGCAATATGGCAATCGACAACCTGAGCGATCTCTTCACACCGGCGGCAATGGCCGCCCTTTTCCCCGAGGAAAGAACCAACCGCTTTTTTGAAGCGCTTTTCGGGGATGTCACCGAAGGAGCCTACGATATCCGCCTGGCGTTCAAGGAACATCGACACGAGGCGCTGGAATTCGAAGTTCGGCTCACGCCTCGCCGGGGGAAATGCCTGGCCTGCAACCTCACCTACGGGCTGCCGGCGGTTTTGAGCCGCCACCCGGTGGTCGATATCAGCGGGGTCGTTGCCGAGATCGACCGCATGCTGGGGGGCCGCGCGCACTGCGGCGCGTGGCGTCTGCTGGAAACCCGCGAAATCAGCCGTGAGCTGCATGTCGTGCCCCTGGTGATCGCGCTCCAAAAATAAAACCGTGCCGGCACCGCCGGTCGGCGGGACGCCGGCGGCTGCCGTAAAGTCCACATCGGCCCCGAGCCTGGTATGCCGCGGGGCCTCGGAAAAAAACAATTCCACAATCTTGCCTGTCTTTTTGCCCGTCACTGGCGTTACATTCGCCGACACATATCTCGATATGCGTCGACGAATGCGCCTTGGTGACGAACCAAAATCCGGCGCCATCTTGTGGAATTATTTTTTACCGCGACCCTTACGGGTGCTCCCGGTCGCCGCGGGCCGACATCTGTTTTTTCAATATTTCCTCGTCGAAATCCTCGATCGCCCGCCCCCGCTCGACCAGCGCGTTGATGTTTTCAACGGCCTGGGCATAGTGCGCCATCACCGTTGCGATCTCCTGGTGCACCACATCGTCTTTCCCCAGCTCTTGGGTGATCTGCGCCAGCAATGCGGCACCACCCGTGAGATGCGCTTGGATATCCAGCAGGGTCTTCTTGCGCTTTGCGTGGTTTTTGCGCACCTCCGCGATAATCGGCAGCAGCCGCTGCACCGACAGTTCGATCAGCACATCGCGCGGGGCGTTGAAACTGCTGGCGATTTCTTCCAGTGAATACAAAGATCTGCGGCTGAGTACGAAAGTTTTCTGAATGCGCCCGGCGGCGCTTTGCCGGAAATTTGGCAACTGCCGGGCGATCATGCTCAATGTCTGGATGTCCTCCATCAGGTGGTCAAACAGCGATTTCTGCTTGATCCCCATGTGCGCGGCAACGATGTGAATCGCGTTGATGCAGCCCTCGGTCAGTTTAAAGGTAGCCCGGACGGACTGTCGTCCCCTGAGGTCGTCTGAGAATGCCAGGGGCAGACTCCTGTCTGGCGGTTTCTGCTGGCCATTTTCCTTCATCATAGGCGCCTCCTTGTCCTATGAAAACCGGTTGCATTGGATGGGGCCGGAAACAGGCCGTATCCACTTCAAAAAGGTTTATTACTTAATAATACATTTGATAAAAAATAATTCAATGTTTTTATTTCAAAACCACGTGCCCAGGCCAATCACCGAGACCGGCCAGCCGAGTTTTCCAAAGGGTTTTGTGATCATGAGAGTGTTTCCTTTCGTGATGGGTGAAACGTGAAACGTGATGCGTGGGGCGATTGCCCGAACACCCGCCGGGTCTTCTGAAGACCCGGCGGGTGTTCGGGCAATCGCTAGATCGGACTAACATCGTATACCTCGCTTGCTACGGCGTCAAAGGCGACTTCCTCACCGCGGCCCATTATCTCATTGCCGCTCTGCACCGCGATGATCCCCGCCGCCCGCACCCGCACAGGACCATCCACGGTCGCCCGGATCGTCGCTTTCGCCAGTCTACCCTCTTGCCACTCAATGTCAACTTCGCAGCCGCCGCGGGCGCGCAGCCCGCTGACGCGCCCATTCGGCCAGGCTGAGGGCAGGGCGGGCAACAGGTGAATCGTCCCGGCGTGGCTCTGGAGCAGCATTTCGGCGACCCCGGCGGTGGCGCCAAAGTTGCCGTCGATCTGGAAGGGTGGGTGTGCGTCGAAGAGATTCGCATAGACACCGCCAGCCTCGCTCACGTGGCGCACGTCCGCGGGGACGAGTTTGAGCATGTTGCCGATCATGCGGTAGGCGTGGTCGCCGTCGAGG
>JAWOJK010000038.1:0-80692 GCA_046481705.1 Desulfobacterales bacterium | reverse complement strand
ACCGAAGACGCCCTGGGCAAGGCCTATGTTGAAAAATACGCGCCCCTGATCTGCTCCGTGTTCATGTTCGTCGTTTTTTCCAACTTGCTGGGGGTCTTCCCGCACCTGGAAGAGCCCACCAAAGATCTCAACACCCCCCTCAGCCTGGGCATCATGGGGTTTGTCATCGCCCACTATGCGGGCATCCGGTCAAAAGGTTTCAAGGCGTATGCCAAGGAATATTTCCAGCCCGTCTTTTTCATGATGCCACTCAATGTGATGGGCGAACTGGCCAAGATCATCTCCATTTCCTTCCGCCTCTTCGGCAACATCATGGGGGGGTCGATCATCATTCTGGTGGTATCCTACCTGTGCTACAGCATAGTGCTGCCGCCGTTTCTCTTGGCATTTTTCGGGATTTTCGTGGGCGCGGTTCAAGCCTTCGTTTTTACCATGTTGACGCTTGTTTACATTTCCATCCAGGTGAAATAGATGATGGAATTCGATGCTCAGGCCTGGGTAAAGGTCGCCGCATTCGTCGGCGGGGGAGTTGCCATTGGGTTCGGGGCGATCGGGGCGGCCATCGGCGAGGGCTACACCGCTTCCCTGGCGAATCTGGCCGTGTCCCGAAACCCGAAGATTTCCGGGGATATCTTCAAAACGATGCTGGTGGGTCAGGCCGTGGCTGAATCCGCCTCCATTTTTGCCCTGGTGGTGGCCATTCTGCTGCTCTTCATGAACCCGAGCAATGCCAGTATGATTCAGGCCGCGGCGTTTTTGGGGGCCGGTCTCAGCATGGGCTTCGGGGCCATCGGTTCGGGGATCGGCTCGGGATTCCCCGGCGGGCAGGCATGCCTCGGGCTTTCGCGCCAGCCGGCGATCGCCAGCCGGCTGACCACCAACATGCTGATCGGCTCCGCCGTCTGTCAGACCCCGGCGATCTTCTCGCTGGTGGTGGCGTTTATCCTCCTGTTCATGAATTTTTCCGCGGCGCCCCTCAATCCCAACTGGGCCGCGCTGGTCGGTGCGGGACTCAGCACGGGGTTGGCCGCGATCGGTTCGGGGTTCGGCGGCGGCATGGCGGCCGGTGCCAGCTGCGAGGGCGTGGCCCGCCAGCCGGAGGCCACCGGCAACGTCACCACGATCATGCTGGTGGGCCAGGCCGTGGCCCAAACCCCCGCTATTTTCGGCCTTCTGGTGAGTTTTATTCTGATCTTCAAGGTGTGGCCAGAGACCACCCAGATTCAAACGGCCATGGCGCTGCTGGGGGCCGGCCTGTGCACCGGCTTCGGTGGTATCGGGCCGGGACTGGGCAACGGGATGGCCGCGGAAGGTGCGGTGCGCTGGGTGGCGCGCAACCTGCCCAGTGCCCCGGACCTGATGCGGATCATGCTGGTGGGCCAGGCCGTTTCGCAGTCCACCGCGATTTATGCCTTGGTGGTGAGCCTGGTGCTGATATTTGTGGTTTAGTGGTCCATCGAACGCCGGCCGTTTCGCGGTCGCGTGCTTGGGAACAGTTGCAGTCGCATTCAAAATCGTCGTGACCGACGGATAAACGAGGAGGAAGACCATGGCAATCGAAGGTGCGGACCTTGTCAAAGCAGCGGCTTTTTTGGGAGCGGGGATTTCAATGGGGCTGGGCGCCATCGGACCCGGTGTCGGCGAGGGGATGACGGCGGCCAAAGCGTGCGAGGCCATCGGCAAGAACCCCCGGGAGGCGGGTCTGCTGACCCGAACCATGCTGGTCGGCCAGGCCGTGGCCGAATCGACCGGCATTTATTCCCTGGTGATCGCCCTGCTGCTGCTCTTTGTGGTCTGATGGCGGCCCCCGCAAACGGCAAATCGCCTGCCAGCCCGCCGGGCGGCCTGGCGGTGCCGGGCGCAGCTTTTTCCCAATAACGGGTTTCCCCTACATCGGGTGGATGGGATATGGATTTCCAGATTGTCAGCAACATCGCCCTTATCAGCATCAACGCAACGCTGGTGGTGCAGCTGATCTCCTTCCTGATTTTCCTTTTTCTGATCAACGGGATCCTGATTCAGCCCCTGCGGCGAACCATGGCGGAGCGCGCGGATTACCTCGACCGGATGAAGCTGGATATCCTGGAGGCGCAAAAGGAGATGACCCGCCTGCTGAAGCAACTGGCCGATCGTGAAAAGCTGGTTCGCAACCAAGCCCTCCAGGCGACCAAAGAAATGGAAAACGAGGGGCTTCGAAGCGCTTCGGAAATTCTGAGGGACGTTCGCCAGGAAATGGAAAGCCTCAGGAGCAGGACGCGACAGACGGTGAGCGACCAGTTGACGGTTGCCCGCGAGAGGCTTGAGCAGGAATCTGAAGGCCTTGCGCTGAGCATCATGGAGAAACTGCTGGACCGGAGGTTAACCCAATGACGCGCCGTTATGCACGATACCGATGGGCCCGGCTTGCGGTTCTGGTCTGCCTCTGCCTGCTTGTGCCGGCGGGTGCCGCGCTGGCAGCCGAGGGAAACGGTGGGTGGCGCAAGACTTACGATCTGGTAATGCTCTGGTTCAATTTCGGCTTGCTGGCCTTTGTCATCGTCAAATTTTCCCGCCAGCCCTTAAAGGACTTTTTGCATGGCCGCAAGTATGAACTCTCCCTCGAAATCAAACGGATCGAGGAGCAGCGGCTGGAAGCCGCAGAGCAGGCCAAAGAGGCCACCCGTCAACTGGAGGAAAGCGGCGCCCAGCTGGACCTGGTGAAGGAGCGCATCATCAGCCAGGGGGTCAACAGCAAAGAGCGCATCATCGAGGAGGCCCGTCAGCAGGGCCGCAACTTGATGCAAGAATCCCAGCGCAGGATCGAAGGCCACATTCTCAGGGCCCGGCAGAAGTTCCGCAGCGAACTGGTGGATGCCGCGATCGACCTGGCTCTGGAAAAACTGCCGAAGACCATCAGCGATGCAGATAAAAAGCGGATGGTCCAAGACTTTATGTCCAGCCTGACGGTCAAGTAAACGCCGCTGTCCCCGCCGGCCGCTAATATTCGACAGTTCCGTAAAATGGCCAATTTCTGCGTTGCGCCGCATCTTGAAGTCGCTGCGGCGTACATAAGTACGCCTCACTCCTCGAGATTTGCGCGCCTTGAACTTGGCCATTTTACGAAACTGTCTGGATTTTGACTTTTAACCGGTTCATCAATATTTGATTGGGTGAAGACCAAGCCGGCGGTTACCGTCCCGGGCAAGACTGATTTTACACACTCCACAACCGGGTGCTGGTGCTTCCCCCCGACAACTGCTTTCAGTGGCGCTGTCGGTTCCCGGCGACCGTGCTGCGGGTGGGGCCGCCGGAACGGCGAGCCTTTGTAAGCCACTATCCCGTCAAACATCAGCCTGCTCGTCTCTGCGCTCAAATCCTCCCACCAGACGTTCTGCAAACAGCCAATTTTGATGGCGGCGTAAAAAGTCCAATTTCTGCGTTGCGCTGCATCTCGAAGTCGCTGCGGCGTACCTTAAGTACGCCTCACTCCTCGAGATTTGCGCGCCTTGAACTTGGCCTTTTTTCACCGCCATCTCAAATTTTGACTTTTTACCGGTCCATCAATTTTCGCAAAAGAAAAACCCGTAGTCAGAAAAACGTCACCCTCTGCACCCCCGCTTACTGCCCCGGCCGGGTGTCGCCGGGCATGCCTATCAGGCCGTCAGCCGTCGGCCCCGTCATCGATCGGCCGCCATTCATGTACAACGCCGCTTGCCCGCAGGCTTTCGTACAAAACGATGCCGACGGCCGTGGACAGGTTCAGGCAGCGGATCTGGCGCGAAATCGGAATGTGGTAGGTGCTTTGCGGGTAGCGGCTGCGGATGGATGCCGGGAGGCCGGTGCTTTCCGAACCGAAAATCAGAAATTGACGTCTGGCTGGGGCCATTTCCCAGAAGGGTCGGGATCCGTTTTTGCTCAGCAGGGCCATTTCCACGGGGAGCGGTTTATGGCTGGCGCCAAAGGCCTCCCAGTTTTCCCAGACCTTGAGGTCGACCCGCTGCCAGTAATCCAGCCCGGCCCTCCTGACCGCCTTGCTTGTCAGGGAAAAACCCAACGGTTCGATCAAGTGCAGTGTGGCACCGACGCCGAGGCAGGTGCGACCGATATTGCCGGTGTTCCAGTGGACCTCGGGGTTGAAGAGCACAACGTGGCGGTCAACCTTCATGCAAAGGGGCTTTCATGTCGCTGAATTGCCACTGATTCTTGGGTTGCGCCGGACCCAGCGGTGACCGGTGCCTGTCGCGCCAAAAAGAACACCATGACGAGCGGCCCTCTGGCGCTGGCCGCAATTCGGGGCGTTTCTTGTTTGACATAGTCTCATAATTTCTCTATACTTTTAGGTTAATTGACACCAAGGCAGGAAACAACAATTATGATCGATCAGATTCTTATTCTGGTTGTGTTGCTGTTTTTATCGGGTTTTTTTTCTTCAGCGGAAACCGCTCTTTTTTCGATCAGCAAGGTCAAAGCCCGTCACATCGGTAAAATGGAGGGCCAAACCAACGTCTTGATCATGCGCATGAAGGAAGACCCCCACCGGCTGCTGGCCACCATCCTGATCGGAAACAATCTGGTAAACATCGGCGGTTCTTCGCTGGCCACCGCGTTTGCCTTGAACCTGTTTCCGGACAAGGCCGTGGGGATCGTCACCGGCGTCATGACGTTTCTCATCCTGGTGTTCGGCGAGATACTCCCCAAGTCCATCGCCACCCGCAACAACATCCTGATTTCCAAAATCGTCATCTTCCCCATTTTCTGGCTGTCCATCCTTTTTTTCCCTCTGATCAAGTTCCTCGATTTTATACCGAAATTGACCGGTAAAATCAAAAAGACCCCCACTGGCACCGAGGAGGAGCTCATGACCTTCGTGGAGGTGGTCGAGGAGGAGGGTGAGATCAAGGAGGAAGAAAAAGAGCTGATCCACAACATTTTTGAATTTGACGACACCAACGCCTACGAAATCATGACCCCACGGGCGGATATGTACGTCATCGATGTCGAAGAGGAATTGCGGGTGGAGGAAATCATCAAATCGGGCTTTTCCCGAATTCCCGTCATTCAGGGGGATATCGACCACGTGGTGGGGATTCTCAACATCAAGGACCTCTTCATGCAGCAGACGACCTGCAGCGGGACCCTGGATGTTCGGAAGCTGATGCAGCCCCCCTATTTTGTGCCGGAAAACAAAAAACTCGATTCCCTGCTGCGCCAGTTCAAACGCCGCAAAAGCCATCAAGCGATTGTCGTCGATGAGCACGGCGGGGTGGCCGGTCTGATCACCCTTGAAGATGTCCTGGAGGAAATCGTCGGGGAGATCAGCGACGAAACCGACAAGGTCGAGCCCCGCATCGTCCGGTTGAAAAACGAGGAATGGATCGTCCTGGGGAAAACCGATGTCGAGGAGGTCAATGAAAAAATCCCCATGGAGATCCCGGAGTCCAAGGAGTATGATACCTTCTCGGGCTTTGTGCTCAATCAGATCGGCAAGATCCCCCAGGAAAAGGAAGAAATCCCCATCGGGGCCTTCATCGTAACGGTCCAGAAAAAGGACGGCAACCGGATCAGCGAATACCACGTTCGGCAGGTTTGATTTTCAGCGCCGTGCGCCGCAGTGGGGGCAATAGCGGAAGTTCGCCGCCAGCGGCTGGCCGCAGTTCGCGCATTCCTGCACGGCGGGAGCGGCGGCGGATTGGGCCGCTGCATCGGGGGGCGACAGGGTCCCGCAGCGGTTGCAGACCAGCAGCGGCATCCCTTTTTTTACCCGCCACAGCGGAATGAAAAACAGGTTGAGATAGTGGTCCACCCGCTGCACTCGGGCCTGGAACAGACCGCAGGCCGGACAGCGGCGGGGAGACGCGTCCAAGACGACGGTTTTGGGTGAAATGCCGCCGACCAAAAAAAACATCGATCACCTCTGATACTTGGGAGTGGACCGGGCAACTGCCGTGTCCGCCCGCCGGATTTTATTTACGCCCTGCAAGAGGAGGCCGCCACGATGATCATCGATTGCCACACGCACATCTTCCCGGCCGCGGTTCGCCAAGACCGGGAAAAATTTTTTCGGGGCGAACCGGCCTTCGAACTGCTTTACGCCTCCCCCAAAGCCCGACTGGTCGGGGCCCAGGAACTGGTTGCGGCCATGGATGCCCAGGGGGTCGACCGGTCGATTGTTTTCGGTTTTCCATGGCGGGATGCCCAAACTGCGCGGCTCAACAATGACTATGTGCTGGATGCGGTGGGGCGCTATCCCCAGCGGCTGGTCGGTCTCTGCTGTCTGGATCCCTTCAGCCCGCAGGCCGAAGCGGAGACCCATCGCTGTCTGGACGGCGGGTTGTCCGGCATCGGGGAACTGGCCTTCTACCAGTCCGGCATCGACGCCGCCGCCCTGGACAAGTTGGCGCCCCTGATGGCGCTGTGTTTGGCGAAAGGGATGATCGCCCTGATTCATACCAACGAACCCGTCGGTCATCTCTATCCCGGCAAAACCCCCAACACCCTGCGGCAGATTTACGATTTGGTCAGGCGTTTTCCCGCAAACAAAATCGTGCTGGCCCACTGGGGGGGCGGGCTCTTTTTTTATCAGCTGCTCAAAAAAGAGGTCAAGGCGTCGCTGCAAAACGTCTACTTCGACACGGCCGCCTCACCGTATCTCTACGACCCGGATGTCTATCGGGTGGCCTGTGAAATTATCGGCAGCGAAAAAATTCTTTTCGGCAGCGATTATCCGCTCCTCAGCCCCGCCCGTTATTTCACGGAAATGGCGGCTGCCGGGCTCTCCCGGGCCGCGCGCGACAGCATCTGTGGTGAAAACGCAGCCCGCCTGCTGGACCTGTGAAGACGAACTCCGCCCAGGGGGTTTTGGCACGCCGACCATGACGCGCCGGGCGGGGGAGGATATGACGCTGTAGGCCGGCAAAAAGACACGCAAGCCGTGGCCTTTTTTTTGCCGGGGCCCTCACAGCCGCCAGGTGATGACCTGCCGTTTGAAATCGATGCTGTAGTCCACGTTGCGCAGGAAATTCATTCCCAGCAGCCCCTTGAAGTGCGAGCGTCCGCCGCTGTGGCGGATGATCCCGGCCCGCAGGTTGTTTACGCGCACGGGGCCCACCTGCACAAAGCTCAGGGTAGCCAGTTTGAAGGGGATGCTTTTACCGCCGACCACCTGCGCCGTCGCCTGCTGGGTGTTCCGTATTTTCAACCCCTGGGCCACCTCCTCATGCAGCGCGATCAGCGACGCGCCGGTATCCAGCAGCAGCAGCGCCTCGACCTGGTTGCCCTCGTAGTCCAGGGTGACCGGCACCAGCACCTGGTTGCCCCGAATGATCACCCGGGTTTCGAAGGTGTCCGCATCCGGGTTGCGGGTGCCGGTAAAGTGCTCCGAGCGGTTGGGGGGCGCTTCTGCGGGAGTGCCGGTGACCCGCGGTGACGCCCCTGCCGGAATCTGTCGCTGGCGCTCCCTGCGCCGCAGGGCCTCCCGTTCTTCCGGCGTAAGGTGATCATCGCGTTCCTTGTAGGTGGTCAGGTCTTGGCGATACTCCGGCGGGATCTTGCCGGCATCGTCCACATACCGGGTCTGGCCGTCTTTATCGACATATTTGTAAAACGCCGGGTGCGACAGGTCCGGCCAAAGCGCCAGGCTCACCAGGATGCCGGACAGGGCCAGGCGCTTCCTCCAGATCGCGTTCATTGGGCAACTCCACTTACCCGTTTTCTCGCAAAAAAGGTGACTTTTCTCTTTATCGGCCGCTGCCCCCAAAAGGTTTGCCTGAAAGGCGCCTGCCGCCGGTAGCGGCCAGGGGGAGCAAAAAGACACCCGAGATCAGGAATTATTTTTTGCAGGGGCCTTCACCCAGACGCAGCAGACACTGGAGTTGCGCAACCCATGGGCCAGCCTGCGCGCGGTGCGCGGGGGGGACCATCAGGATTTTGGCGGGGCGGTTGGGGATCAGGCCGTTTGCCCTGCAGCCCAGGCTGCCGTTGCGGTAGTCCTGACGGGCGCCGGCCGGCGCCAAAACCTGCAGCAGGTCTGAAAAGTTACCGCTGCAGCCCGCCTGGTCGAGGTGCTCGATGGCCTGCAGGAAAACAGTGTTGACGGTCACCGTCAGGGGGGTCACCTCGGCGCAGCCGCTTTGGGCGCAGTTGCGCCCGGAAGTAAAGCTGCGGCAGCCAAAGGGGCGCAGCGGGTAGACCGGGCAGACCGAGGCCGTCAGAAGCGGGCAGGGACCCCACCCGGGATCGACGTCTTCCTCCGGTGGGTCTTCGCCCGCGAGACAGAGGTCCGCCAGCTGGTTGGTGGTGACGGCCGGTCGGAAGCGGTTTCTTGCGGCGTGGGCCGCTACACGTGCCAGCAGGGGGTCGCAGCGCTCGGGGGAAAGTCGCGCCAGCAGTCGGTAAACCTCCAGGGTGGTCAGGGTCACGTTTCGGGTGCAGCAGCTATCGCAGCCCTTGTGGCAGGCCAGGTCCAGGGTGGCCGCATACGCGTCGTAGAGGCCGTCGATTTGGTCCAACAGCGCGAGTTTTTGCTCGATGTCCATGAGAGTCGCAACCTGTGGCCGGGTTCAGGCCGCAAACCGCAAGAAAACGGCGCCAAGCACGGCCCAGCCAAGGGTCAGAACGGTCAGGGCGGCACAGATGCCCGCCAGGGATTTGTGGAAGAGGGTTTCCGCCCGCCGTTCGCGATAGCCGAGCAGGTACCCCAGCAGTGCGCCGCTGACGAGACCCCCGCCATGCCCCCAGTTGTTGATTCCAGGGACCAGCAGACCGAAGATAAACAGTCCCACAACCCACCCGCTGACCTGTTTGTAAACCGCCTGACCGTAGGTGCCGCCGCGGTTTTTGCCATAGAACAGGGCCGCGCCGATCAGGCCGCAGACGGCCGCCGAGGCGCCGATGGTCAGCGCCACCCCCGCGAGGTAGGACACCAGAAAGCCGAGCACGCCGCTCAGGGTGAACAGGCTGATCATGCGGTAGGGGCCATACTCGCGGATCACAAAGGGCGCCAGCTGCCGAAAGGCCATCATGTTGAAGACGATATGGAGAATGCCGCCGTGCAGGTAATTTGCCGTCAGCAGGGACCACCAGCGGTGCAGGCGGTCGATCGGGATGGTCCCGGTGGCCCCCAGATGCAGGAGGCTGAGGTCCGATGGGGCCAGAGCGGTCAGGGGGTTCAGCGACACCCGGGTACCGGCAGGGTTGAGCAGCAAGGCAAGGATGAACATGCCGACGTTGAGGAAAATGACCCAGTTGACAAGCGTGTCCTCCCGGCCGAGTCCACGGGTCCAGGGATTGTTGCGCCAGATGGCGGCAGGCCGGGAGGTGCCGCAGTAGGGGCAGCGGGGCTCGTCCGCACTGATCAGCTTGCGGCAGTTGGGGCATAGCAATGAAGAGCGCTTGGGTTCTGGCATCACGGGTCCTGCCTGATCGCGACTTAGGGCTTGACGGGTGGCGGTCTTTGCTTCTATCCTATGAATCAGCCCTTTTACTCACCACCGCCAATTTTTGATGAAACCCTGCATTCTGGTGTGGGCAAGATGTTTCCGGGCATCTGGTGATCACCTTTTTCCTATAGTTGAGATACTATTTAACTGCAACCCCACGAAGTCAAATTTTTTCGACGGTTTAGAAAGGTGGTTGGATATGGCGCTGCATCCCCAGGCCGGAAAGCCTGCACCGGCATCGATTCGGGCCGATATTCCCCAGCTGGTCAGCGCGTATTACACCCGCCACCCGGATCCCGCGGACCCCGCCCAGCGGGTGAGCTTCGGCACCTCGGGGCACCGCGGGTCGGCGTTGAAAAACAGCCTCAACGAGGACCACATCCTGGCCACCAGCCAGGCGATTTGCGACTATCGCCAGGCCAACGGTATAACCGGCCCCCTTTATTTGGGGATGGATACCCACGCCCTGTCGCAGCCGTGCTTTATCACCGCCCTGGAGGTGCTGAGCGCCAACGACGTGGCGGTCTTCATCGATCATCAGGGCGGGTATACGCCCACCCCGGTGGTGTCCCACGCCATTCTGGCCTTCAACCGCATGCAGAAGGGCCCGCGCGCCGACGGTATCGTGATCACCCCGTCGCACAACCCCCCCGAGGACGGGGGCTTCAAGTACAACCCCCCCCACGGCGGGCCGGCCGATACCGCGGTGACCCGCTGGGTGGAGAAACGGGCCAACCAGCTTCTGACGGAAAACAACCGGGGCGTCAAACGGCTGCGTTATGAAGCGGCGCTCAAGACTCCCGCGATCCGCCCCCATGATTTTTTCACCCCCTATATCCGGGACCTGGAGCAGATCATCGATGTCGATGCCGTCCGCTCGGCCGGAATCCGGATGGGGGTCGATCCCATGGGCGGGGCCACCGTCGGCATCTGGGAGCCCATGGCCGCGGCCCTGAATCTCGAGATCACGGTGGTCAACCCGGAAATTGATCCGACCTTCGGCTTCATGACCCGCGACAAGGACGGCAAGATCCGGATGGACTGCTCCTCACCGTATGCCATGGCGGGCCTCATCGGGCTCAAGACCGACTTTGACATCGCCTTCGGCAACGACCCGGACGGCGACCGGCACGGCATCGTCACCCCGGATGGGGGGCTGATGAACCCCAACCACTTCCTGTCCGCGGCCATCTGGCACCTGTTTCAGAACCGCCCGCGGTGGCTTCCCCAGGCCCGGGTCGGCAAAACCCTGGTGAGCAGCAGTATGATCGACCGGGTGGCCGCACGTCTGGGAAAAACCCTGTGGGAGGTGCCGGTCGGCTTCAAGTGGTTTGTTCCCGGTCTTATCGACGGCACCTGCGCCTTTGGTGGGGAGGAAAGCGCCGGGGCAACCTTTCTGCGCCGCGACGGAACCGTCTGGACCACCGATAAGGACGGCATCGTCATGGACCTGCTGGCCGCAGAGATCACCGCCGTCAGCGGGCGGAGTCCGGCGGCGCTTTACCGGCGGCTGGCGGCTGATTTCGGCGACCCGCTCTACGACCGCATCGATGCGCCCGCCACAGCGGCCCAGAAAGCGGTGCTGAGCGCACTCGCGCCCGAAGACGTCCAGGCCACGGAGCTGGCCGGGGAGATGATTCGGGCCAAGCTGACCCGCGCCCCGGGAAACGATGCCCCCATCGGCGGCCTCAAGGTGGTGACCGACAACGGGTGGTTTGCAGCCCGCCCCTCCGGCACCGAGGATGTCTACAAAATTTATGCGGAGAGTTTCAGCGGCCGGTCGCATCTCCAGCGAATTCAGACCGAGGCCCAGGAGATCGTCAAGCGGGCGTTTTCGGCCGCCGGGGCCTGACAGCCGCTGGACGGGGAGTTCGTCATGAAGCGATGGGTAGTCTTCAACCAGAAAGGCGGGGTGGGTAAATCGACCATCACCTGCAATCTGGCCGCGGTCAGCGCCGCCCGCGGGCGGCGAACACTGGTGGTGGATCTGGATCCCCAGGCAAATTCAACCCAGTACCTGCTGGGAACCGGGGCCCGCGAACTGGAGACGACCCTGGCCACCTTTTTCGAGGAGACCCTGTACGCTTTTTTCAAGACCCAGCGCCCCGAAAGCTGCGTTCACCCGACGCCATTTGCCGGCCTGAGCATCATGCCGGCGCACCCCGAGATGGCGGAACTGGAGGGCAAGCTGGAATCGCGCTACAAGATGTTCAAGCTCAAGGAAGCACTCGACACCCTGATCGATTACGACGCCGTGTTTATCGACACCCCGCCGGCGCTTAATTTCTTCACCCGTTCGGCGTTGATCGCCGCCGACGCCTGCCTGATTCCCTTCGACTGCGACCATTTCTCCCGCCAGGCGCTTTACGCGCTCCTGGAAAACGTTCGCGAAATCCGGGCCGATCACAACCCCCGCCTGGAGGTGGCTGGAATCGTCATCAACCAGTTCCAGGCCCGCGCCCGCCAGCCCCGCCAAATCGTAGAAGAGTTGCGGCAGGAGGGTCTGCCGGTTCTGGATCCCTACATCTCCGCCTCCGTCCGGATTCGCGAGTCGCACGCGGCGGCACAGCCCATGATTTTTTTTGATGCGCGCCACAAACTGAGCGGCGAATTCGAGGCCCTCCACCAGCGGCTGCTCTGAGGCCGAGCCGATTGCAGCCTTGATGGTCGTCAGACCCGTCGCAGTGGCGCTGCGCAGCCCGCCCTCAACCCGCAGCCTTTTGCCCGCCATGCCTTACTCGTTAAAGGATTTTCGCCTAAAAACCGATCTGTACAGGGTATCTGCCCCAGGCGGTTGCATCCGACCGTCCGGCGCCGCGATCATCCGGGGGCTGCAAGCGGGCAGACTGAAGCGTGAGGCGCCCGCTATGCCCAGCGGTGCGCGGCTTCGATAACAGCACAAATTTGGCGGCAGGGAGCATCATGTCAAAATTTACGATAGTGGGGCTTTTGACGACCCTCAGCGGTTTGGTCGTATTGGGGTTTCAGGCGCTTTCCACCCTGATGGGAACCGAAGAAGTCTGGAAAAGTCTCAGCCTTCGGGATCTCCTGGACAGCGGTCAGTTGGGCTGGATCGACCAGGTGGCAATCTTGGGGGTTGACCGCGGGCTGGATTACCTGGTGAGCATGCCGCTGTTCGCCCTGCTGGTGGGTAGCGGGGTCATCCTGCTGCTGATCAGCGGGTTTATCTTCAAGTGACACCCGGCAGCCTTCCCCGGCCCGCCTGCAACGCCAGCCCCGGTTTTGCGCCGATAGACGACCTGCGGTCGAAAAAACGCCTCCCTCAGCGGGTTAACCCCCGTGAGCGCGAGGTTTTAAACGTTGGCGGCGGGTAAAATCGGTTTTTGGGGATGTCTTCGCTCAGGGAAGGGCTATGAGGTGGCCGGCGCTTTCCTGGGCGGCCACCGTCAGATCGATTCCGCACGCCTGTTGCAGGGCCAGTCCGACTTCAGCGAGCGCTTTTTCAGGAGAGTTGTTCTTCTCGCTCAGGTGCGCCAGGATCACGTGGCGCAGACGCGGGTGCCGGACGGCGCTGAGTAGTTGGCGGGCCTCGCTGTTGGCCAGATGCCCGCTGCGGCTTTTGATGCGCTGTTTGAGGGGCCAGGGGTAGGGGCCGTTTTCGAGCATCAGTGGATCGTGGTTGGCCTCGAGGATCAGCGCGGCGCAGTCCTTGAGGTTTTCGTGCACCAGGGCGGTGGCGATGCCCAGGTCGGTGGCGATGCCCAGTCTGGTGCCGTTGGCGCTGACGGTGAAGCCGGTCGGATCTTCGGCATCGTGGCAGAGGGCAAAGGGACGAAAGTGCAGGGCGTCGATCTGAAAGCCGTGGCCGCACTGAAAGTCGCAGATCGCATGCAGGCGGCCCAGCTGGGCGCCTGCGACTTTCAGCGTGGGCGCCGTGATGTACACCGGCAGTCGGTAGCGACGGGACAGCACGCCGACCCCCCGGATGTGGTCGTCGTGTTCGTGGGTGACCAGAACCGCATTCAGCCGGTCGGGGGAAAGCCCCCGCGACCGCAGGCGGCGTTCGATTTCAACCCCGGAAAGACCGGCATCAATCAGGACGGCGGTCGTGGCATCGGCCACATAAATGGCGTTGCCCCTGCTGCCGCTGGCCAGAACACAAACCGTCAGCGGCGCCGGCGCGGGTTCAGGTCGCGGCGGGTGGGACGGGTTGTCGGGGCGCGCCATGCCGTCAGACCCCCGTATGGCCGAACCCCCCCGAACTGCGGGCGGTGTCGTCCAGACGGGTTGCCAGCTGCACCTGAACCTGGCAGACCCTGTTGATGACCATCTGGGCGATGCGGTCGCCGCGTCGCACGGTAAAGGGCGTTTTGCCCAGGTTGATGAGCGGGATTTGCACCTCGCCGCGGTAGTCGGCATCAATGGTTCCGGGCGAATTGATCAGCCCGATGCCGTGATGCGCGGCAAGCCCGCTGCGCGGGCGGATCTGGGCTTCATAGCCTGCGGGCAGCGCCATGGCGAAGCCCGTGGGGACCAGCAGAATCGCCCCCGGCGCAATCGTCAGCGCCTGGGAAACGGCCGCACAGATGTCCATCCCGGCCGCCAGGGGGGTCATGTAGCGGGGCAGGGGGACATCGGCGTCTTCATCCGGCCGCAGCCGGCAGAACCTGAGGGTCGGGGCGGTTTCCATGGGCAGCACCTGTTTTCTCCCGCAGCCGGGAGCGGGCATCAAAGTGCAAGGCAGTCCCCGAAGGCCTGCGGGGCGGCCTCCAGGGGGGGGCCGAGGACCGTCAGGGCCGTCTGATCGTTTTGAAACAGCGTGTTGGCAAGCGCCAGGAGATCGTCGCAGGTCACGGCTTCCAGGCGTTCGAGGATGGTCTCCAGTGGAATGCAGTGCTCAAAGAGCAGCTCGCTCTGGGCGATTCGGGCCATCTGATTGTCGGTGCTTTCGGCGGCCAACAGGAGACAGCCCTTGGTGTACTCCTTGGCATCGCGGAGCTCTGCGGCGCTGACCGGGGCGGCCTTCACCGCCCGCAGGCTCTGGGCGATCAGCCGGACGGTTTCGAGGGCCTTGTCCGGCTCGACGGCGGCATAAACCCCGAACATGCCCGTATCCACATAGGAGGCGGTGTGGGAGTAAACCGAGTAGGCCAGCCCTCTGCGCTCGCGGATTTCCTGAAAGAGCCGCGAGCTCATGTTGCCGCCCATCAGTGAGTTGAGCAGCGACAGGGCAAAGCGTTGCTCGGCTTTGAGGGAAACGCCCCGGGTGCTGAGGCACAGGTGCATCTGCTCGAGCGCTTTGGCGTGCACCGACAGGGCCGATCGTCCCGCGGCGCGCTGGCGAGGCGGGAGGGTCGCCGGCGGCGGCTGAATGGCCGCAAACGGCGCGCCGAGGAGCTCGACCAGATGGTCGTGGTCGATGTTGCCGGCCGCGGCGATGACGATTTGAGCGGGGTGATAAAAACGGCGGAAATAGGCCTTGATGGTCTCGGCGCCAAACGCCCCGATGGTTTCCCGACTTCCCAGGATCGAGCGGCCCAGCGGGCTGTCCCCCCAGAAGTCGGAGCCGGCCAGCACATGCACGTATTCCTCGGGGGTGTCTTCGACCATCCCGATTTCCTGGCAGATCACCGGCCGCTCGCGCTCGACTTCCAGGGGGTCGAAGGTGGAGTTCAGAAAGATATCGGACAGAATGTCGACCATCGTCTCCAGATGGGCATCGACCACCCGCGCATGGTAACAGGTGGTCTCCATGCTGGTGAAGGCGTTCGTCTGTCCGCCGATGGCATCGAATTCCTTCGCGATCTGAAATGCCGAGCGCTTTTCGGTGCCCTTGAAAATCATGTGTTCGATAAAGTGCGAAAGCCCGTTTTCGGCAGGGGATTCGTCACGGGCGCCCACATTTACCCAGACCCCCATGGACACGGAGCGCACATGGGGCATTTTCAAGGTTAAGATGCGAACGCCATTGGGCAGGGTGATCTTTTTAAGCGTCGGTTTCATGTTGCCCTTCAAGCACGGCCTTGTGGCTCAGGCGGATTTTACCATCCCGACCGACCTCCAGGACCTTCACCCTGAGGGTGTCGCCTTCCTTGACGATGTCACTGACTTTCTTCACCCGGTGGGCGGCCAGCTGCGAGATGTGGCACAACCCGTCGGTTCCCGGCATGATCTGCACGAAGGCGCCGAAATCGGTGATTTTGACCACGGTGCCATCGTAAACGGCGCCGACTTCGGGATCCATGACGATGTCGTTGACCATTTTCAAGGCGGCGTCCCCATCTTTCTGGGAGGTGGCCGCGATTTTGACGGTCCCCGAATCATCCACCTCCAGGCGGGTGTTGGTTTCACTCTGGATGGCGCGGATCACCTTGCCGCCCGGTCCGATCAGCTCCCGGATCTTGTCCGGGTGAATCTTGACGATATAGACCTTGGGGGCAAAACTGGAGATCTCCTGGCGGGGTTTATCCAGGGCCTCCATCATTTTATCGAGAATGAAAAGCCGGCCCACGCGGGCCTGCTCCAGGGCCTTCGTCAGTATCTCGCGTGGGAGCTCGTGGATCTTGATGTCCATTTGCAGGGCCGTGATTCCTTCGCTGGTGCCGGTGACCTTGAAGTCCATATCCCCGGTGTGGTCTTCATCGCCGAGGATGTCGGACAGGATCACCACCTGGTCGCCTTCTTTGACCAGCCCCATGGCGATGCCCGATACCGGCGCCTTGATGGGAACGCCCCCATCCATCAGGGCCAGGGTGCCGGCACAGACGGTTCCCATCGAGGACGACCCGTTGGATTCCAGGACCTCGGAAACCAGGCGGATGGTATAGTCGAAATCTTCCTTGGCCGGGATGGCCTGTTCGAGCGCGCGGGTGGAAAGCCCGCCGTGGCCGATGTCGCGACGGCTGGGACCGCCGATGCGCTTGACTTCCCCCACTGAGAAGGGCGGGAAGTTGTAGTGCAGCATAAAGGGACGGAACTCCTCGCCGCTCAGGGTTTCCACGCGCTGTTCGTCGGGGCCCGAGCCCAGCGTCAAAACCCCGAGGACCTGGGTTTCGCCGCGGGTGAACAAGGCGCTGCCGTGAGGCCGCGGCAGGATCCCGACCTCACAGCTGATCGGGCGAATTTCATCGAACCGGCGGCCGTCGATGCGGCGGCCTTCCTTTAGAATCAAGTCGCGGCTGACCCGTCTTTTGAGGTCGCTGAAAATCTCCGCAACCGCCTTGCGCCGATCGGCATAGGCCTCCCCCAGGCGCGTGAACAGTTCGGCTTTCAGTGCCCGAAAACGGTCCTGGCGTTCGATCTTGTCGGGAATCTGAAACCCTTCCTTGACCTCGGCCAGAATTTCAGCTTCAATCTTGGCGGCCAGCTCCGCGTCCCGGGGCGCTTCGACGATGACCCGTTTGGGCTTGGAGATACTTTCCCGCAGTTTTTCCTGCATTGCGATCAGCGGCTGCATTTCGCGGTGGCCGAAGAAAATGGCTTCGAGCACATCGGCTTCACTGACCGTGTCGCTGCCGCCCTCGACCATCACCACACCGGTTTTGGAGCCGGCCAGAATGATGTTGATATCCGAGGCCCCCCACTCCGTGATGGTCGGGTTGACCTTGAACTGGCCGTCGATTCGCCCCACGCGGACGGAGGCAATCGGTCCCGCGAAGGGGATGTCGGAAATGTGAAGCGCCGCCGAGGCGCCGACCATCGCCAGGACGTCGGGGTCGTTTTCCTGGTCCATGGACAGCACGGTGGCGATCACCTGGGTTTCAAACCGGTAATTTTTAGGGAAAAGGGGACGGATCGGGCGGTCGATCAGGCGCGCGGTCAAGGTTTCCTTTTCGCTGGGGCGGCCGATTTCACGCCGGAAATAATTCCCCGGGATGCGTCCCGCAGCATAAATTTTTTCCTGGTACTCCACCGTAAGGGGCAGAAAATCCATTTCCGCCCGTTCTTCGTTGGCGGCGACGACGGTAACCAGCACGATGGTTTCGCCGTACTGCACCACCACCGCGCCGGAGGCTTGCTTGGCCACCTTGCCGGACTGGATGCTGAAGGGTTTGCCGCCGATATCGGTTTTCAATAAAACGGTCATGTCTCTCTCCTAAATAGAAAGTGTTGTCCAGCCTGCTGCTCTGAAACGTTTCAAATACCGCAGAATGGTTGGGTTTGGATCTTGAGGAAAATGCAACGCGCCCCCGGGACAACCGCCCGTTTTCGGCCCGGGAAGGAAAACGAAAGGTTCCTTTTGCTCTGGGCGGTTTGGACGCTGGAAACGTGAGGTTGCAGAGGCCGAATCTGGGGGCCGTGCCCCCGACGAGCAGGGTCTAGAAGCTTTTCGCAGTTATACGCATTTAAACGTCGTTGCCGCTATCCCATCGGCATGGTGCCCCGCGCGGCTGCTGGTTTGGAGAGACACCCGTCACCGGCCCCGGTGCTCTCCGCCAGGAGTGGCGCGGGCCGCTTCCTGGCCGAAGATTGCGGCCCGCGCGGGGCCTTGCCTGATAAAGCCTGAGCCGCGTGCTATGGCCCCCAAAAGCGGCCCGCTTTGGGCCCACCCGCTGGTACCTGAACAGGGGGGCAGTGAGTTCCCAGAGGCGGCGAGCGCGCCAACACGGCGCCAGCGGGATCGCAGGGGCATGTGGGGGGTTATCTCCGCAACCCTAAAGTGTCGATGATCGTCCGGTAGCGCTTGACATCTTTGTTCTTGACGTAGTTTAGCAGCCTGCGGCGCTGGCCGACGAGCATCAGCAGCCCTCTGCGCGAATGGTGGTCTTTTTTGTGCACCTTGAGGTGCTCGGTAAGATAGGAAATGCGATGCGTCAAAAGCCCAATCTGAACTTCCGGGGAACCGGTATCGCTTTCGTGCAGTTTGAATTGATCGATAAGCCCTTTTTTGTCGATTGAAGTCAGTACCACTTTCTTTTGGCCTCCTCTGGTTGAAAGCAACGGTCATCGTCGAATTAATCGGATTGACCCGGTTTTTTTTAAATGTTTCCTCTTTACCTTATATTACGGCACCTGTCCATAGATAAACCTCAACAAACACCCGAGTCGCAGGGGTCCGGCGGCATCACGCAAAGGTAGACCCAGCACTGCGCTGAAGTGCGCCACCGCACCACCGCCAGCAGGCAGTGGCCGGGGGTCAGCAATTTGAGCAGCCCGTCGATGGGGGCCTTTTGCGGTGAAACGTCGCTGGCCGACAGCGGGCGTCCGAAGCGGATTTTTTCGACCTGTGCGTCGCTGACCGTCTGCTCCGGAATTCCGCGCAGGGCGGGTGCCATCGCGATCACCTGCTCCGCGGCCGCTCCGGCCTCGGCCAGTGCGCAGAGCTCCCTCAAGCTGATCGCCTCGTCGATGGCGAAGCCGCTGCTGCGCAGACGGCGCAAATCGCTGAGATGGCCGCCGCAGCCCAGCATCTGCCCCATATCGGCGCACAGGCTGCGGATGTAGGTGCCGGCACTGCATTCGACTTCAAAATGCACCCGCGGGCCGTCCATGCCCGTCAGGCCAATCGAGAACACCGTTACCGGGCGCGGCGGCTTTTGAACCGGTTGGCCTTTGCGGGCCAGCTTGTACAACGGGGTGCCCGCGTGTTTCAGGGCCGAGTAAACCGGCGGCGACTGGGCGAGTTCCCCGGTGAAGCGTTCAAAAACGGCGAGGATCGCCTCACGGCTAACGGCAGTCGCATCGGCCCGGGCGATTACCGCCCCCGTTGGGTCCTGGGTGTCGGTGGCAACCCCCAAAAAAAGGGTCGCCGCGTAAGTTTTGCGGCCAGCGAGCAGAAAACGGGCCAGACGCGTGGCCTGGTTCAGGCAGCATACCAGAACGCCGGTGGCAAAGGGGTCCAGGGTACCGGCGTGGCCCGCCTTGCGCACCCCGGTCACCTTCTTGATCTGCGCGACCACCTGCGCGGAGCTCATCCCCGCGGGTTTGTCGATGACCAGAATGCCGCTTTTTTCCACGCGCATACGGTAATCTATATCTTTTGGGCCAAGTCGAAAATCCTGGATTTCAACTCTCCCATGTCGGCCTCGATATTGAAGCCTGCGGCGTTGCAGTGTCCGCCACCCCCGAAAGCCGCTGCGATTGCCGCCACGTCGACCGTGCCGTCAGAGCGCAGGCTGACGTGAAATCGGCCTTGAGCGTTTGACGGCGACTCGCCGTTGCCGTTTTCCTGAATCAAAACGGCCACCCGCACATCCTGAATGCGCTTGGCGTAGTTGATGATCCCGTCGGCATCCTCGGGCAGGGTGTTGGTTTCGCGCAGCATTTGACGGGTCAGGGTCATCAGGGACAGCTTGCCGTTGGGTGAAATTTCAATGGAATCCAGCGCAAGGTTCAACAACTTGATGCGCCCCATCGAGTAGGTGCCGTAAACGTGCTGGGCCACCTCGGACGGGGTGACCCCCCGGCGCACCATTTCATCACAGATGGAAAAGGCGGCGCTGTTGGTATTGGCGAATCGAAACGAGCCGGTATCGGTCAGGATGCCGGTGTAGATGGCCGTCGCAACGGCCTTGTCGATGGGCGTGGCGAGCTGCTTGATCAGGCGAAAGACGATTTCGGCCGTCGAGCAGGCGCTGGTGTCGATCAGTTGAAAATGGCCAAAGCCGGTGTTGGTCACGTGGTGGTCGACGTTGATGATCGTTGGAATGCGGCCCACCGGCGTGGCCGCGGCACCGATGCGTTGCAGGCTGCCACAGTCCAGAATCACCGCGGTGTCGAAGCCCGCCTGGCTGTCGAAGTGGCGGGTTATGGCCGCCACTCCGGGCAGGAACCGGTAAACCGCCGGAATATGGCTTTCGTTGAAGAGCGCGGTGCGGATATTGAGGTGGGCCAGCGAAAGCCCCAAGGCCAGCAAGGAACCGATGGCGTCACCATCCGGTTGGGTGTGGGACGCTAAAAATACCCGGTGGCTACTCTTCAGATGGCGAATGATCTGGTCCATGATCCGATTTTATCGATTCAAGCAGTTGGTCGATATGTGCGCCGTAATCCAAGGAATCATCATAAAAAAACTGGAGATCCGGCATGTAGCGCAAGCCCAGTTCGGCCGCCAGAGACCGTTTCAGGTAGCCTTTGGCGCTTTCCAGGCCTTCGGCCGCCGCCTCGCGCCCGGCTGCGGGCATGGCACTTTGAATGGTGTAGAAAATCCTGGCGATCCGCAGATCACGGGTCATTTTTATCCCGGTGATGATCACCGGTGCCAGCCGGGGGTCCTTGATCTCCTTGCGGATGAACGTGGACAGGATGCGTTGGATCTGCCCACCGACCCGCTGTGCGCGTGAAAACGGCTTCATATGCTGATGAGCTCCATTTCCGTATCGATGACTTCGGCCAGCCCCAGGTCCTCCGCCAGGTTGAATATCTTATCGACCTTTGAGTTGATCAGCTGACGGTCGTTGCCCGTGAGTGAAAAGCCGATTTCAGCCCGCTGGTGGATATCGTTGGCGCCGACCTCCGCCACCGATGCGTTGAAATTGTTGCGGATCTGGGAAATGATCGTTTTAACGATCCTGCGCTTGGCCTTCAGGCTGTGACAGTCGTGCAGCCTGAAGGTAATGATGCCGATTCCGACCACCATGGGGGCTTTCCCTCGCCGGTTATCAGGGTCGCGGGAATAAATAATTCCACAAAATTGCGCCGGATTTTGGTTTGTCACCAAGGCGCATTCGCCGACGCATATCGAGATATGTGTCGGCGAATGTAACGCAGGTGACGGGCCAAAAGACAAGCAAGGTTACGGAATTATTTTTTTCCGGGGCCCTCAGGCCAGCGCCGGTTTGATTTCTTCGAGGAAGAAGCACTGAATTTCGTCCCCGACCTTGATATCGTTGTAGTTCTCGATCCCGATACCGCACTCGTAGCCGCGCAGGACCTCTTTGACATCATCCTTGAAGCGCCGCAGCGACGCGATCTTGCCCTCGAACTGGATGATGCCGTCGCGCAGCAGGCGCACCCGCTGCCCGCGCTCGATTTTGCCCTCGGTCACGTAGGCGCCGGCGATGGCGCCGACCTTGGGTACGTGAAAGACCTCACGGACTTCGGCCAGGCCCAGGATCCGTTCCTCGTAAGTCGACTCCATCATGCCGACGATCGCGTCCTTGACCTCTTTGATCACGTTGTAGATGATGTTGTGGTAGCGAACGTCGACATGCTCCTCGTTTGCCATTTCCGCCACCTTGGTGTTGGGGCGGACGTTGAAGCCGATGATGATCGCATCGGAAACGGCGGCCAGGGAAACATCGGATTCCGTGATGGTGCCGGTGGCGGCGTGGATCACGTTGATTTTAACCTCTTCGTTGGACAGCTTGATCAGGGAATCCCGCAGGGCTTCGATGGAGCCGTCCACATCGGCCTTGATGATCAGGTTGAGGTCCTTGACCTCGCCCTCTTTCATCCTTTCAAAGAGGCTTTCGAGGCTGACCCGGCTGGTTTTGGCCAGCTCCTTGGCGCGTTGCTTCTGCGCACGGTGCTGGCTGACCTGCCGGGCGTTCTTTTCATCGGCCAGAGCCACGAATTCGTCGCCGGCGCCCGGAACTCCGGTGAGGCCTAAAATTTCCACCGGAATCGACGGGCCGGCCTCATCCACCGGCAGCCCGAGGTCGTTGAGCATCGCCCGCACCTTGCCGGAGTAGATGCCGCACACGATGGGGTCCCCGGCTCGCAGGGTGCCGTCCTGGATCAGGATCGTGGCCACCGGTCCGCGGCCGGAATCCAGCTTGGACTCCACCACGTGCCCGCTGGCCAGCTTGTTGGGGTTGGCCTTGAGCTCCAGAACTTCGGATTGGAGCAGGATCATTTCCAGCAGGCCGTCAATTCCCTGGTTCTGTTTGGCGGAAACCTTGACAAAAATGGTGTCCCCGCCCCAGTCCTCCGGCATCAGACCGACTTCGGCCAGCTGCCGCTGAACGCGGTCGGGATCGGCATTGGGTTTGTCCATCTTGTTGACCGCGACGATGATCGGCACCTCGGATGCCTTGGCGTGGTTGATGGCCTCGATGGTCTGGGGCATGACCCCGTCGTCGGCTGCGACCACCAGGATGACGATGTCGGTTACCTGCGCCCCGCGGGCGCGCATCGCGGTAAACGCCTCATGACCGGGGGTGTCCAGAAAAACGATCTGCCCCCTGGGGGTCGAGACGTTGTAGGCGCCGATATGCTGGGTGATGCCGCCGGCTTCGCCTTCCGTCACGCGCGTTTGGCGGATGACGTCCAGCAGCGAGGTCTTGCCGTGGTCGACGTGGCCCATGATGGTGACCACGGGCGGGCGGGGCAACAGCTGATCCGGTTCATCCGTTGCGGCCTTCAGGATGGTCTCCTCTTCAAAGGCGGCCTTCTCCACTTCGAAATTAAACTCCGATGCCACCAGCACGGCGGTCTCGTAATCGATGGTTTGATTGACGGTCACCATCACCCCCAACCCCATGAGCTTGCCGATGATCTCATTGGCCTTGATCCCCATGCGCTTGGCCAGTTCGGAAAGCACGATGGCGTCGTCGACCTTGATCCGCCGCTTGATCGCCTTGGGTGTGGTGATTTGCGTTTTCTGGCCCTTGGCGACCTTGATCTTGCCGCCCTTGCGGCCCTTGCGGCCGCGGCCGCCGCTGGCATATAGATCGGCGCCTTCGACGACTTCCTTGCGGCGGAAGGCGTCCTTTTTCTTGGCCAACTTCTTTTCCGGGGCCGGCTCTTCCTCCCGTTTTTTACCTTTTTTCTTGCGAACCTCGCGTGCTGCCGTTTCTTCGGGGCTCACGGGGGCCGGGGTGTCAACCTTGCGCTCGACTCTGGCCGCGGGGGCTTCGGCCTCGACCCGCTCCTCCTTTTCCGCCTGGAGGGCCCGCACCACTTCCCGGGTCGGCAGGCTGATAATCTTGGCGATGGTGTCCCCTTTCTTGCGTTTCACCTTGGCCGGCTTTTCGACCTTGGCCTTGGCGGGCTTTTCGGGAGGGGCTGGGACTTCGGCTTCAATGATCTGGGGTGCCTCTGCCGGGGTGTCGGTGGTCGGGGCTTCAGGTTCAGCGGCAGCAGGCGCGGCGGGGGCTTCTTCGGGCTGCGATTCCGCGGCGGGGGTGAGGGCCTCCGGAACCGGCGCTTCAACGACCGGGGTCTCGGGCAGGGGGGAAACCTCGGGGGGTTCAATGGTTTCGGCTTCCTCGAGTTCCGGTTGACTGCTCACCGGTTCCACCGCCGGGGCCTCGGCTGCGACAGCGGTGATGTCCTCCGACGGGGCTTCGGGCGCGGCAACGGCCTCTTTTTCCGGTGTTTCAACGTCCCGTTTGCGGCGGCGAATGACGGTCGGCCGAACGCGGGTCACTTCGACGGCGGCAGCCTTCTTGCCGAAGAGTGAGCGCTTGATTTGGGCCACGGTCTCGTCCTCCAGAGAACTCATATGACTGCGCACGGAGATTTTCAATTCCGCCAATTTGTCGAGCAGCGCTTTGTTTTTCATGTTGAGTTCTCTGGCAAGCTCATAGATCCTGATCTTTGCCATCCATCCCCCCTCGTCTTTTGATGTAAGGCCCCGGGACGCCGCAATCTTCAACCGGCGTCGGTTTGCCCGGCCCGTCGTATCCACCCTGATGGCGCTTCAGGCCCCGGCCTGAAGGTCAGAACGGACGATTAGTCTGTCGGTTTTTCAGCGCCCTCGGCCGGTGCGGCGCTGTCTTCGGCTGCCCTCGTCGCGGGTTCCGCTTGCGTTTCGGCCTCAGTCGTATCAGTCGTATCAGTCGTATCAGTCGTATCAGATGCGGTCTCCGTGCTGGTTGCGGCCGCCGCCGCTTGCTCGGCATCTTCCGAGGCCGCTGCGGCGGCCTGCGCTTTGGCCTGGGCCGCAGCTTCGGCCGCCTGCCGCACGGCATCACGGGAGACCAGGATCAACCGGGCCGCTTCCTCCTCGGACATGCCCCGCACCGCAAGCAGGTCGTCCACGACGGCATGACTGATTTCAGCGGCCGAATAAAACCCTTTTTCGACAAGTGCGTCCGCCAGGCTGGTGCTGACCTCAGGCAGCGAAAGCAGCGAATCGTAACCGGCCTGCATGTCCTGATTGTAGAGCTCTTCGCTTCTGACATCAAGGTGCCAGCCGGTCAGCTTGGACGCCAGGCGCACATTCTGGCCGCGTTTGCCGATGGCCACGGAAAGAAACTCGTCGGGGACGATCACCTCCATCGATCGGTTTTCTTCATCGATGATCACCCGTGAAATCTCCGCCGGGGCCAAGGCATTACAAACAAATTTGGCCGAATCGATATGCCAGGGAATGATGTCGATTTTTTCCCCCCGAAGTTCCTGGACGACGCTCTGGACGCGGCTGCCCTTCATGCCGACGCAAGCGCCGACCGGGTCGATGTCCGAGTCGTGGGATGCCACGGCAATTTTGGAGCGGCTCCCCGGTTCACGCGCCGCCGCCTTGATCTCCACAATGCCCTCGCTGATTTCGGGAACCTCGGTGCGGAAGAGATTGTTTAAGAAATTGGCGTGGGTCCGGGAAAGGACCACCTGGGGGCCGCGGGTGTCCTGAAGGACATCCAGAATGTAGGCCCGGACCCGGTCGCCGCGCCGGTAGGACTCTCGGGGAACCTGTTCGCGATGGGGCAGAACCGCCTCGGTCTGGCCCAGGTTGACGATGATATCCCCGCGGTCGATGCGCTGGACGATGCCGTTGATGATTTCCCCCTTGCGATCGATAAAGCTGGCGTAGACGGCGTCCCGTTCGGCGTCTTTCATTTTCTGAATGATGACCTGCTTTGCAGACTGGGCCGCTATACGGCCAAAGGTGGAGGTGTCCATTTTGATGCCCAGGCTGTCGCCCACCTCACAGTCCGGGTCCAACGTCTGACCGTCTTCCATGCTGATCTGAAGATCCGGATCGGACACGTCCTCGACGACTTCGAGAAACTTGAAAACCTCTACCTCCCCCGTTTCATCGCTGTACTGTACTTCGATGTCGATTTTGCCGCCGAATTTTTTTCTGGCGGCCGACCGAAGCGCTTCCTCAACGGCTTTGACGAGAACCTCACGATCAATTCCCTTGTCGCGGCTGACCTGCTCGATAACTCGTTTTATGTCTGCGATAAACATCAGCTCTCCCCGCTGCTTTCCACAAGCCGGGCCCTGGTGATCAGCTCAAACGGGATGTCAACGGTCTTTTCCCCGGCTTCGAGCCGAACCGCATCTCCCGCCGTGCCTTTCAAGACCCCGGTGAAGTTTTTTTGCCCCTCAATCGGCCTTGCAACCCTTACCTTGGCCCACTGCCCCACGAATCTGTCAAAATCCTCTTTTTCCCCCAGCGGACGGTTCGGCCCCGGGGAGGTCACCTCCAGGCTGTAGGGTTCCGCGACGTCCAAGGCCACATCCAGCAGGTCGCTGACCTGTCGGCTGACCTGGGAGCAGTCGCCCAGGGTGATGCCGCCAGGCTTGTCCAGATACACCCGCAGAACCCTGCCGACCGGTTCACGTCGGTACTCCACATGGATTAACTCAAGGCCTTCGGCTTCGCATGCGGGCCGCACCAGATCCTTGACCCGTTGGGCGATTTCCTGCTCCCTGCGATTTGAAAGGCGGTCTTCGAGCGCCTCCGCAGAGGACTTCCGGCCGCTGTCCCTGGGCTTCTTTGGTCGGGCAGTCACGTTACTTGGATGGCTCCCATAAAAAACAAAAAACGGGCTTCAGCCCGTTTCCCTTGGTGGCAAGTAAACCTTTTCTAGTGGATCGAGAAAGTTAGGAATTCATGCAACTACCATTGAATGCATCACGCCACACAAAAGTCTCACCCGAAATCTCGAAATTCCGGAAACGGCAAACAGGGTTGGAGCGGGCAACGAGATTCGAACTCGCGACACCAAGCTTGGGAAGCTTGTACTCTACCAACTGAGCTATGCCCGCTTTCCAAGGACGGTAAGATAGGGCAAAAAAAAAAAATTGTCAACAGAATTTTAGGTGGATCCATCGGCGCGGCCTTTTCCACCTCGGGGGGGCTGACGGCTGCGGCTCAAATCCATCCAGGGCCTTTCGACAGGGCTGCGCCTGCTGCGGCAGCGGCTACAGGGGTTTTTCCAGAAGCCTGCGAATGGCCTTCAGCTCCTCGCGAATTTCGGCCAAGGTTGGTGGCGGCGGCGGGACCTGGCGGCCGCCCAGGGATTGCTTGGCGCCCTGGATCGTGAATTTTCGATCATACAGGAGGTGCTTGATTTCCAGGATCAGCGCCACATCCTTTTTGCGGTAGAGCCGCTGGCCGGAAGAGGCTCTCTTCGGCCGGATCTGTTTGAACTCGGTTTCCCAGAAACGCAGAACGTAGGTCGGCAGCCCGGTGAGGGCGCCCACCTCACCGATTTTGAAGTAAAACTTATCCGGTATTTCAGGTGGCAGGCGGGGAGTGGCCATACCGGGTCGCCCCTCAAAGCTTTACAGGTTGCCGTTTAAACCGGCAGGGTGGCCCCGAAACGTGCCAGGACCCTATCGGACAGCTGCTGGTGAACGCGGGTGACGGCCGCGTCCTCCAGTGTTTCGCTGTCGGACCGATACGTGATGCGTATCGAGACGCTTTTTTTGTCCTCCGGTATCGGGGGGCCCGTGTACACGGCGAGCAGTCGGAGGCTTTCCACCAGTTTTTCGTCGGGACCGCTCAGCGCGGAAAGGATCTCGCCGGCTTCGATCGCGGTGTCGAGGATCACCGTCAGGTCGCGCTCCACAAACGGGAACTTGGGCAGCGGCGACGCCAGTCGCACCTTGGGAATGAAGGGGAACAGGCGGTCCATGTCGATTTCGAAAAAAAACGCGGGTTGCTTCAGGCTATAGTTCAGGAGTACCTGCGGATGGACTTCCCCGATGGTGCCGATCACCTGGGGGCCGCTAAATATGTGGGCCGTTGCGCCGGGTCGGGCGTAGCGGCAGTCTTCGGGTGCCAACCGGGAAAATTTAACCGCTTCGACCCCCAGCGCCTGAAGCAGTCTCTCGGCGATCCCTTTGATATCGTAGAAATCACACCCTGCCGGTTTGGCAAACCAGCCCTCTTCGCCGCGCAGGCCGGTCCACAGGGCGGCCAGCATCTCCGTTTCAACCGGCAATTCGGCGCTGGCCGTTTCCTTGACGAAAGTTTTGCCCACCTCGAAAAGCCGCAGGGTTTTGACCTGCTGGGCGGCATTGCGCTGCAGGGTCTCGAGCAAACCCGGCAGCAGCGAGGAGCGCATGGTGGTCTGGTCTTCGGTGATCGGGTTCAGAATCTGGACCTGGCAGCGTCGCGGGTCATCGGCCGCAAGGTTCAGGCGCTCGCAGGAAGCCGCGTGAATGAAGCTGTAAGTGATGGCTTCGCAAAACCCGGCCCCCACCAGCGTGTCGCGCACGCGTTCACGCGTCTCGATATAGCGGGAAACCGTGCGGCCTTTGGCCGGAATCAACGGAAACGTCGTGGGAATCCGGTTGTACCCGGACAATCGGGCCACTTCTTCCATCAAATCCTCCGGTCGGGTGACATCGACCCGGAAAGACGGCGGTGTGACCTCGAGACTTTCGGTATCCCTGGGGCTGACCTCGAAGGCGATGGCGGTCAGGAACGTCGCAATCTCCTCGGCGTTCAGCGCCAGGCCCAGGAGCCGATTGGTGGCCGCGACGCTCAGGAGAATCCGGGGGGCGGCGATCTTGCGGGGGTGGACATCAATCGCGTCGCTCGCCGGCATGCCGCCGGCCAGCTGCTGCATGAGATGGGCTGCGCGGTTCAGGGCGACAAGGGTGCCCTCCGGGTCCACCCCTCTTTCGAAGCGGTGGGCCGCATCGGTGTTCAGCCCCAGGGCTTTGGCGGTTTTGCGGATGCTGACCGGGTCGAAGTGGGCGCTTTCGATCAAAACCGAGCGGGAATCGGCCTCAATTTCTGAGTTGAGCCCCCCCATCACACCGGCGATGGCGACCGGTTTTTGCCCGTCGCAGATCATCAGCATGTCGGGGGTCAGCTCACGCTCTTTGCCATCCAGGGTGGTGAAGCGCTCGCCCGCAGCGGCCGTTCGGACGACGATGCGGTGTTCGGCAAGACGGTCAAAATCGAAAGCGTGGAGCGGCTGACCGGTTTCCATCATGACGAAGTTGGTGATGTCGACCACGTTGTTGATCGGTTTCAGCCCAATCGAGCGCAAACGGTCCTGCAGCCAGTGGGGCGAAGGACCGACGGTGATGCCGTGCAGAAGGCGGGCCGCATAGCGCGAACAGTGCTCGGGAGCCTCGATGGTGACGGCGGCCTGCTGCGCGGTGGCGTTGCCCGGCGCCGCAGGAGGCGGATCCGGCAGGCGCAAGGGGGTCTTCTGGATGGCCGCGACTTCACGGGCCACCCCCAGAATGCTCAGGCAGTCCGGTCGGTTGGGGGTCAGGCCGATTTCCAGAACAGGGTCGGAGAGGTTGAGGGCCCGGTTCAGGGGCGTGCCCGGTTGGGCCGTGCCGGCCGCAAGGACCATGATGCCGCCGGCATCCGGTCCGAGTTCCAGCTCGGCCTGGCTGCAGAGCATGCCTTCGGAAAGCTCTCCGCGAATGAGTCCTTCCTGAAGCCGTCCACCACCGGGCAGTTCAGTGCCCGGCAGGGCCAGCGGTGCGAGCTGGCCCTGGGCCACGTTGGGGGCGCCGCAGACCACGGAAAGGTTTCGGCCGCCGATGTCCACCCGACAGCACTTGAGGTGATCCGCGCGCGGGTGGGGCGCCACTTCGGCAACACGTCCCACCACAACGGTCTCCAGGCGGCTGCAGCGATCGGTGACCGCCTCAACTTCGAGACCGGCCATGGTGAGCGCTTCGGCCAGTTCGTCAACCGGCATTTCAACGGCGACATAGGCTTTGAGCCAGCTTAAACTAACCTTCATTGCATCAATCCAGTTGGAATCTTGGCGCAGGGGCGATTAGAACTGCCGCAGAAACCGCGAATCGTTTTCAAAGAAACGGCGAATGTCATCGATCTGATACTTCAGCATCGCAATCCGCTCGACCCCCATGCCGAAGGCAAACCCCGTGTAGGCGCTGGTGTCGTAACCCACATTTTCAAACACCGCCGGGTGCACCATCCCGGACCCCAGCACCTCCAGCCAGCCCGTCTGGGAGCAGACGCGACAGCCGTTGCCCCGGCAGATCACGCAGCGGATATCGACTTCGGCACTGGGCTCGGTGAACGGGAAAAAGCTGGGCCGGAATCTGACACTGGTCTCGGGGTCGAAAATCTGCTGGACAAAAGTGGTCAGAATCCCCTTGAGGTCGCCAAAGGAAACCTTGCGGTCCACCATCAGGCCTTCAACCTGGTGGAACATCGGGGTGTGGGTCAGGTCGGAGTCGCAGCGGTAGACTTTTCCCGGGGCGATGATGCGAACCGGCGGCGGCTGCTGGGCCATGATCCGCACCTGAATCGGTGAGGTGTGGGTGCGCAGAACGACATTTTCCGAAACGTAGAACGTGTCCTGCATCTCCCGGGCGGGGTGATTTTTGGGGATGTTGAGGGCCTCGAAATTGTAATAATCCGTTTCGACCTGCGGGCCTTCGACGGTTTCAAAGCCGAGGCGGTTGAAAATCGCACAGATTTCGCGGGTCGCCTGGGTGATCGGGTGCAGCGCGCCGCTGAAGCAGGCTCGGCCAGGGAGCGAAACATCGATTTCCGCGACCCGCTTCAGGGCCTCGGCCTGAAGCCCGCGGGTCGCGGCGTCGATCTCGGCGGACAGAAAATTTTTAAGCTCGTTGGCGCTTTTGCCCGCAAGCGGGCGTTCCTCAAGGGGCAGCTGCGAAATATGGCGCAGGTACTGGGTGACCCGGCCCTTGCGCCCGAGATAGCGCACCGAAATTTCGCCAACCGCATCGAGGTCGGTTGCCGACGCCAGCTCCCGCAGGGCTGCGGTCTTGATCTGATCTATGGTCGCGTTCACGCTTCCGGCCTTGATGTTTGCTGCAGGCGGTCGTCGGAGGGCGCCGGCCTTGCTGCTGCAGCGCGGCCGGCCTCTTCGGGGTTCGTGCAGCGTCCACATCCACGAACGATCATATTTTTTGGGCGGCCACCTGGGCAAGCCGGGCGAATCCGGCAGGGTCTGAAACCGCCAGCTCCGCCAGCACCTTGCGGTCAAGGTCGATAGCGGCCAGTTGCAGGCCATGCATGAACTTGCTGTAGGACAGGTCGTTTAAGCGCGCCGCGGCGTTGATGCGCGCGATCCACAGCTGGCGGAACTCGCGCTTGCGGACCCGACGGTCCCGGTAGGCGTACATCAGGGCCCGGTCAACCGTATCGGCGGCTGTACGGAACAATTTGCTGTGGCCGCCACGAAACCCCTTGGCCAGCTTCAAGACCTTTTTGCGGCGGCGGTTTGCCTTGAATCCTCTTTTTACTCGCATGTCACTCTCCTGAATCCCGTCCGGAAAACGCAGGCGCTGGACGCTTGTCCACCTGCCGGCCGGGAGTTTGCTGTAAATCGGCGCCCGTGCTGCGATGTCACGCTGCCGGGTGCGGCATCAGCCGTTGGGCATCAGAAGCCGGAGCTCCTTGCGGTTGGTTTTGTCCACAATCTGAACCCTGCGCAGGCTGCGTTTGCGCTTGGGGCTTTTTTTGGTCAGAATGTGATTGGCGTGGGACTTGGAAAACGTGAATTTTCCGGTCCCGGTTTTCTTGAACCGTTTGGCAGCGGCTCGATTTGTCTTGATCTTTGGCATGGTATCGGCTCCTAGCGGTTTGTTCCCGGTCTCAAACATCGGTGGCGCGGGCAGAAACACCACCAGCCCGCGCCACCTGCTGTAATAAAATTGCGACTTTTTACTGGTTATTTGGGGGACAACACCATGATCATGGTGCGCCCTTCAAACTTCGGAAGCTGCTCGACGGTGGCGATCTCACTGGTTTCTTCAGCGATCTGCTGCAGCAGCTCACGGCCGCGCTGTGAAAGTGTGATCTCGCGTCCCCGAAACATGACCGTCACCTTGACCTTGTCCTTTTTGCCCAGAAACTTTCGGATATGCCCCAGTTTGACCTGCAAATCGTGGTCGCCGGTCTTGGGTCGCACCTTGATTTCCTTGACTTGGAAGGTGCTCTGTTTCTTTTTGGCCTCCTGCAGTTTTTTGGTCAGCTCGTATTTATACCGGCCGTAATCCATAATTTTGCAGACGGGCGGGATGGCATTGGGCGAAATTTCCACCAGGTCAAGACCAAAGCTTACAGCCGTCTCAAGGGCTCTGGCAGTCGGAACGACGCCGATCTGGTTGCCGTCGGGATCGATCAGGCGAACCTCCCGGGCTCTGATGTTCCGATTGATGTTGGTTTTGGCTTTACTGGGTCCGCTTGTTTGTCGTGATACAGCTATGCTTCCACCTCCTGAGTTTGAAAGTCGACGAGAGTGCCCGGCTTTTGGACGCCTTTTTACAAGATCGAAGGAAATTCAAAAGATAATGGGCAGTTATCAAAAACTAAACAAAAGTAAGTCAAGAGTCAAATATAAAACAACCTCAACAAATGCAAGAAAAAAATTAAAAACCCCGCATTTTGCGTCTTGGAAGGAAGCTTATGGCTGGCTGAGGGTGTACTCGGCAAGCAGGCTGCTGCGCCAATAGTGGTTTGCGGGCTTCCCAAAAAAGGCCTTGAACAGCTCAAGGCTCTCTTGGCGCAGAACCCCCGGGACCACCTTCACCGCGTTTTGACGATAGAGCGCCGGGAGCGTCCCGAGGTCGCACCCGGTGCCGCCCCCCATGGCATCTTCGTAGGCGTACACGATGCGCTGTGCGCCGTTTAACAGCAGCGCGGCGTAGCACATCAGGCACGGCTCCATGGTGCAGAAGGCGGTCAGGTTCGACCGGCCGGGGTCCGTTTTGAGCGCGATCAGCCGATGAAGCGCCACCATTTCGGCGTGGTCGATCTCATTGGGGCTCGCCTGGGCGGTTCCCCGGCGGCGGCCGCTGGCCAGGATCGTGTTGCCGCCGACCAGCACGCAGCCTACGGGAAACTCGCCGGCCGCCAAGGCCGCCCGGGCCTCTTCGAGCGCTTTTTGCATGAAATAGCGGTCGTCTGTCACGGTGTTGCAGTCCCTATCTGAAAAACAAGCGTTGCCGGGTTAAAAAATGGGGCTCCAGGAATCGCGGACCCGCGCGAGCGGCCGCTGGCGCTTTTTCGGGGCGCTTACAGCCGGCAGACGCTCTCGTCGCACGGGCAGCTGCCGTCGACCTCGTAGGCATACAGCACCCGGGACTCGATGGCGGCACGCTGCGGCGAAACGGGCACCGCTTTCAGGGCCGCCACCCGCTCCGCCAGTTGCATGCGGGTCGGAATCTCCGATAGACCCCTGCCGATCCGTTTGCCGCTAAAGCCGTCGAGAATATCGGCGTCCTGTCCGTTGGTCACAACCACCACCGGAATCTGATGGGGGCTCAGCAGCCGGGAGATTGCCAGGGCCGGGCGGTGCCGGGTGGTCAGGGAGCCGGGCCCGAATCTGATTATCATCCCGATCGCATTTTCAAGGGACACCGCCAAATCGATTTGGAGTTGGGCGCACTTCTCGCCGGCCGTTACCCGCAGGGGGACCCGGGGGGAGATTTCACTTTTGGTAAACCCTTTGCCCTCCACCAGCAGCCGCGCCAGTTGCTGCCGGTAGCGTTCGTCGAGGGTATCCTGCAGGCTTTCCCCGGTCAAAAAATCGCTGCATTCTCCAAGGATCAGGTGGTGGCCGCTCATGGGGCTGATGGTCTCCGGCGGTCTGCGAGCCGCTGCCCGCAAAATAGCTCTTTACAATTGGGGGTCGCTTTGAAAAAATAATATTGTTTTGCCGTCTTACAACACTTTTTAATTGCCGCACCGGGCGCTGCGGCAGTCGGGTGCGGGGTGATGAGCGAACGCGCGACGAGCATACGCGAAAATTTTGAAAAGCGCGAAAAGAATTTTATGTCGCCCTATGGGTGCCTCAGCGCGGCGTCCAAAGGGCGCCGTCGGCCGGAGGCCCCCTGCCCGATCCGAACGGTGTTTCAGGTCGATCGGGACCGGATCGTGTATTCCAACTCATTCCGGCGCCTGAAGCACAAAACCCAGGTGTTTCTCGCGCCCCTGGGCGACCAGTATCGGACCCGTCTGACCCACACCCTCGAAGTGGCTCAGATTGCCAGGACCATTGCGCGGGCTATGTTTCTCAACGAGGATCTGGCCGAGGCCATCGCCCTGGGTCACGACCTCGGCCACACCCCTTTCGGGCACAGCGGCGAAACCGCCCTGCGCGAAATTTTCCAGGGCCGCTTCCTCCACTACGAACAGAGTCTGAGGGTGGTGGACGTCCTTGAAAACAACGGGCAGGGCCTGAACCTGACCTACGAGGTTCGCGACGGTATTCTCAAGCACTCCAAGGGTTACGGGCGGGTCATCCCCGAGGACCCCAGCGAGTTGGCCGCCACCATCGAGGGGCGTATCGTGCGGATTGCCGATATCATCGCTTATCTCAACCACGACTTAGACGACGCGATTCGCAGCGGGGTGATTGCCGCAGAGCAGGTGCCGGCGGTCTGCACCCGGACCCTGGGCAGCTCTCACAGCCAGCGGGCCGCCACCATGATCCGGGACCTGGTGTTCGCCAGCACCGTCAGCGACGACCCTCGGGCCCTGCGCATGAGCGACCCCGTGCACGAGGCGATGATGATCCTGCGCCAGTTTTTGTTTGAAAATGTCTACCGTGCGCCATTGGTCCACAACGAATTTGTGAAGGCCAAAAAAATTTTAACGGAATTGTTCACCTATTTTTTGGACCACCCGGACATGCTGCAAGAGCAATTGGCGGATATGGAGATGCTCGGCTGCAACCACCGGGAGCAGTCCCGGGAGCGGATTGTCTGCGATTTGATCGCCACCATGACCGACCGCAACGCCCTCGAGCTGTACGAAAGAATCTTTTTTCCGTCGCGCCTGGTCTGACGGCGCTGGAGACCGCGATGGCTCCCTGGCATGACCGCAACCGCTTCCCGCAGGGGGCCCTGGCGCCTTTCCGCGACCGCCTGCAGGCGCTCTATGCGCACATGGACCGGGCCTACCAGGCCGTCGCGCGGCGCTACGGGTTCGACTGCCAGGGCTGCGACGAGAGTTGCTGCCGGACCCGTTTTGATCATCATACCCTGCTGGAATATTTGTACCTTCGAGAGGGGCTGGCACGCCTGGCGCCCGAGGTCCAGGCAGCCGTCCGCCAGCGGGCGGTCGACGTGTGGTGTGAAACCGCGGCACTGGAGCGCCAAGGCCTGCCGATGCGGGTGATGTGTCCGCTGAACCAGAACGGCCGCTGCCGCCTATACGCCTATCGGCCCATGATCTGCCGGCTGCACGGCATCCCGCATGAACTCAGGCCCCTCGAACGACCGGTGTCTTACGGGCCTGGATGCCATCTCTTTTCCGAGCGGCACGCTCGGCAGGCCTATGTGCCTTTTGACCGCAGCCCGCTATACGCCCGTATGGCGCGCCTCGAGCAGGAGATCCGGCGGGCGCTGGGTTTTGGGGCGCGTCTTAAAATGACCATTGCCGAGATGCTCGCCGATGAAACCGCGGGCGCTGCCGATCCCCCGAAGAGTTGCCGCGATGCGCTACGTTGACCCCCAAACGCTCGACCAGTTGCCCGGCACCCGCCTGGAAGAAAACGACACCTTCGCTTTCCGCTGCCACCCCGCCGTTGCCTGCTTCAACCGCTGCTGCCGCAACCTGAACCTTTTCCTCTACCCCTACGACGTCCTGCGCCTCAAAAAACGGCTGGGGGTATCCTCCGACCGCTTCCTGGAGCACTATGTGGACGTGGTCCTGCGGGATGCCAGTTTTTTCCCGGAAGTTCTGCTGCACATGTCTGCTGACGCCGAGAAAACCTGCCCCTTTCTGACCCCGCCAGGCTGTTCGGTCTACCCGGACCGACCCGATGCCTGCCGGACATTTCCCCTGGAGCAGGGGGTGCTGTTCGACGCGGCCAAAAATGAAGCGCGGATGGTGACCTTTTTCCGGCCGCCGGATTTTTGCATGGGTCAGCATGAGGAAAAGACCTGGACGCCGAAAACCTGGGAACTGGACCAGGAGGCGGCGGTGTATCATCGCATGACCGCCCGCTGGGCCGAGTTGAAGCGCCTTTTTCAGCAAGATCCCTGGGGGGCCGAGGGCCCCGCGGGGCCGCGCGCCAAAATGGCTTTCATGGCGCTCTATAACCTGGACCGTTTCCGGGAGTTTATTTTTCAGAGCAGCTTTCTCATGCGCTATGCCGTCAAACCGGTCATTCAGAAAAAAATCAGAAAGGACGACACGGCCCTGCTGAAATTCAGCCTGGAGTGGGTCGGGTTTTTCGTCTGGGGCATCAGGAGCGATTCCTTGCGCCCGCGCTAGCCGGCTCGCGGCCCCTCGGGCGGCGCGCCGGCGCCCGCCGGGGGGCGATGGTCACAGCACGCCTGTGGGCATCGGGGCCACCGCTTCCCCGCCCAGCACATACCCGCCGTCCAGCCGCAGGACGGCTCCGGTCATGTAGGGGGCGTCTTCGATCAGAAACCGGACCGCCTTGACCACATCGCTGATTGTCCCGGTCCGGCCGAGCAGGGTGTGGTCCCGCACGGCCTGCTGTTCTTCGGCCGTCAGCAACCCCCAGCCCCGCGTGTGCTCGGCGTGGCGGGTTTCGAAGATGCCCAGCATGATCTCGTTTACCCGCACCGCCGGCGCCGCCGTACGGGCCCAGGTCTCGGTCAAAAGCGAAACCCCGCGGTTGGCGGCGGCATAGCCGTCGTTGAAAATCAGGCTGGCCGGCCCGGATCGCCCGACCACCCCGGCGATGGAGGAAAAATTGATGACCGCACCGTCGCCGGAGGCCTTCAGGTGGGGCAGGGCGGCGTTGAAAACCCACCACTTGGCCCTCAGGGTGGTGGCCATTTCCAGGTCCCACTGCTCAGGGACATAGGCGCCGTGGACCACCGGCCAGCCACCGCGTTCGATATTGTTGACGAGAATGTCCAGGCGGCCGAAACGCTCGACCGTTTGGCCGACCAGGCCCTCGATCTGGCCGGCATCCAGCAGGTCGGTGCGCCGGATCATCTGCCGTTGGCCGTATGGAGCGAACGCCGCCTGCATCTCCGGCAGGCTCTCTTCCCAGTCGTAGTAGGTCGTCACGACCCTGGCGCCGGCCTCGGCCAGGGCCAGCGCGACGGCGCGGCCGATGCCCTTGATGCCGCCCAGCACCAGGGCGACCTTGTCGGGGATTGCCATGACGGGCCTCCTTTCATTGCTGCAGCCACCCCGGTCGGCTGGCGCCCGAAGCGGCGCTGGGGCTTACGAATGACTTGCCGCATGGTCGGCAAGCGCCTTTTGCCAGTAGTCCAGGGCAAACGCCAGGAGGGCGTCGTCGTCGCTTTCAAGGTTTTCAAGGGGTGGCGTGTCGACGGCCGCCGATCGGTTCAGGCGCTTTTCCCGGACCAGCGCTCTAAAGGCATCCAAATCGTAGCAGGCCTGATAAAAAAGCCGCTGCAGGGCCACCGGCAGCGGTCCGGGCGCCAGGCGGTTTTTGAGGCTGATGACCGTCATCAGCGGGTCGTTCATCCGGTTGTAGGCGGCCAAATCCTGATCGCGCAGCCATTCCCGGACGGTTTGTCCCCGGGCTTGCAGGTGGCCCTGACAGTGGGGCTCTTTCAGCAGGAAGAAGCGTTCCGTCGTTTGGCCGCTTCCCCTGTCGCGCGAGACCAGGCGCACCAGGGGGTAGGTCCGGCAGGCCGTCGGGCGGTCAGGATAGACGCTGCAGCCTTGCGGGGTGACAAATGGACATCTCAGCTGCGACCCGCCGCTGGGCTTCAGGGTTACCACCGGCAAGCCGGACCCCGGTCCGGTGTGCTGAGAGGTGAATCTTGCCAGAAATTCGCCGGACGTCAGGCCCAGGTGCCGTTTGAGGCGCAGCACGTCGTAGGGCGTCAGGAACTGGTTGAGATCCCGGCAGCATTCGTTGAAGCACGGCACCCCCGGGTTGCAGGCAAAGGTGAAGGGGGCCTCCAGGCAAAGCGGTATCATATCGCAGGGGTCGATTGCCATCGCGTTTCCAGTTATTTTAGGGTTTCGGACTGTCGGGCGGGACGCGCCGTAATTTTTGCTGGTGGTAGCATGTTCAGACCGCTTGTCAATAAATTTATTTGGAGGCGCCGGGGAGGCGGGAGGCTAGATGTGGTATGTGCCGGAAAAACGTCATCCAGATATGGGGATATTGGATTAGGAGGCTGGAACAATTGAAGTTATTTGGCGAAGAGGCCTTGAAACTTATTGACATTGGGATCAGTGGGTGCTACTAGACCACCCTGAAAATAATCTACCCATGCCTGTTTGTATTTCCCTGCTCCAAACGAGCGATTCAGGACCGACCGAAAGGGGGGTGGCCAAGGCCCCCTGAAAATCCACGACAGGATCGCCTGAATTGAGCGAAATATCGGAAGAAGTCAAAGCCATTATCAAAAAAACGGCCAAGAAACTCAGCGGTTCCCAGCGTCGGGAGTTCATTGCGGAAATCGCCAATGAGCTTTTCGGCGGGAGTGCCCGCAAGGCCGAACGCGAGTTCGGCTGGGGGCGTGCGACGGTTCACAAGGGAATCCGGGAGTTGGCCACCGGGATCGAGTGTCTGGACAATTATTCGGCTCGGGGAAAAAAGAAAACCGAAGAGAAGATCCCCCAGCTGATCGCGGATATTCAGTCCATTTTCGATAAAGACGGCCAACTGGTTCCCGAATTCAAATCAGATTTCCCCCATGGTAAGGTCACCGCCCGGGCTGTGCGGCGGCTGCTGGTCAAGCATTTCGGCTACCGCGACGACCAGCTGCCCAGTGAAAATACCATCGGCAATATCCTCAATCGGCTGGGCTATCGCCCGGGAAGCCTCCTGGCGGGCCCGACCGCCGAGGGCGATGCCGGCGCCTCCCGCACGACCAAAAGGGTCGCCGTCAAAGACCGTGAGGACAAACTGCTGCAGCTGGTGGACAATGCCAAGCGGGGCAGGCGTGCTTAGGCACGACCCGGGAGGGGTTCGGAATTTCGCTCAGGCTAATAAAATTTGGGTAAGCCATTTTTTGCGATTTTGACCACCGCATTCGGCTTGCGGGGTTTAAAATTCCGATTGTCAGCCCTGGGATTTGGTGGTAAACAGATAAAAAATTTACCGGGTAGGGTCATCACCTTTGGGATAAAATCTGCAGTTGGCCAGTAATTTTTTCGGCCACAACGACGAAGGGAGGTGTGAAAAGCTTAATTTTTACGGGTGTTATGCGCAGGTGAGTAGAACAAAACTTCTTACCACGAAAATCAGGAGGTATATTCGATGCCAACTTATGTAATTGATGAAAAGTGTGACGGCTGCAAGGGCGGCGACAAGACTGCATGTATGTACATTTGCCCGAACGACCTGATGGTCCTCGATCCCAATGCCATGAAGGCCTACAACCAGGAGCCGGATCAGTGCTGGGAATGTTTTTCTTGCGTCAAGATCTGCCCGACCCAGGCGATCGAGGTCCGGGGATACTCCGACTTTGTGCCGCTGGGAAGCAGCGTTATGCCGATGCTGGGGACCGAGGACGTCATGTGGACCTGTAAATTCAGAAACGGCCTTATCAAACGCTTCAAGTTCCCCATCCGGACAACCCCCGAGGGTGCTGCCAATGCGTATCCGAGCCTCAAGGGCAAAGATCTTGAAAGCGACCTGCTGGCCACCGAAGAGGCCGACGGCTACAAGATGCCGACTCCGAAGACCCTTTAATCAGATTTGCGCCAGGGTTTGCGGAAACGATGAAGTCAGAATGACCTACTACGAATCCCAATTTCTTTAAGGAGGAAGCAATATGGCAATTCCGAATAAACCGACTGGTGAACTCAAAGCCGTGAAAGATCCGGAAGTCGAGGAGCGCGAAGTTGACATCTTGATCGTCGGCGGTGGCATGGCTGCCTGCGGTGCCGCTTTCGAAGTCAAAAAATGGATGCTTGAGGGACAGAGCGTTCTGCTGTGCGACAAGGCCGCCATGGAGCGCAGCGGCGCCGTCGCCCAGGGCCTTTCCGCGATCAACACCTACATCGGCAGCAATGCCCCCGAGGACTACGTGCGCATGGTGCGCAACGACCTGATGGGCCTGGTGCGCGAGGACCTGATCTACGATCTCGGTTGCCATGTGGATGATTCGGTGCATCTGTTCGAAGAGTGGGGTCTGCCGGTCTGGAAGAAATCCGATGACGGGAAGACCCTCGACGGTAAAAAAGGCCAGAAGATGGGCACCCTGAAAGCCGGTGCCACCCCGGTCCGCACCGGTAAATGGCAGATCATGATCAACGGTGAGTCTTACAAGCGCATCGTGGCCGAAGCCGCCAAGCTGGCGATCGGGGACGACAACATTCTCGAGCGCTGCTTTATCGTCAAGCTGCTGCTCGACGCCAAGCGTGAAAACCAGATCGCCGGTGCCGTCGGCTTTTCCGTGCGTGAAAACAAAGTCTACATCATCAAGTGCAAGACCATGATGGTGGCCTGCGGCGGCGCGGTCAATATCTACCAGCCGCGCAGCGTCGGTGAGGGCAAGGGCCGCGCCTGGTATCCGGTGTGGAATGCCGGCTCCACCTACACCATGTGCATGCAGGTCGGCGCCGAACTTTCCATGATGGAAAACCGTTTCACCCCGGCCCGTTTCAAGGACGGCTACGGCCCGGTCGGCGCGTGGTTCCTGTTGTTCAAGGCCAAGGCCCTCAACGGTCTGGGTGAAAACTTCGCCGCCAGCGATGCCGCCAAGGTCGAACTGGCCAATTACGCACCTTACGGCACCGCCGCGATCACCCCCACCTGTCTGCGTAACCACCTGATGCTCTTCGAGATGAAGGAAGGCCGCGGGCCGATCATGATGGACACCGTCACCGCCCTGGCCGAACTCGGCAAGACCATGGACAAGAAGGAACTCAAGCACCTGGAGTCTGAAGCCTGGGAAGACTTCCTTGACATGACCTGTGGTCAGGCCAACCTGTGGTGCGCCACCAACACCGAACCGGAGAAGAAAAACTCCGAAATTATGCCCACCGAACCGTACTTGCTGGGCTCCCACTCCGGCTGCTGCGGCTTCTGGGTTTCCGGCCCGGACTATGACTGGGTCCCGGATGCCTATAAAATCAAGGCCGACAACGGCAAGGTTTACAACCGTATGACCACCGTCAACGGTCTGTTCACCTCCGGCGACGGCGTCGGCTGCTCCGGCCACAAGTTCTCCTCCGGCTCCCACGCCGAGGGCCGTATGGCCGCCAAGCAGATGGTCCGCTACGCCAAGGATCACGCCGACTTCAAGCCGGCCATCAAGGAAACCAAGGAAGAACTGGTCGATATCGTCTACAAGCCGGTCCGCACCTTGCTGGCCAACTACGAGTACACCACCGCCATCGACATCAACCCCAACTACGTCAAACCTTCGGGAATGGCCCTGCGGCTGATGAAGGCCACCAACGAGTACGGCGGCGGAACCTCGACCTATTACCAGACCACCAGCAAGAACCTGGAAATCGTCATGGATCTGCTCCAGACCATGCGCGAGGACTGCGAGAAGCTGGCGGCCGGTGACCTGCATGAACTGATGCGCTGCTGGGAAATCTACCACCGCATTTGGACGGTGGAATCCCACCTGCGTCACATCCAGTTCCGCAAAGAAACCCGCTACCCCGGCTTCTACTATCAGTCCGATCACCCGGGGCAGGACGACAAGAACTGGTTCTGTTTCGTCAACTCCAAGTACGACCCGAAAACGCAGAAATGGGATATCTTCAAGAAAGACTACATCAAGATCATCCCGGATTGATGATATGCCGGTAACGGTATAGCAGCAGCTGCCTCCAGGTATCTTTGGATACCTGGAGGTTTTTCATTAAAACGATCAAGCCGAAACGTCTCGGAGAGGGCGTGGGAAAACGGTTTCCCGCAAGGGAAAGTAAAGGTTTCTTAAGCCTGGGAATGCTTTTTTATGTACCATTACCTGTCTGGATCGATCCCGCCCTCCAATGGCAAATTCGAAGTTCACCCACATGCCAGTCAGCGCCTCAGGGACTCGGCAAAAAATAATTCTACATCTTGCTTGTCTTTTTGCCCGTCACCGCCGTTACACCCACCGGCACATATCTCGATATGCGCCGACGAATGTGCCTTGTAGACGGACCAAAATCCGGCGCCATCTTGTGGGATTATTTATTACCGCGACCCTTAATCAACGGAAACACACTATGCACGGAGGGATAGCATGACACTAGACAACGCAGCCCCTGCAAACGGAAGCATTATGGTTGTTGGAGGAGGGATTAGCGGGTTGACCACGGCCCTTGAAGCTGCCGAAGTGGGGTACGAGGTGATTTTAGTCGAAAAGAATCCGTATCTGGGCGGCAGAGTTGCGCAGCTGAACCAATATTTTCCCAAGCTATGCCCCCCGACCTGCGGGCTCGAAATCAATTTCAGGCGGATAAAAGACAACCCCAGGATCAAGATTCTGACCCTTGCCGAAGTCGAGAAGGTCAGCGGTGCGCCCGGCAGCTACGATGTCGCCGTGCGCATGACCCCTCGCTACGTCAATGAAAACTGCACGGCCTGCGGCGCCTGCGCCGAGGCCTGCGAGACCGAGATCGCCAACGATTTCAATTTTGGGATGGACCGCAGCAAGGGCGCCTACCTGCCCCACGCAATGGCCTTTCCCTCCAGGTTCGTGATTTGCCCCCAAATCATCGGTACCGAAGACGCCCAGCGCTGCAAGGACGCCTGCAAGTATGACGCGGTCGATCTCGAGATGCAGCCCAAAACCCTCAACCTGCAGGTCGGGGCGATTGTCTGGGCAACCGGCTGGGAACCCTACGATGCCAGCCGGATCGACAACCTGGGCTTCGGCCGCTATCAGAACATTGTCACCAACATGATGCTCGAGCGCATGGCGGCCTTCAATGGGCCGACCCAGGGCAAGATCCAACGGCCCTCCGACGACAAAGCACCGCAAAGCATCGCCTTCGTGCAGTGTGCCGGTTCCAGGGACGAAAACCATCTCCCCTACTGCTCTTACATCTGCTGCATGGCCTCCCTGAAGCATGCCACCTATATCCGGGCACAGTACCCAGAGGCAAAGGTTTATATCTTCTACATCGATCTCAGGGCGCCGGGCCAGCGCTATGAAAAGTTTTACCAGAAAATCAAGGAGGACCCGAATGTCTTCCTGATCAAGGGCAAGGTTGCGGAGGTCAGCGAAGACCCGCACACCGGCAATCTGACGGTGGTGGCCGAAAATGCCGTAACCGGCGAAAAAATCCACCAGACGGTTGACATGGTGGTCCTGGCAACCGGCATGCAGCCGACCGCGGCCAATCTAAAACTTCCCGCTGACCTGAAGTATACCGACGATGGTTTCATCATCAACGACTTTGAAAAGGGCGGTATGTTCGCAGCAGGGTGTGCCAACAAGCCGGCCGACGTCGTCTCCTGCAACCAGAATGCAACCGGTATGGCCCTTAAGGCGATTCAAACCCTGAAGCGGTAGGAGGTTTATTCATGGATAAGAAGTATGGTGTTTACATCTGCGAAGGTTGTGGCATTGGAGAAGCCCTGGACATCGAGGCCTTGAAGGGCATCCCGGAAGAAGAGGGGCTGCCGGTTCAAACCCACCCCTGTCTGTGCGGCCAGCAAGGGGTTGCGCTGCTCAAAAAAGACATCGCCGAAAAGGGCACCAACACCCTGGTGATCGCGGCCTGCTCCCGCCGGGTGAATTTCGATGTCTTCCGTTTTGACGGCTGCATCGTCGACCGCGTCAATCTGCGCGAGCAGGTCGTGTGGTCCCACCCGCGTTCCGAGTTCCCGGCCCTTACGGCTGAGCAGAAAGAAGACGATGACAACTTCGATCGCGTCCAGATGCTGGCCGAAGACTATATCAAAATGGGAATGGCGCGGGTCGAGAAGGTCAAGCTGCCCGAGCCTTACAAGGTCGAGAACCTCAGCCGCAAGATCCTGGTGATCGGCGGCGGGATCACCGGGATATCCGCTGCCCTGGACGCCGCCAAGGCCGGCTACGAGGTCACCATCGTTGAAAAAAGCGCTCAGCTCGGCGGTCACGCCAACCACTGGCGCAAACAGCTGCCGATCGCCAATCCTTACGATCGCCTGATTTCCCCGATCATCGGCGACTTGGTCAAAACCGTTGCGGCCAACGCCAAAATCACCGTCAAGACCAACACCGTGGTGGCCCGTATCGCCGGAGAGCCCGGTGAATTTACGGTCACCCTCAAAAAGCCCGGGGAAAAGATCGAGTTCGATGTCCCCTTTCCCCTGCCCGATGACCGCAAGGTCGATGAAAACGGCAAGGAACTGGACGCCGAAAAGCTGCATGAAGCCTACATGACGTATAACCAAGGCAAAAAGGACATCCTGACCCTCGACCCCAATGGCGAGCTTTACGGTGCCGTCATTCTCGCCGCCGGTTGGCGCCCCTACGAGGCCAAGAACGGCGAATTTGCGCACCTGGGGCTGGGCCAGTTCCCGGACGTCGTCACCAACCACCAGTTCGAAGAATTGGCCGCCAAGGGTAAAATCACCCGGCCTTCCGACGGCAAGGAGGCCAAGTCGGTCGTCTTCATCCAGAGCCCCGGGCAGGGCAACGACCAGGATTTTGAATTTGCTGGGTCGGTCACCAGCCTGGTGGCCCTCAAGCAGGCCAAATACGTCCGCGAGGATTTCGCGGACGGCAAGGCCTTCGTTTTCTATCAGCACATGCGGACCCCGGGTCTGGCGGAAAATTTCTACAAGAGCATTCAGCAGGACCCCGGAATTTTCCTCACCAAGGGCGAGGTGGTCGCGGTGACCCAGGGCGGCAGCGGCCTTACGGTTGAAGCCGACAACACCCTTCTGGGCGAAAAGATCAAGGTCAATGCCGACATGGTGGTGCTGGGAACCGGAATGGTGCCCGCGACCGCCGACGACCCGGTCATCAACCTGGCCTACCGCCAAGGCCCCGCCTTCCGCGATATCGGGCTTTTCAACGGCTATGCAGACTCCAACTTCATTTGCTTTCCCTACGAAACCCAGAGGACCGGCATCTATGCCGCCGGCGGTGTCCGCCGCAGCATGACCGCCGAGGAGTCCATCGAAGACGCCAGCGGCGCTGCCCTCAAGGCGATTCAGTGCCTGGAGTCCACCAATCGCGGGGTGTCTGTCCATCCGCGTTCAGGCGACATGACCTTCCCGGACTTCTTTTTTCAGCGCTGCACCCAGTGCAAGCGCTGCACCGAGGAGTGCCCCTTCGGTGCCCTGGACGACGATGCCAAGGGCACCCCGAAGCCCAATCCCACCCGCTGTCGTCGCTGCGGCACCTGCATGGGGTCCTGCCCCGAGCGGATCATCGGGTTTGCCGACTACAACATCGACAGCGTGGGGTCCATGGTGAAGGCCGTGCGCGTGCCCTCCGAGGATGACTACGCCGAGCCGCCCTTTCGGATTCTGGGGCTGGTGTGTGAAAACGACGCCTATCCGGCCCTGGACATTGTCGGTTTGAACCGCCTGAGCTACTCGGCCGATGTGCGCTTTGTCCCGGTCCGTTGTTTGGGGTCGGTCAACGTCATTTGGATCAAGGACGCCCTTTCCCAGGGGATGGACGGTGTTTTCCTCCTGGGTTGCAAGCACGGGGACGACTACCAGTGTCACTTCGTCAAAGGCAGCGAGCTGGCGGAAGTGCGCATGAAGAAAATCGGTGACGCCCTCGCCAGCCTTGCCCTGGAAGAGGAACGGGTCAGACAGTTCGAGGTGGCCATCGACGATTACCACAAGCTGCCCGAAATGATCAATTCCTTTGTGAAAAGCGTTGAAGAACTCGGTCCGAACCCCTTCAAGGGATTCTAGTGACGATGACCATTTGGCGGCGGGCGGTCGTTTGGCCGGCCCGCCGCCAGAGCTGACCTGCGTTAGGAGGGAAAAGAAATGGCCGAAGCCTACGTTGTTGAGCCTGATCTGAATTTCATCAAGGAAGTCGGCGCGCTGGGGGGCGAAGACCTCAAAAAGTGCTATCAGTGTGCAACCTGTTCGGTTGCATGCCCGATTTCGCCCGATACCAAACCCTTTCCCCGCAAGGAGATGATTGCCGCCTCCTGGGGGCTGAAGGACAAGTTGCTCGGCAGTGCCGACATCTGGTTGTGCCACAACTGCGGGGACTGCAATGTCCTGTGCCCGCGGACGGCCAAGCCGGGGGAGGTCCTGGCGGCCCTCCGGCAATACGCCATCAAGGCCTACGCGAGACCCAAAAAGCTGGCCGAGATGGTCAACGACCCCAAGAAGCTGCCCATCCTGGCGGCGATTCCGGCGGTGATCATCCTGGGCCTGGGGTTTTTGTTCAAGCTGGTCGGAATCGATTGGCTCAATATCCCCCCGGGTGGCGATGAGATCGTGCATTCCCATTTCATCCACACCACTCTGGTGGACATCATCATGATTCCCACCTTTTTCTTTGGCGTTGGGGTATTCGCCCTGGGGCTGAAACGCTTTTTGAACGATATTCACCAGAACGCGCTGCTGGAAGGCAAAACCGACAAGCAGAAGATCGACCCCGTCGGCTTCGCCCAGGCGTTTATCCGGATCTTGCCGACCATCCTCAAGCACCGCAAGTTTTCGGAGTGCACCGAAAACAATGAGCGCTCCACGGCCCACATGATGGTCTTTTTCGGCTTTATCGGGTTGTTCATCGTCACCAACATCTTCTTCGTGGTGCTCTATGGCTTCGGGATCCACGGGCCCTACCAGCAGATCAACCCGGTCAAGTGGCTGGCCAATGTGAGCGGGGTCGCGCTGGTCATCGGCAGTTTGCTGATGATCAAAAGCCGGCTAGACAAGAAAGACCAGAAGAGTTACTATAAAGATTGGTTTCTGCTCGTTCTGGCGCTTGGTCTCGGACTGACCGGGATGCTGACCCAGATGACCCGCCTGGCGGGTTTTGCCGGTGTTTCCTACACCATTTATTTCATCCATTTGGTGTTTGTCTGGGGCCTTTTTGCCTACACACCCTTTACCAAACTGGCGCACCTCGTCTACCGGACGGTGGCCATGACCTACGCGGAGTATGCCAACCGCAAGTAGCGCAACCGACAGCGTTTGCAACCGCTGGCGGAATAACCGGGGGAGGCCGTTAGGAAAACCGGCCTCCCCCGGTTTGCTGGCGCGCCCGGGCAAAGCAAGTCGTTCAGGCCGATCGGGGTGCGGTTGCGAAAAGAATGGTGGTGTGATTGCAGAACAAAAAGAGGGAGGTGCCGATCGGCACCTCCCTCTTTTTTGTTCCACGGTTGTCCTTATAAGGGCAGCTACTTGGTGTCGCCGGTGGCGGCGCCATGCAGTTTGACCTCGACTTTCTCGGTCAACCCTTCGTAGTAGTTGCGCAGGATCTTGACGACTTCATCGCGGCCAAAGTGATCGGGCAGTTCGCCGCCTTCGGAGAGCAGCTTGCGCAGCATGGTTCCGGAGAGCAGGACGCGGTCATCCTTGGCATGCGGGCAGGTGCGCAGGGAGGCCATGCCGTCGCACTTGAAGCAGTAGAAGGTCCAGTCGATCTTGAGCGGCTGGCACAGCAGGGCCTTGCCGGGCTCGGTGGGCTGCGGAATCTTTTCGAAGATCGTCTGGGCTTCAAACATGCCGTAGAAATCGCCCACACCGGCATGGTCGCGGCCGATGATCATCTTGGAGCAGCCGTAGTTCTGGCGGAAGGTGGCATGCAGCAGGCCTTCACGCGGGCCGGCGTAGCGCATGTCGAGGGGGTAGCCGCCCTGGACGACGTTCTTGTCGACGAAGTAGTTTTTGACCAGGGCGTCGATGCACTCCACCCGCACTTCGGCCGGGATGTCGCCGGGTTTGAGGTTGCCGACCAGGGAGTGGATGTAAACCCCGTCACAGACTTCAACGGCGACCTTGCAGAGGTATTCGTGGGAGCGGTGCATGGGGTTGCGCAGCTGCAGGGCCGCGACATCCGCCCAGCCCTTTTCATCGAAAATCCTGCGGGATTCAGCCGGGCGCTGGTAAACCCCGGGGTATTTCGTGGGGTAGTCACTCTCACTGAGAACCTTGACCGGGCCGGCCAGGCAGAAGTCTTTCTGCTCCATCACCATCTGCACGCCGGGGTGGTCGTCTTTGGCGATCTTCCAGAATTCCTCCGGGGTGGCCGTGCCTTCGCCCATGTAGACCTTCTCACACTCGAACTTCTTGTCGGCCGCGCTCATGGCGAATTTCTCGGTGACTTTCATGGTGGCCATGATTTCGTTGTGCTTGGCATCGAAGAGCGCGATTTCTTCGCCTTCCTTGATGGCGCCGGCATCCTCGGTCGAGGCGGAAAGGGTCACCGGGATGGGCCAGAAGGTCCCGTCGGCCAACAAAAAGTTTTCGCAGACGCCCTTCCAGTCGGCCTTGGTCATAAAACCGGTCAGCGGGCTGAACCCGCCGATGCCCATCATGATCAGATCGCCCTTTTCGCGGTCAGAGATCGACACTTTCTTAAGACCTTCCGCTTTTTTCTTTTCGGCGGCCAGCTCAGCGCCTTCCAATAGGCAGCAAGTCAGGCCTTTTCCACCATGCGGGGGGATCAAATTACTCATCTTTTTGGGTCTCCTTATCGTTGGGTTAAAGGTTGCGGTGATCAACGGCTTTGTGTTGTCGATTAAGATTCCATCATCTAATCGGGAATCGGAATTTTGTCAAGGAGAAATGCCGGTCGAATGACAGGGGAGAGTGCGCGCAGTCGGCGACCGGAAGACGATACCGACGGGCCGGATGGGCGCTGAAAAGCCGTCTTTGATCCAAAAAACGGCAACTGGCAGGGTTCGGGGGTGCAATGGCGGAGAGAGAGGGATTCGAACCCTCGGTGGAACTTTCGCCCCACACTCGCTTAGCAGGCGAGCGCCTTCAGCCGACTCGGCCATCTCTCCATCGCGGGTGGCGGAGGGAGTAGGATTCGAACCCACGGAGCTTTGACACTCAACGGTTTTCAAGACCGCCGCCTTAAACCACTCGGCCATCCCTCCCTAATTTCAGCAGATTCCTATAGCATTGCCCTTTTTTGAGGTCAATGAAATTATTGCATCAATTCAGACAACCCTCGCAGAGAAAGGCAGGGGGGCTCTTGGTGGGATCCCGCATCGCGCAGCTGGGGTGTCCGGTTGGCAATTAAGTTTTCCCTTGACGAAAATTTAATTGCCAACATAAAAGTGAATTGAAACAAATTTTCAAGGTTTTTAGGCCTTTGTTCAAATACTGGGCCACATCCTGAGGCCGTTTTGGAAGGGTTTTTTCGGCCGGTGGCCGGATTTTAACGCCATCCAAAAAGTGTTCGGCAGCCCTGGCGGTGGCCGCGGAATCACGTCAACCGGTTGAAAAATCGACCAGCCGCGGTCGTTTCTGCTGTTACTACATCAAGGAGGTGTAGATGGAAAAGGAACAGGATTTTTACGCGAGGATCGAGGCCAAAGGCGTCTCACGAAGGGACTTCATGAAATTCTGCACGTTCCTCACCGCGACCATGGGGCTTTCGGCCGCCTATGTGTCGAAAGTGGCTCAAGTGTTCGCAGCCCCCAACCAGCGGCCGCCGGTTATCTGGCTGCACTTCGCGGAGTGCACGGGCTGCAGCGAGGCCATCTTGCGGGCCATGTATCCCTGGATCGATGAACTGCTGCTTGAAGTACTCTCCATGGAATATCACGAAACCATCATGGCCGCCGCCGGCCGCCAGGCTGAAGAACAACTGCACGCGGCGGTTGAAAAGTACAAGGGCAAATTCATCTGCGTCTGCGAGGGTGCGGTGGCAACCAAATATGACGGTGGTTACGGTAAAATGGGTGGCCGGACCTTCCTGGAAGTCGCCAAAGAGGTCTGCCCCCAGGCCGCCGCGGTGGTCTGCATCGGCCAGTGTTCCAGTTTCGGCGGGATTCAGGCGGCGGCCCCCAACCTGGGCGGCTGGAAGGGGGTCGGCGAGGTCCTCGGCATTCAGACCATCAACATTGCGGGGTGCCCGCCCAACCCGATCAATCTGGTCGGCACCATCGTCAACTACCTGCTTTTCGGAAAGCTGCCGGCCGTGGACGACATCGGGCGTCCGCTGTTTGCCTACGGCAAGACCATCCACGATCAGTGCCCCCGACGATCCCACTTCGAAAACGAGGAGTTCATCGAGGAATTCGGGTCCCCGGAAGCCGCCATGGGCTACTGCCTCTACAAAGTCGGTTGCCGCGGCCCGGAAACCTACAACAACTGTCCGATCGCAAAGTTCAACGACGGCACCAGCTGGCCGGTCGAGGCGGGCCACCCCTGCCTGGGCTGCAGCGAGCCCCAATTCTGGGACAAGATGACGCCGTTCTATGAGCCGCTGTAAGGACCGGGCCGCCGTAAAAAAGGGATTTCCCGCAAGCAGAACAAGGAGAAAATATGGGTAAAAGAATTACCATCGATCCGATCACGAGAATAGAGGGGCACCTGCGCATCGAAGTCGAGGTGGAGGGCGGCAAGGTGGTCAACGCCTGGAGCTCCGGGACGCTCTTCCGGGGCATCGAGGTTATTTTGCAGGGCCGTGACCCGCGGGACGCCCACCATTTCGTGCAGCGCAGCTGCGGGGTGTGCACCTACGTACATGCCTTGGCGTCGGTGCGCGCGGTGGACGACGCGGTCGGCATCAAGATGCCCGCCAATGCCCGCCTGATCCGCAATCTGCTGCACGGCGCGCAGTACCAGCACGATCACATCGTTCACTTTTACCATCTGCACGCCCTGGACTGGGTGGACATCGTCAGCGCCCTCAAGGCCGATCCGGCCAAAACCGCCGCGTTGGCGGACAACACCAGCAATGCGCCCTGGGGCGGCAGGCAGTATTTCAAAAACGTCCAGGTCCGGCTTCAGAGCTTCGTGGACAGCGGCCAGCTGGGGCCCTTTGCCAACGCCTACTGGGGCCATTCGGCCTACAAGCTGCCACCCGAAGCCAACCTGATGGCCGCCGCGCACTACATCGAAGCCCTGCGCATCCAGGCCAAGGCCGCCCGCATGCACGCCATTTTCGGCGGTAAAAACCCCCACCCCCAGTCCCTCGTGGTGGGCGGCGTGACCTCGGTGGCGGATCTGGTTCCCGACCGGATCGCCGAGTTCCTCTACATCACAAAGGAAACCCATGAATTCGTCAAGAACGTCTACATCCCCGACCTGTTGGCCGTGGCCTCGTTTTACAAGGAGTGGGGCGGGATCGGGGGCTGCACCAACTTTTTGACCTATGGCGATTTCCCGGCCAGCGAGCAGGAGCCGGAGAGCTTCTACATGCCCCGCGGGGTGATCCGCAAGCGCGACCTGGGCAAGATCGAAATGGCGGACCAGCAAAAGGTGACCGAAGACGTGACCCGCGCCTGGTACCTCAAATCGGCGCCCAAGCACCCCTTTGAAGGTGAAACCCGGCCCATCCCCGAAAACCCCACATTCAGCCCCGAGAAAGGTCAATATTCGTGGGTCAAGGCCCCGCGTTATGACGGCCTGCCGTGCGAAGTGGGGCCGCTGGCGCGCGTGCTGGTGGCTTACGGTAAGGGCCACGCGGACATCAAGCCGCTGGTGGACAGCACCCTCAAGCAGTTGGACATCCCGGCCAGCGCCCTTTTCTCGACCCTCGGGCGAACCGCCGCCCGCGGGCTGGAAACCGTGGCGATCGGCGAGGTCATGCAGGGTTGGGTGACCGAGTTGGTGGAAAACCTCAAAAGCGGCGACACCAAGACCTACCAGCCCTACGAAATGCCCGAGACCGCCACCGGGGTGGGGCTCAACGACGTCCCGCGCGGGGCCCTCGGGCACTGGATCCGCATCGAAAACGGCAAGATCGGCAACTACCAGTACGTGGTCCCCTCCACCTGGAACCTGGGACCGCGTGACGGCGGTGGCAACCTGAGTCCGGTGGAGGAGGCCCTGATCGGTACCCCGATCGCCGACCCCAAAATGCCGCTGGAGGTGCTGCGCACGGTCCACTCCTTCGATCCCTGTCTGGCCTGTGCGGTGCACGTCATTGACCCCCACTCCAACGAAGTGTATAAGATCAGAGTCGTGTAAACGTCGCAGCTGACAGCACTCCCGGCCTACCCGCGGGTAGGCCGGGAGTGCTGTCTTCGACCGCCGCCTTTTTTTCCGGGCGCTGCTGAGAGGCTGGTTGATGGGCAATCCTTTAGTCACCATTCTGGGGGTCGGCAATTTCCTTTTCGCCGACGAAGGCTTCGGCATCCGGGTCATCGAAAAACTCCAGGCGGATTACCGCTTCCCCGAGGAGGTCCTCGTGGTGGACGGGGGGGTGCTGGGGATCAACCTGCTGGGAGTGATTTCGCAGCCCGACCACCTGATCGTGGTCGACGCGCTTCGCAACCGCGGCAAGGCCGGGGACCTCTACCGCCTGGCGGGCGATGACATCCCGCGGCGGATCCTGGCCAAAAATTCACTGCACCAGGTGGACCTGCTGGAGGCCCTGACCTTGTGCCAGGCCCTCGACAAGGTGCCTGAAACCGTCATTCTGGGAGTTGAGCCCGAAGACATTGAAACCCTGAAGCTGGAAATGACCCCGGTGGTCCAGCGCCAGGTGGCGCCCATGGCCGCCAGGGTGCTGAGGGAGCTCGACCGCCTGGGTGTAACCTACAGCCGGAGGAGCTGCGCGTAATGTGTCTCGCCATCCCATCACGGATTGTCAAGATTGAAGACCAGATGGCCGTCATCGATGTCGACGGCGTCACCCGCGAGGCCAGCCTGCTGCTGCTGGAAGACGCCCGGGTGGGGGATTACGTCATCGTGCATGCCGGTTTCGCCCTGCACAAAATCGACGAAGAGACCGCCCGCGAATCCCTGGCCCTGCTGCGCGATGTCGCCGACCGGCTGGACGCCGGAGATCCCCCCGAGGCCTGATGACCGCCCCCGTTTTCTACCCCGTCGGCCGTTGGAATGGCCGTTGGCGTCGCATCCACCCATGAAAACAGCCCCTATCGCCCGCAAAGTGGAGATCAACGGCATCGTTCAGGGCGTTGGTTTCCGTCCCTTCGTCTTCCAGGCCGCCCATCGTCACGGGATCCGCGGCACCGTGGCCAACACGCCCACGGGCGTGTCGATCCACGCCGAAGGGGCCCCCGAAATGATTGCCGATTTCTGCCGTGAGCTGGCCGAAAAGCCTCCGCCGCTGGCCCACATCACGGCCATGACGATTTCCGAAGAGGCCCCCGCCGGGCGAACGGCCTTCACCATCGCGGCCAGCTCCGGCCAGGACCTGCGGGGGACCCTGATTTCGCCGGATGTCGCCGTCTGCGCCGATTGCCTGGCCGAGCTTTTCGACCCCGCAGACCGTCGCTTTCGCTACCCCTTTATCAACTGCACCAATTGCGGTCCGCGCTACACGATTATCGGCGATATCCCCTACGACCGCCCCAAGACCTCGATGAAGGTCTTTGCCATGTGCCCCCAGTGCCGGGCCGAGTACGATGACCCCACCGACCGGCGCTTTCATGCCCAGCCCAACGCCTGCGCCGTGTGCGGGCCGTCCGTGGGCCTGCGCGCGGCCGGCGGCACGTCCGTCGCCTGTGAGGACGCCATTACGGCCGCCGCCGGTTTGCTAGAAGCCGGTGCGATCGTGGCCGTCAAAGGTCTGGGGGGTTACCATCTCGCCGTGGATGCCGAAAACCCCGCCGCTGTCGCGCGTTTGCGCCGGCGCAAACACCGCGACGACAAACCCTTTGCCGTCATGTCGCGCGACCTGGCGGCAGTGGCGCGCTACGCCAGGGCCACCCCCGCCGAGGTCGCGCTGCTGACTTCCTGGCAGCGGCCGATCGTGCTGCTGGCCAAAACCAGCCCCCACCCGTTGGCCGCGGCGATTGCCCCCGGCAACCGCTGGATCGGGGTGCTGCTGGCCTACACCCCGCTGCACCACCTGCTGCTCGCGGAAGGGTTCAGCGCCCTGGTGATGACCAGCGGAAACCTCAGTGAGGAGCCGATTGCGATTGCCAACGATGACGCCCTGGCCCGACTGGAGGGGATTGCCGATTATTTTCTAATCCACGACCGGGACATCCTCCTGCGCAGCGATGACTCGGTGGTGCGCCGCGCGGCGGGGGCGACCCGCTTTCTGCGGCGTTCACGGGGGTTCGTGCCGACCCCGATTTTCCTGAAAGACCCGACCCCGCCGATCTTGGCCTGCGGCGCCGCATTGAAGAACACCGTCTGCCTGACGCGCGGCGATCAGGCCTTTGTCAGCCAGCACATCGGTGACATGCAAAACCTGGCGACGTTCGAATTTTTTGAGGAGACCGTGAACCACCTGAAACGCATCCTGGACATCACCCCCCGGGTGGTGGCCCATGACCTGCACCCGGATTATCTCAGCACGCGCTTTGCCGAGGCGCAGGGCGATCTGCGGCGTGTGGGGGTCCAGCACCACCACGCCCACATCGTCAGCTGCATGGCCGAAAACCAGGTGGTGGGCCCCGTGATCGGGCTGGCCTTCGACGGCACCGGCTACGGCTCCGACGGCGCCATCTGGGGCGGGGAGGTGCTGGTGGTCGAAGCGGCGCGTTTCCGGCGGGCGGCGCACCTCGCCTATGTGCCCCTGCCGGGCGGGGCCGCGGCCATCCGTGAGCCGTGGCGGATGGCGCTCAGCTATCTCTGGGACGCATTCGGCGACGACTACCGCAAGCTGGACCTGCCCCTTCTGAAGACCCTGGAGGCTCGCAAAATCGAGACCGTCGCGGCCATGATCCGCCGCCGCGTGAACGCCCCGCCGACCTCCAGCCTCGGCCGGCTGTTCGATGCGGTTGCGGCCCTTGCGGGAATCCGCTATCATATCAAATTCGAGGGGCAGGCCGCCATGGAGCTGGAAATGGCGGCCAGCGGTGCACCCGTGCGGCCCTATGCGGTCGGCTGGGAGAAGGGCGCGGTCACGCGCATCCCGCCGGCCCCGATCATTCGCGGCGTGGTGGCGGATCTTGTCGCCGGGGTTCCCGCAGCCGTTGTCAGCGACCGGTTTCACTGCACCCTGGTGGACCTTTTCACGCGGCTGTGTGCGGCCCTTCGCGTGGAAACCGGGCTCGGGCGGGTGGCCTTGAGCGGCGGGGTCTTTCAGAACCTCCTGCTGTTCACCGGCCTGAAAGAAAGCCTCGAAAAGCAAGGGTTTGCCGTTATCAGTCACACCCGTGTACCTACCAACGACGGCGGCATCGCCCTGGGCCAGGCCGTCGTGGCCGCGGCCCTGACGCAAAATGAAGGCCCGGTCGGCGAAGCGTCCAAGGGCGGCGCCTGAGGCCCAAAGGGGGCGATGCCTGTGAAACACATTGAAGAATACCGCGACCGTGAGATCGCGCGGCGCCTAATCGCGCAGATCCATGCCGCCAGCCGCCAGCCCATCCGGCTGATGGAGGTCTGCGGGACCCACACCATGTCGATTTTCAAAAGCGGCCTGCGGGCGCTGCTGCCCGAAACCATCACGCTGGTCTCCGGCCCCGGCTGCCCGGTGTGCGTCACCGCCCAGCGCGAGATCGACCAGTTCGTGGCCCTCGCCCGCCGCGAGGACGTCATCCTGACCACCTTCGGCGATCTGCTGCGCGTGCCGGGCAGCGGGTCCTCGCTGCAGCAGGAGCGTGCGGCGGGCTGCGACGTGCGGGTGGTCTACTCGCCCCTGGACGCGTTGGCCCTGGCGGCCCGCAACCCCGCCAAAAAAGTGGTTTTTCTGGGGGTCGGCTTTGAAACCACCGCCCCCACGGTGGCCGCGGCGCTGCTCTCCGCCCGGGCACGTGAGGTGTCCAACTTTCTGGTGTTTGCCGCCCACAAGCGCACCCCGCCGGCGGTCGGAGCGTTGATGGCGGCGCCCGACCTGCGGGTCGACGGGTTTCTGCTGCCCGGGCACGTCTGCCTGGTGACCGGCACCCGGGCCTTTCAGCCGCTGGTCGACCGCTACCGGATTCCGTGTGTGGTCGGCGGGTTTGAACCGCTGGATCTCCTGGGGGCGCTGGCCCGCCTGGTGGCCCAGATCGAGGCCGGAGCGGCCGTGCTGGAGAATGCCTATGAGCGGGCCGTCACGGCCGGCGGCAATGCCAAGGCCCAGGCGGTCATGGATGCCGTGTTTGCGACCGTCGATGCCGAATGGCGCGGGCTGGGGGTGATAGCGGAGAGCGGCCTGAAGCTTGCCGACGCCCACCGGGCGCTGGATGCCGAAGCCTGCTTCGACCTGTCGGTGCCCGATGTTCGCGAACCCCGCGGCTGTGCCTGCGGCCAGGTCCTCAAGGGGCTTAAACTACCGACGGACTGTGCCCTGTACCAAAAAACCTGCACCCCGCTGCACCCCGTGGGCCCGTGCATGGTTTCCAGTGAGGGCACCTGTGCGGCCTATTACCGCTATCACGGCGGGGAGGGCGCCTGAAGCGCCGCTGGATGCCGGAAACCGCCGAGGGCGCCGGCCGCTCTGCAGTCGCGCGAGGAGAGGGATGAAACCCGACACGATACTGCTGGACCATGGCAGCGGCGGCAAGGCGGCCCACCGCTTGACCACTGATCTGCTGCTGCCGGTATTCGACAACCCGATGCTGGGCGCCCTCAACGACGGCGCGGTTTTCCACCTGCCGGAAGGGCGCCTGGCGTTTTCCACCGATACCTACGTGGTGGACCCGCCGTTTTTTCCCGGCGGCTGCATCGGCGACCTGGCCGTCAACGGAACGGTCAACGATCTGGCCATGTGCGGCGCAGTGCCGCTTTTTCTCAGTGTCGGCCTGATCCTGGAAGAGGGTCTGCCGATGGCGGATCTGGAAACCATTGTGCGCGCGATGGGCCGCGCCGCGCACGCCGCCGGGGTGCGGGTGGTCACCGGGGACACCAAGGTGGTCCCGCGGGGTGCGGCGGACCGTATTTTTATCAACACCTCGGGAGTCGGTGCCGTGCCCGCAGGCGTGGAGATCTGCAGCAGCCGGGCGCGCCCCGGCGACCGCATCATCCTGAGCGGGACCATCGCGGATCACGGCATTACGATTCTGACGCAACGCGAGGGGCTGGCCTTCCAAGCCGCCATCGAGAGCGATACCGCGCCCCTGAACGCGATGGTGGCCGGCATGCTGGCCGTTGAGACCGACCTTCACGTGCTGCGCGACCCCACCCGCGGCGGGGTGGGAACGGCCCTCAACGAGATCGCCGAAAAATCCGCGGTCGGCATCCGAATCCATGAAGACCGGATTCCGGTGAGGCCCGAGGTCGATGGGGTCTGCGAGCTGCTGGGCTTTGACCCGCTTTACATCGCCAACGAGGGCAAGCTGCTGGCCTTTGTGGCGCCGGCCAAGGCCGAGGCGGTTCTGGCCGCGGTTCGGCGGGACCCCTACGGACGCGAGGCGCGGATCATCGGCGAGGTCACCGCCGATCATCCCGGCCGCGTGGTGCTTGAAACCCGGATCGGCGGCAGCCGAATCGTGGGGATGCTGACCGGCGAGCAGCTGCCCCGGATCTGCTGACCCCTCCGGAGGAAAAGGCCCGGCCGCCCGGAGGGTCTCCAGCCGGCGGCAGCGGGGCCAGATGGTGTAATGTGACCCCTATGCTGAAAATCCACCGCAGGAACTGTGCGGCCCTGGCGGCCCTGGCGCTTTTGACCTTTGGCGGGTGCGACACCCGTCACGAGGTCCTTTTTTCCGGCAAGACCATGGGGACCACCTACCACATCACGGTGATCAGCGGGTTTTTCGATCGCGCGCATGGGCTGGCCGAGGAGATCGACGCCCGCCTGGAGCAGATCAACGCGAGCATGTCCATCTATCGGGCCGACAGCGAGATCAGCCGCTTCAACGCCCTGGCGCGCAGCGCAGCGCCGTTCCCGATTTCACGGGATTTCCTGCAGGTGATGGTGGTCGCCGAAGACCTCCACCGCCTGACGGGCGGGGCCTGGGACGGCACCGTCGCGCCGCTGGTGAACCTGTGGGGCTTCGGCAGCCAGACCAATGAAAAAAGAATGCCCACGGCGGCGGAGATCCAGCAGTGCCGATCGGCCCTGGGCTTTGATCAGATCATCCTCTCCGAGGACGGCTATCTCGTAAAGCAAAACCCGGCCGTCACCCTGGATCTGGGTTCGATCGCCAAGGGCTACGGGGTGGACCAGATCGCGGAATTGATCCGCAAAAACGGCTTCACCGATTTTCTGGTTGAAATCGGCGGCGAGGTTTTTGCCGCCGGCTTCCGCCAGGACGGCAACCCCTGGCGGGTGGGGATCAACCGGCCGGACCCCGAGAGCCCCCCGGATGCGGTCTACAAAGTGGTCGCCCTCCACGAGAACGCCCTGGCCACCAGCGGCGACTACCGTAATTTTTTTGAAGTCGACGGGGTGCACTACGCCCATGTGATCGACCCCCAGACGGGCTACCCGGTGGCCAACGGGGTGGTCAGCGCCTCGGTGGTCTCCGACACCTGCACTTTTGCCGACGGGCTGGCCACGGCCCTGATGGTGATGGGGCCCGGCCCGGGGGTTGCCCTGGTCAACCGCCTGGAGGCCACGGAATGCCTGATCGTGGTGCGCGAAAAAGACGGCCGCTTGACCGAATTTGTTTCAGCAGGTTTCAGGAGCGCCGACTGAGTGGCGGGTGCCAGCGCCGACCGATAAATCTGTTGACAACTCGTGACACCTCTTGTAGTTTTACTCAGTTAGAAAATTTTATATTATACAATCTGGTAAGTTACGATGTTTATAGTGTGAATTGACTGGCGCCGGGCTAGACATCGCTGTGCGCTTGTCGGGTTGCCCAAGGGGTCAAAGAAAGGGCTTTCGCCGTGGAGATTGTTGTCCTGTTGAAGCAGGTTCCGGCCACCGAAGCGTTTATCGAAATCGCCGACGACGGGGTGTCCGTCAAAACCCAAAACCTCAAGTGGGTCATAAACCCCTACGATGAATTTGCCGTCGAGGAGGCCCTGCGCATCCGGGAAGCCCATGGCGGGACGGTCACGGTGGTCTCGGTGGGCGCCGAAAAAACCACCGAAGCCATCCGCACCGCGCTGGCCATGGGTGCTGACAAGGGGGTTCTGATCAACGATCCGGCCGCCCAAGGACTCGACGGGCTCGGTGTCGCCCGGGTTCTGGCCGCCGCCCTGAAGCAAGCCGCGTTCGACCTGATCATCGCCGGGCAGCGCGCCGTTGACGACGACAATTTTCTGGTGGGGCCCGCCGTGGCCGAATTCCTGGACATCCCCCACCTCTCGATGGTCGTCCAGCAGGAGTTGCAGGAGGGCCGCATCCGCTGCCAGCGGACCGTGGAAGGCGGCACGCAGGTGGTGGAAGCCCCCCTGCCGGCGCTTTTCACCACCCAGCGCGGGTTAAACGAGCCCCGTTACGCCTCGCTGCCCGGCATCATGAAGGCCAAACGCAAACCGCTTGAAACCAAAACCCTGGCCGACATCGGCTTGGCGCCTGCCGCGGTGGCCAACTGCGGCCGGCGGATCGTCGCCTTCCGGCTGCCGCCCGAACGCTCCGGGGGCCGGATGATCGCGGGCGACTCCGCCCAGGCCAAGGCTGCCGAACTGGTCCGTTTGCTGCACGAAGAGGCCAAGGTCATCTGACACGCCGCCGCCCGGCCAGCAGCGGTTCCGAACATTCAAGATCGAACCCCCCGCTGCTCGTGCGGGTCGCCTGGGGGTGCAAGGAGAAGGATATGTCACAGGCAGTATTGGCCGTAGCCGAACAAAACGACGGTGTTTTCCGTAAGGTGACCTTCGAGGCCCTCAGCGAGGGCCGTCGAATTGCCGACAGCCTCGGCGGCGAGTTGGCGGCGGCCGTTCTCGGACACGGGGTTCAGGCGGCCGCCGCAGACCTGGGCCGCTACGGCGCAGACCGCATCCATGTCGCCGATCACCCGGCGCTGGCCGAATATCTGAACGAGGCCTACTGCAATGTGCTGGCGGCGGTCATCGAAGCCGAAAAACCGGCCGTGGTGGTTTTCGGGGCCACCACCCAGGGGCGGGATCTCGCGGCGCGCTTGTCGGCCCGCTTGAATGCCCCGCTGGTCGTAGACTGTCTGGCGCTCCGGGCCGAGGGCGAGGCCCTGCTGGTCACCCGGCCGATGTACGGCGGCAAGCTGCTGGCGGAAGTGAGGCTCGAAGGGCCCCTCAAGCTGGTGGCGATCCGCCCCAATGCCATGCCCATCACGCCCCTTGAAAAGGCCGGAACCATCGCAAAGGTCGCGGCCGAGCCGGGCCAGACCCGCACGGTCTTTGTCGAGAAGACCCTGGACAGCGGCAAGGTCGAACTCACCGAGGCCGACGTGATCGTATCGGGCGGCCGGGGCATGGGTGGCAGCGACTTCAGCGTGATAGAGGAGCTGGCCGAAGTGCTGGGCGGGGCCGTGGGCGCGTCGCGCTCCGCCGTCGACGAAGGCTGGCGGCCGGCTTCCGACCAGGTGGGCCAGACCGGCAAGGTGGTCTCCCCCAACCTGTACGTGGCCTGCGGGATTTCCGGCGCGATTCAACATCTGGCCGGGATGTCCTCCGCCAAGGTGATCGTGGCCGTCAACAAGGATCCCGAAGCCCCCTTTTTTGCAAAGGCCGACTACGGGATTGCCGGCGATCTTTTCGAACTGGTGCCGCTGATAACCGCTGAAATTCGAAAGCTGAAAGACTGAAACCCCGGTTCACCGGTTTTTCGTCAGGCTGATCGTGGTGGGTCGGTCAAAAGTCCCAGCTCAGACGCTTTCGCAAAAGGCCACCGGGGGCAGCCGGCGGCCTTTTGACTTTTAACTGCCGGCCTGATAGTGAAACCGACACGTGCCGCTGCAGAGCTGCGCCGCCTTCTGGCGGCATTCGACCCCCACCGGACGATAGCGACCGCATGAAACTTTTTCTTGAAAGCCTGGGCTGCGCCCGCAACCTGGTCGACAGCGAGGTGATGCTGGGGCGCCTCGCCCAGGCCGGCTTCGACCTCACCCGGGAACCGGCCGAGGCCGAGATCATCGTCGTCAACACCTGCAGCTTCATCCGCGCGGCGGCCGATGAGTCCATCGACACGATCCTGGAGCTGGCACGCTTCAAGCAAAGTGGCGCTTGTCGGCGCCTGATTGTGACCGGCTGCCTGCCCGAACGCTACCGCGAGGCGATTTCAGCGGCGCTGCCGGAAGTGGACGTTTTTCTGGGGACCGGGGCCTTCGATCGAATCGTCGAAGCCGCCCGGGGGGTCGTTCCCGCCCAGGGCTGTCTGCTGCCCGACCCCGATCTGATTCCGCCCGCATCGGGCGCTGAACCCCGCGTCCAGGCTGCGCCCCACTGGGCCTATCTCAAGATTGCCGAGGGCTGCAGCCGGCACTGCAGCTACTGCATCATTCCGAGGCTGCGCGGCCGTCAGAAAAGCCGGCCCCTGGTGACCCTTCGCGCCGAGGCCCGGGCGTTGATTGCCGCCGGTGCCCGCGAACTGGTGCTGGTGGCCCAGGACACCACCGCCTACGGCCGCGATCTGGCCGGCGCACCCGGGCTGGCCCGGCTTCTGGCCGACCTGGCGGAGCTTTCCGCGGCCGTCTGGATCCGGTTTCTCTACGGTCATCCCGAGAGCATCGATGATGCCGTCATCCGCACCGTTGCCGAGCGGCCCAACATCTGCCCCTATTTCGACCTGCCCGTTCAGCACGCCAGCGACCGCATCCTCAAGCGGATGGGGCGGGGCTGCGGGCAAGCGGATCTGCTGGCGCTGTTTGCATCCATTCGCGCCAGGCTTCCATGGGCCGCCCTGCGCACCACCGTGATCGTCGGCTTTCCGGGGGAAAGCGATGATGATTTCAACCGGCTGCTGGGGTTTGTCGAAACGGTCGAATTTGATCATCTCGGGGTCTTTACCTATTCGGACGCCGAAGACCTGCCCTCCCACGGGTTGTCCGACCCGGTGCCGTCGGCCGTCGCCAAGGGGCGCCGCGACCGGTTGATGCGCCTTCAGCGCGACATCTCGAGTCGTCGCCTGCAGGCGCATCGGGGCCGGGTTTATGACGTCCTGGTGGAGGAGGCTTCAGGGGCGGGGGTTTACATCGGGCGGACCGTTTTCCAGGCCCCCGAGGTCGACGGCATCACCTATGTAAACGCCAGCGCCCTGGAAATCGGGCAGGTGGTCCCGGTCGCCATCACCGACAGCTTGGATTACGATCTCGTGGGGGACGCCGTATGCCCGACCTCAAGCAGCTGATCCTGGCGCGCGTGGCAGACGACCTGGGCGCCATCGAAGTAGCCCTGGCCGAGAACCTGAGCCCCTATCTCGACCTGGTGGCGGAGGTCGCCGACCACATCCTGTTTGCTGGCGGCAAGCGCCTGCGGCCGCTGCTGATGGTCTTGGCCGCCCGCATCTGCGGATACGCGGGTCCCCACGACAAGAAGTACGCCACGATTTTCGAGTACCTGCATGCCGCCACCCTGCTGCACGACGATCTGGTCGACGGGGCCACCATCCGCCGCGGCCGGCCGGTGGCCCACGCCCTCTACGGCAACCCGACCGCCGTGCTGGTGGGCGATTTTCTGCTGGCCCGCTCGCTCTCGATCGCCGCTGAAAGCGGCTCGCCGGCCGTTATCGGGGTGTTCGCCAACATCACCGAAAACATGTCCCAGGGCGAGATTCACCAGCTGATGCGCAAGGGGCAGCTGGACCTTTCCCGGGAGGAATACCTGGAGGTGATCCGGCGCAAGACCGCCGTTTTGATCCAGGGCGCCTGCCGGGTGGGGGCCATGATCGCCGGCGCGCCGGAAGCCCGCGAAAACGCCCTGGCCGACTACGGCCACCACATCGGCATGGCTTTCCAGATGGCCGATGACCTGCTGGATTACACCGCCGATGCCGGCGTGCTGGGAAAAGCGATCGGGGCGGACCTCAAGGAGGGCAAGCTGACCCTGCCGGTTATCCACGCCCTGGCCAGGGCCGATGCCGCCGACAGGGCCTGGATGGCGGCCCTGATCACCAGCCGCGAGGTTTGCGCCGAGGAGTTTGAAAAACTGCTGCGGCTTCTGGAGCACTACGGCGGGTTGACCGCTACCCGCCAGATGGCCGAAGACCACGTCCGGCAGGCCAAGGCGGCCCTGACGATCTTCCCGGCCGGGGAATCGCGGGAGGTGCTGCGCCACATCGCGGATTATGCTTTGCAGCGCCGGGCCTGATCGGTAAAACACGGCCTCACGACCGTCCCGGCGACTGCCGCGGTGCAGTTTGCACGGGCAACGAAGGAGGGGTATGCTGCGGATTTTTTGGCCACTGCGCATCTGCGCAATCTGGGGGCTGGTGCTGGGGGTGTCGGTTGCGGCCGCCGCTGTCGACGCCGGGCAGCCCGACGGCACCTACACTGTCATCGGCTCCGCCGCGATCCGCGGATCAGGGGTTGAAACCGCCCGCCAGGAGGCCCTTGCCGGGGCGCTGGTGAGCGCCGCCGCCCGCGCCGCCGCGGAGATGCTGCCGCGCGAGGGCCTGGTGGCGGCATTTGAAACCCTAAATGCCGCCGTTTTTGAAAACACCGATCGCTATATCCAAAGCTACCGGGTGCTCACCGAAACCAAGGCCGGCGGTCACTACCGGGTACTGGTGGAGGCCAAGGTGGCCTTGGCGGCCCTCAAAGACCAGCTTTCGGGGGTGGGGCTGCAGCAGGACCGCCTGCCAGCGGCCGATGGCCCGGAGGTCATTGAAGTGGTGGTCGGGGGGACGCGCAACCTCAAAAATTTCATTCAGTTCCGACAGGTGCTGAGCGGCCTGGCGGGTGTGGAGGCGGGGTCCACCCAGGAGATGACCGCCGATCGCACCACGCTGATGGTAAGCTACCAGGGGGACGCGCGCGGGCTGGCCGACACCCTGATGCTCAACACCTTCGAGGCTTTCGGCGTCCGTATCTACGATGTGTCCGCAACTCGGATGCAGGTCGAGCTGATTCCGCAATAGGCGCTGGCCGGGTCCAGAGGAGGGCAAGACCCCTGAAACCATGAAGGAATCACCCAAAACGACGCGTCTGGCGATCAACATTCCGAACACCCTGACGGTGATCCGGATCCTGCTGACCCCGCTGTTTGTCATCTTCTTGCTGCGGGAGATGTTTATCCCTGCCCTGCTGGTCTTTTCCTTCGCGGGAATCAGCGACGGTTTGGACGGTTTTATCGCCCGCTATTTCAACCAGCGGACCGTTCTGGGGGCCTACCTGGACCCGGTCGCCGACAAACTGCTGCTGATGTCGGCCTTCATCTGTCTCGCGATCTTGCAAGTCATTCCCGAGTGGCTGACGGTCCTGGTCATCAGCCGCGACATCGTCATCCTGATCGGCATGGTCAGTCTGAAAATTTTCGATGTCGCGGTGGAAATCAAACCCAGCATCGTCAGCAAGCTGACCACGTTTTCCCAGCTGCTGACCGTTTTCGTCGTGCTGCTGAGCCCGGTTCAAAACGGGTTCGGACCTCTTGACCTGACCCTTTTCTGGGTGACCGCCGCCCTGACCGTCGCCTCCGGCCTGCACTACACCTACATCGGCCTCAAATTTCTGCACGCCAGTGGGGATTGAGCGGGGCCGCGGCGGCTTCATTTTGCTTGACAGCCGTACCCCGCGATGGTAGAAGTTTCGCCATCTATAGGCACGTAGCTCAGTGGGAGAGCGCTACCCTGACACGGTAGAAGTCGTTGGTTCAAATCCAATCGTGCCTACCATAAAAATCAAGGGGGGTTACAGAGAGGCACGTCTGTAACCCCCCTTTCTTATGGCGTTCCGGGCGCTGGGGGCACCACTCGGCGGCAGATGGTGAGCTGTTATCTGTGTGCGCTGTTCCCATCAGGGTTTCAGGAGGCGGAAACCCCTTGACTTCCCCGGGGGGCGTTGCGATAAAAACTCTTTGCGCCGCTGCCGGCCTGCGGGCCGGGCGGCGATCCTGTTTCCCCCAGCGGAGGTTTGCGGCCATGACAGCGCCCCCCCAAACGACGGCGGCCCAGTTTCGGATTCAGACCGAACCGTACTATCTTCCCGCCGGCAACGAGATCCCGTTGTTCGAGGCGGCCTATGACGCGCGCCTGCCCGTGATCCTGAAGGGGCCCACCGGCTGCGGCAAGACCCGCTTCGTGGAGTTCATGGCCTATCGGCTGGCGCGGCCGCTGATCACCGTGGCCTGCCACGAGGATTTGTTTGCCTCGGACCTGATCGGCCGCTACCTGCTCAAAAACGACGAAACGGTCTGGGTCGACGGCCCCCTGACCCTGGCCGTGCGCATCGGGGCGATCTGCTACCTGGACGAAATCGTCGAGGCCCGCAAGGACACCACCGTCGTCATTCACCCGCTGAGCGACAACCGCCGGACCCTGGCGATCGACAAGAAGGGCGAGATCCTGCGGGCGCATCCCGACTTTCTGCTGGTGCTCTCATACAACCCCGGTTACCAGTCGGTGCTCAAGGACCTCAAGCAGAGCACGCGCCAGCGGTTCGTGGCGCTTGATTTCGACTACCCCGCAGCCGCCAAGGAGGCCGAGATCGTGGCGCGCGAAGGCGCCATCGACCTCGCGACGGCCTTCAAGCTGGTCGCCCTGGCCGCCAAGATCCGCAACATCCGCGAGCAGGGCTTGACCGAAGGCGCCAGCACGCGGCTGCTGATCTACGCGGCGCAGCTGATGCGCCGGGGGGTTTCCGTGCAGCAGGCCTGCCGCAGCGCCATCTGCCTGCCGCTCACCGACGATGACGGTCTGCAGGAAACCCTCAACGACCTCATCGAGGATATTTTCTGATGTCCGCCAGGCGGCACCCCCAGCCATGAGCACCACCCCGGATGCCCTCTGCCGCCGCTTGGCCCTGGCCGACCCCGAGACCGCCCGCCAGCTGGCCGGCGCTTTGGCAGGCTTCCCGGGCCCAATCGCCGCTGCGACCGCCGAATGGCTGCTGGCCGACGTCATCTGGGGTCTGAGCCATGAAACCGCCCTCGGCCGGACCATTGGATTGGGGTACTGCCGCCTGATACGGGCGGCAGCGCCACCGGGCCAGGTGGACGAATACCACCGGCTGGTGACGGAATTCGGCCAGAAGGGCCCCGCGGTCGGGACGATCCTGGCCGAGCATCTGGCCCGGGTGCTGGCACTGGGGGACCCGGGCTTGCAGGACCGCTTTCTGACCACCGTGGGGATCATGCTGGCCCAGGGCCCGTTCACCCTCAAAGGCCCCCTGGAAGGGCTGGCGCGGTTGCTTGCGGCTGCCGATCGCGACGCCGCGGACGTCTATCTCGGCCTTCTGCGGGACACCTTTTCCCAGGAGCTGACTTACGGCGAGTGCCAGCGCTTTGCCATCGCCCTGCCCAAGGCCCTCCAGGCCCTCACCCCGGAAAAAAGGCGCTGGCAGCTCCAGCAGCTGCGGCGCGTGGTGCGCACGACCTTCCGGCTGGCCGAACCCTATCTGGAGGGTTTTGCCCGCAAGCTCCACCTGCTGTCCGAAACAGCCTTGAACCGCTTTGTCTCCCAGGGATTGGAAAAAGCCGCCCGCAATGAACCCCTGGCCGCTCGCTACCTGGCCCTGGAGGCCGACGCGGCGGTCACCGATTTTGCAACCCTGCAGGTTGCCGTGCCGCTGAGCCAGGCGCAGGCGCGCCTCAGCCGCTACCTGCGGGCGCGCACCGGGCTGCCGATTGCCATTCGGCCCCTTTCGGCCCTGGCCGGCCGCCTGGCAGACGGCGGCGCCGAACCACCGCTGGTCTGCTCGGACGGCAAGGCGATTTATCTGCCCGAGGAGATCAGCCGCTTCAGCAGCCAGGCCGCCAACCTGGATCTTTTCAAATCGCTGACGCGTCTGGAGGCGGCCACCTACGAATTCGGCACCTACGGCTTCGATCTCGAGAAGCTGCGCGACCGTCTGGCGCCCCGACCGGCCCAGCCGCCGCTGCTTGCGGCGCTGCAGGCGCGGCTGGCGGCGGGGGCCGGCGACGCTTCGGACCTGGAGCGGTTTTTCGCCGCGTTTCCGTCCGCTTCACTGGCGGCGGATCTTTTCACCGTGTTCGAGCACGGCCGTCTTCGCCTGGCCCTCGCAGGCGCCTATCCCGGCCTGGCCCGACGGACCCTGCCGCTACTGCAGGCAGAGGCCCGGCGCCGGGCGCGCGTGTCTTCGGGCGGCGCCCTGCTGGACACGCTCTATGACCGGATCGCCCTGGGGGTCGGGGAAGCCGGCGCGGGCGACCCCACCGTTGAGCGGCTGACGGGGATGTTTGCCCACGAGGTGACCGTCGCGGCCCCGGTGGCGGCCGTCGGCGGGCTCGTGCTGGCGGCCTATGACCTTGTGGCCGGTCGTCTGCCCCCAAGGCCCGCAGCCGACAGCGCGGCGCAGGAGGCTCCCCCGCGGCTGCGCACGCCCTTCGGCCGCCGGGTGCGCCCCGATCTTTTCTTCAGGACCCACGCCCAATTCGACGCCATGGCCCGCAAAATCCAAGTCCGGCTGGCGGAAAAGGGGGTTCGGGTCTACACATCCGACGTGGCCGCCAGGCTGGCCGCCCAGAACGGCCGCCTTTCGACCGAGGATCTGGGCAGCCTGATCCTCGGCCCGCCGGCGGAGGGGAGCGAGGAACGCCCTTCGACCGATCTTTCCGGGTTGAACCTTGCCGATATCCTGGGCGGCGCCGTGGTTCCCGAAGCGGATGCCGATGCGGGCGGCTGGCCGGTGGCGTGGTACTGGGAATGGGACGAGGGACTGGGGGATTACCTGCACGACCACGTTCGCGTGATCGATCGGACGATTGCCGGCCAGGAGGGGGATTTTTACGGTCGCACCCTGGCGCGTTGCCGCGGCCTGGTGCGGCGGATCCGCCATTCCTTTGAGCTGCTGAAACCCGAAGGGTTGAAGCTGCTGCGGCCCTGGGTGGAAGGCGATGAATTCGACTACCGCGCCATGCTGGATTTCGCCATCGACCGCAAGATCGGCCTGATGCCCTCAGACCGCCTTTACATCAAGCGCATCAAACAGCAGCGGGACGTGGCCGTGCTGCTCCTGGTGGACCTCTCGCGCTCGACCGCCAACACCGTCTACGGCTCCCAGGCCACGGTTCTGGCGGTGGAGCAGGAGGCCATCGTGCTGTTCTGCGAGGCCTTGGCGGTGGTGGGTGACGCCTTTGCCATCGCCGGTTTTTCGGGTACCGGCCGACTGGGGGTGGACTACTACCGGATCAAAGATTTCGACGAGGCGCTGTCCGAAACGGTCCGTCGGCGCATCAACGCCATGGCCGCCCAACGCAGCACCCGCATGGGCGCGGCGATTCGTCATGCCACCGGCCAGCTGGCGCAGGTGCCGGCGCGCGTGCGGCTCCTGATCATCCTCGGCGACGGCTTCCCCAACGACGTCAACTACAAAAAAGCCTACGCCATTGCCGACACCCGCCGCGCCATTTTCGAGGCCCGCTCCCGGGCGATCCACACCCACGCCATTACCGTCAACCTGGCGGCCGACCCCAAGCTGGACGCGCTTTACGGCAATGTCCACCACAACGTCATCTCGGATGTGCGGGAGCTGCCCGACAAGCTGCTGCGCATATACAGCGCTCTGACCCGCAGTTGAAAGGCGTTCGCGGGGGCTTATGTTGGTGATGCAAGTGCGCCGAGATTACACCCAGACACGAGGGACTGCATGCAGATCCATGACGACATTTTCGAATGGGAAGGCTGGGGCGGGCTGTTGCGCCTGGCCAGCGGCAGATGCCGCCTGCGGATTTTTGACCTCCGCAAGGGGGCCGGGGTCGCGCATCTGAAGCCGATCGTGGTGGTCATCCAGGACGTTGCCGGCAGCCCCATGTCGATTCGCAGCTGCACCAGCCACATCGCCACCCGCGTGACCCAAGAGTTTGGCATCGAACCGAGCCGCATGCTCTTCGTGGAATACAACCCGGAAGTGGTCTACGGCGCAACCAACCAGAAGGTGGTGCCCGAACGCTTCGACCGCGTGGACTTCGACTGGCACGCGGGCCGGGCGGTCCAGCCGCGCTGGCGGCCGCTGGAGTCGGCGCTGCGGGACCTGCTCAAGGGGCTTTTGGCGGCCGGCCCCACACCCCCCTGAAAACGCGCAAAATTTGACGCCGACTGGGCCGTTGACACCTTCCGGCGCGTTTGTTAAGAATCATAAATTATGACGGTTACGTGCAACGTCAGGCGATCATGGGTCGGGCGGCGGTCCGGCCTTGCTACGCTGCGCTGCGCGACGTCAAGTTCGACAGGTTTAACCCCAAAAGGAGAAGGAGAAAGTCTATGAAGAAGGTGCTGTTGTTGTCGGTTGTCTTGTGTTTCGTTGCCGGTGCGGCGTTTGCGGCCGAGGCCGTCAAAATCGGTTTGATGTGCCCGCTGACCGGATCATGGGCCAGCGAGGGCCAGGACATGAAACAGATCGTCGAACTGCTGGCCGATGAGGTCAACGCGGCCGGCGGTGTTCTCGGCCAGAAGATCGAGATCATCATCGAAGATGACGGCGGGGACCCCCGCACCGCGGCCCTGGCCGCACAGCGGCTGGCCACGCAGGGCATCGTGGCCGTAATCGGCACCTACGGCTCCTCGGTGACCGAAGCCTCCCAGAACATCTTCGATGAATCCAAGATCATCCAGGTGGCCAACGGCTCCACGGCCATCCGCCTCTCGGAAAAGGGGTTGAAATACTTCTTCAGGACCTCGCCCCGCGACGACGAGCAGGGCCGGGTGGCCGTCGACACCCTGGAGTCGATGGGGTTTAAAAAGATCGCCATCCTGCACGACAACACCACCTACAGCAAGGGCCTGGCCGATGAGGCCAAGATGCTGCTGGACCAGAAGGGCGCCAATATCGTATTTTTCGAGGCCATCACCCCTGGTGAGCGCGACTACAGCGCCATTCTCACCAAGCTGAAGGCCGCCGAACCGGACGTGGTCTTTTTCACCGGCTACTACCCCGAGGCGGGCCTTTTCCTGCGCCAGAAAAAAGAGATGAACTGGAACGTGCCCTTCATCGGCGGCGATGCCACCAACAACCCCGATCTGGTCAAGATCGCCGGCAAGGATGCGGCTCAGGGGTTCTTTTTCCTCAGCCCGCCGGTTGCCCAGGACCTGCCGTCCAAGGAAGCCCAGGACTTTCTAACCAGCTACCAGAACAAGTTCAACACCGCCCCCGGCTCTGTCTGGGCGGTACTCTCCGGCGACGGATTTCGGGTTGTGGTTGAGGCCATTAAGGCCACCCAATCCACCGATCCCGACAAACTGGCCGACTACCTCCACAACGAGCTGAAAGATTTCCCCGGTCTGACCGGCAACATCGCCTTCAACGAGAAGGGCGACCGGGTCGGTGATCTCTATCGCGTCTACGAGGTCGATGCCGACGGCAACTTCAAGCTGCTGCCGTAGCCGGTTTCCGTTCCAAAGCCCGACATGCCGTCGGCAGCGGCGGCGGCCTCCCCACGGGTAGCCGCCGCCTGCTTCCGGCGACCGCTTTTCGGTATGCCCGCAGCGTTGCCTGCACGCCGCTCTGCCGGCCGCGGGGCCGGTCAACTTCCAACCGACGGTACGCAGAATGGAACAGTTTTTCCAGCAACTCACCAACGGTCTGGCTGTCGGCGGGATCTACGCCCTGATCGCCCTCGGCTACACAATGGTTTACGGGGTCCTGAAGCTGATCAACTTCGCCCACGGCGACCTCTTCACCATCGGCGCTTACCTGGGGCTGACGCTGCTCACCACCTTGGGCCTGGCGGAGCGCCTGGGGCCGCTCGGCGCGGTGCTGCTGCTGGCCGTGATGGTCATGGGCATGGTGGCCATCATCGGGGCCATGCTGGAGCGTGTCGCCTACCGGCCCCTGCGCGAATCCCCCCGGCTTTCGGCCGTCGTCTCCGCCCTGGGCGCCTCCATCTTTTTTCAGAACGCGGTCATGCTGATCTATGGGGCGCGTTTCCGGGTCTATCCCCACGACATTCTGCCCAAGGTCGCCGTCAACATTTTCGGCCTCCAGATTCCCCTGATCCGGATTCTCATGCTGGCGACATCCGTGCTGCTGATGGTGGCCCTCTACCTTTTCATCCAGCGCACCAAGATTGGCACCGCCATCCGGGCGGCGGCGATCGACCAGGGGGCCGCCCGGCTGATGGGCATCGATGTCGACAAGGTGATCATGATCGTCTTTCTCATCGGCCCCTCGCTGGGCGGGGCCGCCGGGCTGATGGTGGGCCTCTACTACGGCCAGATCAATTTCACCATGGGCTGGGTATACGGCCTCAAGGCCTTTACCGCGGCCATCCTGGGGGGTATCGGTAACATTCCGGGCGCCATGGTCGGCGGGATTCTGCTGGGGGTGATCGAAGCCCTGGGGGCGGCCTATATTTCGATCGCCTGGAAGGACGCCATCGCCTTCTGTGTTTTGATTCTGATCCTGATCGTGCGCCCCACCGGTCTTCTCGGTGAACGGGTGGCGGAAAAAATATGAAGACCAGACGATCTCTCATCTATGCGCTGATCTGCGGCATTCTGGTGGTTCTGCCGGTCTTTCTGAATGCCTACTGGGTGGATGTTCTCAACAACGTCGGCCTTTACGCGATCCTGGCGTTGAGCCTCAACGTGATCCTCGGCTACGCGGGCATGTTCCACATGGGGCATGCGGCCTTTTACGCCATCGGCGCTTATACCACCGCGATCCTGAACACCACCTTTCACATCCCGGTGCTCTGGCTGATGCCGCTCAGCGGCCTGGCGGCCGGTTTTTTCGCCCTGATCGTGGCCCGCCCCATCATTCACCTGCGGGGCGACTACCTGCTGATCGTCACCATCGGCATGGTGGAAATTGTCCGGATCGCCCTGATTAACAACGTTTTCGGTATCACCGGCGGGGCCAACGGTATTTTTGGGATCGCGCGGCCGGAACTCTTCGGCTTCAGAATCCGCCGGCCCCATGAATTCTTCTACCTGATCTGGGCCTTTATGGCGGTCACCATCTATCTCTTCCACCGCCTGGAAAACTCGCGCTTCGGCCGCGCCCTGACCTATCTGCGCGAGGATGACGTGGCCGCCGAGGGCAGCGGCATCAACACGGCCCACTACAAGCTGGCGGCTTTCGTCATCGGGGCCTTCTGGGCGGGGATGGTCGGCACCCTGTATGCGGCCAAAATGACCATTATCGCGCCGGAATCCTTCAATTTCTGGGAGTCGGTGGTGATGTTCATGATCGTGCTGCTGGGCGGGTCGGGCAGTATTCCCGGCGTTATTCTGGGGGCCTTTCTGGTGGTCGGACTGCCGGAAATCTTCAGAGAGTTCGCCAGCGCCCGGATGCTGATCTTCGGCGCCGCGATGGTGGCTATGATGATCTTCAGGACCGAAGGCATCCTGCCGCCGCAGCCCCGCAAATATCCCCCGGTGGGCGACCTGTTGGCGGGCGAGGCCAAACCATGAGCCTGTTGCAGCTCGACAAGGTGACCAAGGCCTTCGGCGGCCTGAAGGCCGTGGACAACGTTTCCTGCACGGTCGAAAGCGGCTCCATCGTCGGGCTGATCGGGCCCAACGGGGCCGGCAAGACGACGATCTTCAACCTGATTACCGGCAACTACCGCCCGGACCGGGGCGACATCCGCTTCGAAGAGCGCTCCGTGGTCAAGCTGCCGACCCACCAGATCATCGCCCTCGGAATTGCGCGCACCTTTCAGACCATCCGCCTCTTTCAGAAGCTCTCGGCCCTGGAGAACGTGCTGGCCGGCTGCCACTGCCGCATGCAGGCCGGTGCCCTGGCGGCCATGGCGCGGCTGCCCTTCCAGCGCCGCGAGGAGCGCACGGCCCTCGAACTGGCGTTAGGCGAGCTGCGCTTCGTGGGGCTGAGTCAACAGGCCGATCAAATGGCCGCCAACCTATCCTACGGCAACCAGCGGCTCCTTGAAATCGCGCGGGCACTGGCGACCCAGCCGCGCCTGATCATCCTCGATGAACCCGCCGGCGGCATGAACGATCAGGAGACCGCCGCGCTGGTGGAGTTGATTCGCAGCATCCGCGACCGGGGCGTCACGGTTCTGCTGATCGAACACGACATGAGTCTGGTGATGAAGGTCTGCGAGCAGATCGTGGTGGTCGAATACGGGTCCAAGATTGCCGAAGGCGATCCCGCCGCCATCAAGCAAAACCCCCGGGTGATCGAGGCCTACCTGGGCACAGACGAGGAGTAGAGGGGCCGGCGATGCTGCTGAAACTCGAGAACCTGCATGTCAAATACGGCAACGTGGAGGCGCTGCACGGCATCAGCCTGGAGGTCGGCGAGGGCGAAATCGTCACTATCCTGGGCGCCAACGGGGCCGGCAAATCCACCACCCTGATGGCCATCAGCGGGCTGGTCAAGGTCTCCGAGGGCAGCATCCTCTTTCGCAACACCCCACTGCATACCCTCAAGGCCCACGAGGTCGTCAAGCGCGGGATTGCCCAATCGCCAGAAGGCCGGCGGGTGTTCGGGACCCTGACGGTCAACGAGAACCTCACCCTCGGCGCCTTCACCGCCACCGATCTCGACCGCATCCAGAAGACGCTGGCCTGGATCTACACCCTGTTTCCGCGTCTCAAGGAGCGTTGCGAGCAGATGGCCGGTACCCTGAGCGGCGGCGAGCAGCAGATGCTGGCCATTGGCCGGGCGCTGATGGCCGCGCCCCGGATTCTGCTGCTGGACGAGCCCAGCCTGGGGCTGGCCCCCATCCTGGTGAAGACGATTTTTGAAACCATCCGTGAAATCAACCGCTCCGGTGTCACGGTCGTGCTGGTGGAGCAGAACGCGCGGGCGGCGCTGAAGCTCGCCCATCGCGGCTATGTCATGGAAGTCGGCCGCATCGTGCTGGAGGATACGGCCGAGGCCCTGCTCAGCAATCCGGAAGTGCGTGATGCCTATCTGGGTGGCCAGGCGCACTAACGGCTCGGCAGAAAATAAGGCCGCGGCGTGTTTGTCTTTGGGCCGGTCTGCGGCGGTTGCGCCCGCTTTTTCCCTTTTCCCCAGATGTGACGCGCCAGCCTAAGTTTGATGGACTGGTTAGAAGTCCAAAACCAGACGGTTTCGAAAAAAGCGCCAAGTTTAAGGCGCGCAAATCTCGAGGAGTGCGGCGTACTTATGTACGCCGCAGCGACTTCGAGATGCAGCGCAACGCGGAAATTGGGTTTTTTACGGAACTGTCAAGTTTTGCAGCCAGATCACCGGAGGACCACCAGCCATGAAGACGCCTTCCCAAGACCCGATCGTGACCGCCGCCCTGGCGCTGGCGGCCAAATGGCAGAACCGCGCCAACGAACTGCTGACCCGCGAGGAGAAACGCCTGCAGAACCAGATGCGCCGGCTGCTCTCGCATCCCCTGGACAAGGTCATCCTGACCAAGATGATGGATCAGAGCTTCCGCGCCGACCGCCCCTCACGGGTGGCCGACCAGCTCAACACCATCTTTCGCGGCTACGGGATCCCGGCCTTTTTCAGCGCGACGGAAACGCTTCTGGTGCGGCTGTTTATGGCGCTGGGGCGGCATTTTCCCGGGGTTTCGGTCCCGCGCATCGTTGCGCAGCTGCGCAGGAACAGCAGCCGCGCGATCATCGCCGGCGAACCCGAGGTGCTCATGCCTCACCTGGAAAGCCGCCGGCAGGCGGGGGTCCGGATGAACATCAACCACCTCGGGGAGGCGGTGCTGGGCGAAGACGAGGCCCGCTACCGCCTGGAGACCTACCTGGCCGACCTCCGGCGGCCGGATATCGAGTACATTTCGGTCAAGATATCCACGATTTTCTCACAGATTTCCTCCCTGGCCTTCGAGCACACCCTCGCGGTTTTGGAGGAGCGCCTCTCGCGGCTCTACCGCGCGGCCCGGGACCATGTCTACGAACATCGCGACGGCCGTCGGGTGCCCAAGTTCGTCAACCTGGACATGGAGGAATACCGGGACCTGGAGATTACGGCCGCCGCCTTCACCCGCACCCTGGCGCGCGCCGAATTCAAGCGGCACGCCGCCGGAATCGTTCTGCAGGCCTACCTGCCGGACTCCTACAGCCTTCAGCGGGAGCTGACCGCGTGGGCCCGCAGTCGGGTTGCGGACGGCGGCAGCCCCATCAAGATCCGGATCGTCAAGGGCGCCAACATGGAAATGGAGCAGGTCGAGTCCGCTCTCAACAACTGGCCCCTGGCCCCCTACGACAACAAAAAGGACGTCGACGCCAACTACAAGCGCATGGTGGCCTTCGGCATGCTTCCGGAAAACATCCGGGCGGTGCATCTGGGGATCGCCTCGCACAATCTCTTTGACCTGGCCTATGCCTGCGAGCTTGCCGGCCACCACGCGGTGAGCGATTGGGTCACTTTCGAAATGCTGGAGGGCATGGCCGATCATGTGCGCCGCGCCGTCCAGGAAATCTCCGGCGACGTCCTGCTCTATGCCCCCGTGGCCACCCGCGACCAGTTCATCAACGCGATCGCCTACCTGATCCGCCGCCTGGATGAAAACACGGCCGAGGAAAACTTCCTGCGGCACTCGTTCGACCTGAAAACCGCTTCCCCCCGCTGGGCTTTTTTGCAAAACCAGTTCCTGGCGGCCCTCGCCCATCAGGAGCAGGCCGGCAAAACCCCCAACCGCGTTCAGGACCGTGGCCGGGAGACCTTCCCCGACGAGATGGGCACCTTTTTTACGCGCGCGTTCAGCAACGAGCCCGACACCGACTGGGCGGTGACGGCCAACCGCGGCTGGGCCGACGGGATCCGCCGTCGGTGGCGTAAATCCGCGGACGATGCGCCCCTGGAGATCCCCTTGGTGCTGGCCGGCCGGGAGGTGTTTGCGGACCGCGAAATCCGCGAGATCATCGACCCCAACCAGTTTGCCGAATCCGCCGCTGTGCGCATCGGCGTGGCGCGCTGTGCCCTGGCCACCAGCCAGGACGTCGCCCAGGCGGTGGCCGTCGCCAAGGCCGATCCCGACGGGTGGCGCGCCAAGTCGGCCTCCGAGCGCCACGCGGTGCTCGCCCAGGTCGCCATGGCCCTGCGCCGCGCGCGCGGCGACCTGATGGGGGCCGCGGCGGCCAACACCGGCAAGGTCTTGCCCGAATCGGACCCCGAGGTTTCCGAAGCGGTCGATTTCGCCGAGTTCTATCCCTTCAGCGCGCAGCACTTCGCCAATCTGGAAACTGTCGAATGCGCCGGGCGGGGGGTCGGGCTGGTCATCACCCCCTGGAATTTTCCCATTGCGATCCCCTGCGGCGGGCTGAGCGCCGCCCTGGCCGCCGGCAACACCGTGATCTTCAAACCGGCTTCGGCTGCGGTGCTGACCGCTTGGCAGCTATGCCGCTGCTTCTGGGGGGCGGGTGTGTCGCGCAACGTGCTGCAGTTTCTGCCCTGCGCCGGCGGGTCCACCGGCCGCGAGCTGGCGCGTCACCCCGACGTGGATTTCATCATTTTAACCGGCGGCACGGACACCGGTCTGGCCCTGCTGCGCGAGCGCCCCGATCTGCGCCTGGCAGCCGAAACCGGCGGCAAAAACGCCACCATCGTGACGGCCATGTCGGACCGCGACCAGGCCATCAAGAACGTGCTGCACTCGGCTTTCAGCAACAGCGGCCAGAAGTGTTCGGCCACGTCGCTCCTGATCCTGGAAAAGGAGGTCTACGACAGCCCGGCGTTCCGCAAGCATCTGGTGGACGCCGCCAGCAGCCTGACGGTGGGCTCTGCCTGGGATTTCGAAAACAAGCTGGGGCCGCTGATCCAACCGCCGCGCGGCGATCTGCTGCGGGCCCTGACCACCCTCGAGCCCGGGGAATCCTGGGCCTTGGCCCCGCGCCCGGCGGAGGACAACCCCTACCTCTGGACGCCGGGGATCAAGTGGGGGGTGCAGCCGGGCAGCACCACCCATCTCACCGAGTTCTTCGGCCCGCTGCTCGGCGTGATGTGTGCCGACGACCTGGCGCATGCCATCCGCCTGGTCAACCAGACCGGTTACGGCCTGACCTCGGGGCTCGAGAGCCTCGACAAACGCGAGCAGGTCCAGTGGACCGCCGGCATCCGGGCCGGCAACCTCTACATCAACCGCGGCACCACCGGGGCGATCGTCCTGCGGCAGCCCTTCGGCGGCATGCGCAAATCGGCCCTGGGGGCCGGCATCAAGGCCGGCAGCCCGAATTACGTCACCCAGTTCATGACCTTCCGCGAGACCGCCCCGCCGGCGGTCGGCGCCCTGGAGAAGGAAAGCGCCCTGCTGCGGCTGATCCAGGAGTGGCAGCTGAAACTCGCCTGGGGGGCGTTTGACCCGGCGCTGCGAACGGACCTGGCGAAGACCGTGCGGGCCGTCAAGAGCTGCCTCTACCACTACGAGCAGGAATTCTCCCGCTCCAAGGATTATTTTCACCTGCGCGGCCAGGACAACATCTTCCGCTACCGGCCGGTGGGCGCCGTGGCCGTGCGGCTGGAGCGGCGCGACAGCCTCTTCGATGCGTTGGCCCGCATCGCCGCGGCGCAGATCGCCGGCTGCCCGCTGCGGGTCAGCATCCCGCCCGAGCTGGACAACGCCGTCACGGCCTTTATCGACAGCCGCGAGGGCCGACGCCTGGTGGGCGCGGCCGACGTCGTGCGCGAGGCCGATGCGGCCCTGGCCGGCCAGCTGCAGAGCCTGCAGCGCATCCGCTATGCCGGGCCGGAGCGCGTGCCGCCGGCGGTATTTGCCGCGGCGGCCAAGACCGGGTTTTACATCGCCCGCAACCCGGTGCTGATGGAAGGGCGGATCGAGATGCTCAACTACTTCCTGGAGCAGAGCATCTGCGACAGCTACCACCGCTACGGCAACCTGGGAGAGCGGGCGCTCTGAGGCCAACCCGCAAAGCCTCGGGCCGCCCGCGGGCAGAGGGAACCGGCGTGTGTTCGACCCGTGAGGAAATTCCGGGCCAGGCAGCCGCTGCGGTCACGGTGGCCGGGGTCGTACTGGCGGCCGGGAGCGGCTCCCGCATGGGGCGCATCAAGCAGCTGCTGCCCTTCAAGGGCGCGCCGCTGCTGGCCCACGTGGTGGCCAGCGCCCGCGGCGCCGGTCTGCAGCCGGTGGTTGTGGTGCTGGGGCACTGTGCCGCCCGGATCCGCCGGGAAGTCGACCTGGCGGGCACCCAGGTCGTGATCAATCCGGATTACAGACACGGTCAGAGCACCTCCCTGATCCGGGGCCTTGAAGCCCTTTCGCCGGCCTGCCGGGCGGCCCTTTTCCTGCTGGGCGATCAGCCCCTGGTCTCCCCGGGGCTGGTCGCGCGGGTCCTTTCCGCTTACCGCCGGACCCGCGCCCCCGTGGTGCTGCCGACCTTCAGGGGGCGCCGCGGCAACCCGGTGCTGATCGACCGGTCGCTCTTTGACCGTCTGGCCGCCCTGACCGGCGATCAGGGGGCCCGCGGGCTTTTCCAGGAGTACGCCGGCCAGATCGAAAGGGTCGCGGTGGACGACCCCGGGACCCATCTGGATGTGGACACCTGGCAGGACTACCAGGATCTCCTCAAGGCTCCTGAAAACCGATCCCCTTGAGCTGCTTTTGGATGGTCCGCGGCCCTCGGGGCGCGCGCCGCTATCCCGCTGCAAAGACGAACTTCGAGACCATGACCGAGGACCCTTGCGTCGTGTTCAAACCCATGGGCGTTTCGGCCCGGGTCGAAGCCGGGATGGAACCCTGCCCGAACAGACCGCCGACAGCCCTGAAGCGCGCGGCAAAAGCGGTTTGACGGGAATTTTCCCCTTGGACCCGATGGTGGCGCGTCTGGTGCTGCCGCCGCCGGCCGACCCCGGGGGCAAAGGCCGCACACCCTCCGGAAGCCGCTGCGATCCCCATGCGGAGCCCCTTTCGGTCGGGGCCTCTTTTCCCCAAATTTTCTTGAAAACCCGTTCGGCAGGCTTACTTTAAAATATAAGCTTGAAACTTTGAGGTTATGCACCAAACCCTTTCCCCCCGGCGACGGGGGCTTTTGACCCACGGGCTGATCAAGTATGGAACGCACTGCACTGATCGTCGTCGATATGCTCAACGACTTTGTCGACCCCCGTGGCGCGCTATACTGCGGCGAGAGCGCGCGGCGGATCATCCCCTTCATCCAGCAGCGGCTTGCCGACTACCGCGCCGCCGGCCTGCCCGTCATCTTTCTCCAGGACGCCCATGACCCCGAAGACCGCGAATTCGAGAAATTTCCGCCCCACTGCCTTGCCGGCACCTGGGGCGGCGCGCTGATTCCGGAATTGCAGCCGGCGCCGGGTGAGGCCGTGGTTCCCAAGAAACGCTTCAGCGGGTTTTTTGGCACCCGCCTGGCGCAGCTCCTGGCCGAGAGCGCTGCCAAGGCCGTTGAGGTGGTGGGGGTCTGTACGTCGATCTGCGTCATGGATACGGTCGGCGGCCTGGCCAACCGGGATTACGCCGTGGTGGTGCCGGCCGACGGGGTGACCGACTTCGATCCCGAGGCACAGGCCTTCGCCCTTAAACGCATGGCGCAAATCTACGGGGCCGACGTCCGATGAGCGCCGGGGAAAAAACCAGCCCGCTGCTCACGGATCTCTACGAGCTGACGATGGCGGCCAGCTACTTCGGCAACCGGCTGTCGGCCGACGCCACCTTTTCGTTGTTCATCCGAAACTACCCCCCCGACCGCAATTATTTCGTGGCTGCCGGTCTGGAAGAGGCGCTGGCGTGGCTGGAAGCCTTTCACTTTGCCCCCGATGACCTGCAGTACCTCGACACCACCGGGCTTTTTGAAGCCGATTTTCTCCAATTCCTGTCGGACCTTCGTTTCAGCGGCGAGGTGCTGGCGATGCCCGAAGGCACGATCTTTTTCGCCAACGAACCGATTCTCGAAGTCACCGCGCCCATCCTTCAGGCGCAGCTGCTGGAAACCTACCTGCTCAATACCGTCGGGTTTCAGACCCTGATCGCCACCAAGGCCGCCCGCTGCCACCAGGCCGCCGGCGGCCGCGGCCTGGTGGACTTTTCGCTGCGGCGCTCCCAGGGGGCGGATGCGGGGCTCCGGGTGGCCCGCAGCACCTACCTGGCCGGGTTCTCCGCCACGAGCAATGTGCTGGCCGGCCGGCTATACGGGATCCCGATTTCGGGCACCATGGCGCACTCCTATGTTTCCGCTTTTCCCAGCGAAAAAGCGGCCTTCGAGGCTTTTGCACGGACTTATCCCGACCATTCGGTTTTTTTGATCGACACCTACGATACCGTCGAGGGCGCCCGGCAGGCCGCAATCGTCGGAGGTGATATGCGGCAGCGGGGCAGGCGCCTGCGGGGGGTGCGGCTGGACAGCGGAGACATGGTCGACTTGAGCCGCAGGGTCCGCCAAATCCTGGATGCGGCGGGCTTGCAGGACACGCAGATCTTTGCCAGCAGCGGTTTTGACGAATTCAAGATAGCCGACGTGATCGACCGCGACGCCCCGATCGATGCCTTCGGTGTTGGCACCAAAATCGGCGTGTCCGCCGATGCCCCCTACCTTGACATCGTTTACAAAATGGCGTGTTTCGAGGGCCGCCCGGTCCGTAAACTGAGCCCCGGCAAGGTCACCCTGGCCGGCGCCAAGCAGGTGTTCAGACGCCTGGGGGAGGACGGCCGCTTCGCTGATGATCTCATCGGGGTGCGTGATGAGCCCGCCGACGATCGGGTCGCACTGCTTGAACCCGTGATGGGTGACGGGCGCTGTCTCCGACCGCGCTGCAGCCTTTCGCAAATCCGCTCCCGGTTTCACGAACAGTTCGAACGCCTTCCGGTCGGCTGCAAATCCCTGCGGGAAGCGGCGCGCTACCCGGTTCATCTCAGCCCGCGCCTCCAGGCCCTCCAGACCCTGCCCTTGCCCCGCTGACATCCAGGGTCGCTCCCGCGCGCCAAGGGCGGGTGTGATGTGCAGCCGCAAGCAGCCGGTGGCGTTTCAAATTGGGTCCCGGAGGTTCGGCCCCCGTCGCCGGGCCCGATTCGGACGCTTGACCCGGTGCCCGGCATCGGCTATACTTTCCTCGTTTTGCTGCTCAGGAGCTTTCCTGATCGTATCCGTCGATATTTCCCTTCGGAATTTCGGTTTTTTTGATGGGCACCCCCCGGCACAATCCCCTGCCTGCTGGCGCGCGCCAGCGGGTGGATCTGCTTTGCAGCCGCGGCCGTCGTTGACGGCCCGAGCGGCAGAGGTCAGGGCACCGCAGGCTGACGGGCCGACGGGAGGCGCTTTCTATTTTAGGATGCAGTTAAAAGAGAAAACGGGTAGGAGTGAAAAATGGCTGAAACCGTGAAAATCACCTTTGATGGACAAACCGTTGAATTGCCCCTGCTCGTCGGAACCGAGGGGGAGAAGGCCATCGACATTTCAAGGCTGCGGGCCCAAACCGGTCTGATCACCTGGGATCCGGGGCTCGCCAACACCGGCAGCTGCTCCAGCGCCATCACCTTCATGGATGGTGAACGGGGGATCCTGCGCTATCGCGGCATTCC
>JAWOJK010000031.1:0-2734 GCA_046481705.1 Desulfobacterales bacterium | reverse complement strand
GTTCAAGGCCGGGCTGCAGCCCCCGGCGGGCAAAGCCCCCGCCCCCGGGCAGGAAGCGGCCCGCGACCCGGGGCTGGTTGCCAAGGCGCTCTTCGCCCGCCTGGCGGCCGCCGAGGTCCTCCCCGAAGGCGCCCTGGCCACTCTCGCCGCCGCCAGAGCCGAGACCATCGTCAGCCGCTTGACCGCGCAAGGCGGTGTCGCAGCAGGGCGCGTGGCCACCGCAAGCCCGGAGCCGGCGGGCGACGAGGCCCCGGTGACGTCCAAACTGACACTGGAGATCGTCCCAAAACCATCGTGAAGGAGCCGGTGCCCCGCCCCCAGCCGAAATCCCGGCGCGGCGGTCGGGGGTCGAGGCGCCCCCCAGGCAGCGAGCTTTTTGCGACGGGCGCGAATTCCTTTGCAATCATGGCTTGCTTTTTTAAAAATTAGTGGTATATTACGGTCAATCAATAAAGGCCCAATCTTAAGTGTCGGGCCGGTTTCGTTCTTAAGGAAAACTCCATTTGCAAAAGTGGCAGCCTGAAGTTTGAAACTATGAGAATTTTCTGAAAGGAGGGTATGTCACCATGGCAAATGGAACCGTAAAGTGGTTTAACGCGAGCAAAGGCTTTGGCTTCATCGAGCAGGAAGACGGCCCGGATGTGTTTGTGCATCATTCGGCCATCAACGCTGCCGGCTTCAAGTCTCTCAATGACGGCGACCATGTGACCTTTGAAGTTCAGCAGGGTCCCAAGGGGCCTTCTGCAGTCAACGTCACTGTGGTCTAACCTGAGTCTGAGGCGTTACCGGTAAAAAAAAAGGCACTTTCGCCCTTGCGGCGGGGGTGCCTTTCTCATTTCCGCTGCCCTTCAAACCGCGCTGATCGCGGCCGCTGCCGTGCGCGGCGGAAAACCCGCCGGGGGTGATTGACCCCTGCCCCCAGGATGCATAGGATATCTTACATGCATTTTGCCGCTACAGGCACCCTGTGGTGAAATCTAAAGGAGAGCGAAAATGAAAGTCACCGTGAAGTGTTTTGCCACCCTGGCCGAAACCGACAGCTGCGACTACCGCGACAGCACCCCATACGAGCTGTCCGCCGGCGCCGATGTGAAGGAATTGATGCACCGCTTGAAGGTCGCCGAAGACCAGGTCAAACTGGTGTTCATCAACGGCAAGAAAGCCGAGGCGAGCGCCCGGCTGGCCGACGGCGACCAGGTCGGATTGTTTCCGCCCGTGGGGGGCATGTAGTCGCGGGGCGGCGGCGGGTATGCGGTGCGCCGCCGACGCGCCATTTTTACAGGCCTCAGTCTGGCGCGCTTTGGGCCGCCGTCCCGAAGTTGCGCTGATTGCGGCCGGGTCGACGTTTTAAACGGGGAGAGAAAATGGATCAAAAGCATCCCAGCGCGCCTGATCCGCAGGTCACGCTTGCCGACGGCGCCGAAACCCGCCTCAGCCGATTGTGGCAGGAGCGCCCGCTGGTTCTCGTCTTTTTAAGGCATTTCGGCTGACCGTTCTGCCGCGAACAGGTGGCGCAGTTGCGCCGCGCAAAGACCCGATTTGACCAGGCCGGCGCCCGGGTGGTGCTGGTGGCCATGGGCACACCGGCGGAATCCAGCGCCTTCGCCGGAGAGTTCGCGGTCCCGTTTGAGATCATCTGCGACCCCGGGCGACGGGTGTACCGGGCCTTCGATCTGGAGCAAATGGCGCCCTGGGGGTTTCTGTCGCCCACCGTCGCCCTGAAAGGGGTCATGGCCATGGCCAAGGGCCACGGCATGGGTCTCCCGAAAGGCGATGTGCGCCAGCTCCCGGGCGTCTTCATCGTCGATTGCCAGGGCAGGATCGTCTACAGCCATTATGCCGCCGACCCGGCCGATCACCCGGAGCCGGGCGTGATTCTGGCGGCGTTGCCGAAAGCCTGAACGGATCCCGGCCCGCGGTTGGGCCGGGGTGCAATCACCGAAAAAGGGTTCAGGGGCCGTCACGGGGCACGGCGTGTTTTACCAGATCGGCCATGGCCACGTGCTGCAGCGCCGCTTCATGGGTGGCCTGCAGGATCACCGGCGGCGCAACCCCGGCCGCCAGCGCTTCCTGCCAGCGCAGGGCGCACAGGCACCAGCGATCCCCGGGTTTGAGCCCCGGAAACCCGTAGCGCGGTTGGGGGGTGCTGAGATCGTTGCCCATGATCCCGCTGATCTGCAGAAACTCATCGGTTACCTGCACGCAGACCGTGTGGGAACCGGCGTCAGCCGGACCGGTGTGGCAGCTGCCGTCCCGAAAAAAGCCGGTCAGCGGAAACAGCGAGCAGGGTTCGAGTTCGGTGCCGAGCACATTGTTTGTTTTTTCCATATCAGCTTGTCCTCCACTGCTCCGGCCGGCGGCAAGCGCCGGCGTGAAGACCGTTTAAAGCCAACGTCGGGATGAGAATCACCCTGACAAGGTAAGCAGTGTGGTCCCAAAGGCAACCACCGCAGGGGCCACCACCGTCAGGGATGCCCGCCCCCGCCCCCCGGCGGGCTGGTTCGTTTCCCGCCCATCAGCACCAACGCCAGGGGGGGGGGGCAGGCATCCCTGACGGTGGGGGGCCCTGCCGCGGTTGCCTTTGGGACCACGCTGCTTACCTTGTCAGGGTGATTCTCATCCCGACGTTGGCTTTAAACGGTCTTCACGCCGGCGCTTGCCGCCGACCGGAGCAGTGGAGGACAAGCTGATATGGAAAAAACAAACAATGTGCTCGGCACCGAACTCGAACCCT
>JAWOJK010000360.1:0-4288 GCA_046481705.1 Desulfobacterales bacterium | reverse complement strand
CTGCCCGCGAGCAGACGGTTCAGGATCGGCAGCACAAAGGCCGCCGTTTTGCCGGTGCCGGTCTGGGCCAGCCCCATGACGTCCTGGCCTTGCATGACCGGCGGGATTGCCTGGATCTGGATCGGGGTCGGGTGGGCATAGCCCGCCGTCGTGACGCCTGCCGCGACGGTGGGGTGGAGATTGAACGCGTTAAAATTCGAATTCATTAGGTTCCTTCAGGAAAAAGTGGTGCGATAAAAAAAAGCCCCGGAGCAATTCCGGGGCTTACGATATGGTCGTTGGTTTCCGGGAAGTGTATCGAGGGGGGGTGAATGATGGGTAGATAGTAGTGGCTTAACCTGCCGTCGTCAAGGAAAATCTTTGAAATAATTGAAATCAGGGGAATTTGTGGCTTGCACCGCCCGCTGCACGCGAGGCGCCAGAGCGCTGAGGAAACCGCATCGTTTTGCCCTTCAAGGCGTCATCGGCCCGGTGTGGTCTGCTCCGCGCGAATATTGACCAGGTTGCCGGCCAGCATCACCACGGCCCCCACCAGGACCAGGATGTCCGGGCGCTCGCCGTAGATCGTCAGACCCACCAGGGCAATCAGCGGCAGCCGCATGAAATCCATCGGCACCACCACCGTGGCATCGGCCAGCTTTAGCGCCCGCGCCATGCAGTAGTGGGCCGTCAGGGCCGAGAGGCCCACCGCCAGGAGCCAGGGCCACATCTCCCGGGACGGGGTTACCCAGCCCGCGAGTGACGGCACAAGCCCCATGGGCAGCTGGATCGCCGTCATGTAGAAGATGATGACCAGCGGCGGGTCGATCTGCGCCAGCTTGCGGGTCAGGGTGTGGGACAGGGCGTAGCCGACCGCACCGGCCAGCACTGCCAGGGCGGCGGGTTGGAAAACCGCCCCGCCCGGCCGCAGAATGATCAGCATGCCGGCGATGCCCAGGGCGATGGCGATAATCCGCGGCCGGCTCAGGCGCTCACCCAGCAGGAGGGTTGCCAGGACCGCGGTCCAGACCGGTACGGTGAACTCGATGGCGAAAACTTCCGCCAGCGGAAGGGCGGCAAGCCCGTAAAACCAGCCGAACTGTCCCCCGAAATGGGCGCTGTTGCGGGCGGCATGCAGCAGGAAGCTGCCGGTCTGGAGCCCTCGCCAGCCGCTTTGCCCCAGCAGGGCGCCGACTGCGACCAACCCGATCAGGCTGCGGAAAAAAAGAATCTGGAACGTGCTCAACTCCGCGGACAACTCCCGGCCGCCGATGGCCATGGCCATGAAGGAAACCAGGGTGCCCATCATCCAGAGGGTCGCGCTGAGGATCGGGTGCCGTGCCGGGCGGGGCTTCAAGGTGCCGCGCCCCGTGGGGCCGGTTCCGGCGCCGTCAGCCGAGGGGCCGCGGGCCGCATGCAGCCGCGCACAGCGCGGCGGTCAGCGGCGGGTGTTGAGGACGGTGATCTGGTCATTCAGGGTCCAATAATCGTAGACGTAGCCGATCAGGAAGAGCCCCCCGGTCAACAGGTAAAGCAGGCCGCTGAGCCACTTGCCCATGTACATGCGATGGACGCCGAAAACCCCCAGAAAGGTGAGCAGAATCCAGGCCAGGGTGTAGTCAAACGGCCCCTCCTGGAAACGCTGGTCCGCCCGGCGATCCATGCCGGGGATCAGAAAAAGGTCCACGATCCACCCGATGAACAGCAGCCCCAGGGTAAAGAAATAGAGCGTGCCGGAAATGGGTCTGCCGTAGTAAAAACGGTGAGAACCCGTAAAGCCGAACAGCCAGAGGATATAGCCGATGGGCTTACGGTGGGTATCGTTGGTCATGGGGAATCCTTCTAAAACCAAAAGAACAGCGGGAGGGGGCATTTTTTTGCCGCGGCCGTAAGATTGTCATTCATATAGGCTTGCGGCAAGCGTGTCAAATCACGGTCGCGGCGCACTCTCGCCCCGGAGGGGGCTGCCGGCGCCGCGGGTGCGCAATAAAAACCGGGGCGGCGCGCCTGAAAGCGCTGCGGGCAGGAAGCAAAAGCGTTTCGGGTGAGCTGCGGATCACCCCCGCCTTTCCGGCATCTCACCTTTTTGAAAGGACATCTTGATTCGCCTCACGTTTGAGGCTAACATAATTTTTATTAGGCGTGATAGTCATAATCGAGACGGCCGCAGGTTGGGTGCGCCCGCAAGCTGGGCACCCAGACAGATTTTTTTTTGGCGGTTGGCTTATCTGTGGCTAGTCAAAATGTGGCCCCGTCGTTTGGCGGCCAAGGCAAACCGTCGCAGAGGATAGATTGCGGGCTTTATTGACAATCCCTTTACCGAGGAGGAGACCCGTCATGCCGCAAGGAAATGCGTTCCGATGGATTTTCGTTCTGGCGCTCGGAACGCTGCTGAGCGCCTGTGTTGCCGCCGCTCCGGTGAGCCGGCCGGTGGTTGATAACCCCAAGGAGCTGGTGACGGCCTTCGAACGGGAGGTTGACGGCGCCCGCAACAATCAGGTCAACCTGCTGGCGCCCACCTGGTTTGCAAAAGCCGACGAAGCGCTCTCGGACGCACGTGAGGGCTTCGAAGCCCAGACGGCGGTCTCCAAAATCGCCGATTCGGTTGCCCGCGGCCGGGAGCATCTCCAGAAAGCTGAAGAGCTGGCCGCGGTGTCCCGAACGGCGCTGGTGGATCTGCTTCCGAGCCGCGAAGCCGCCCGCAAGGCCGGAGCCACCCGGTTGGCGGCGTACGACAATACCGAAAAGGATTTTATCAGTTTGACGCGTGCCATCGAGCAGAACAACCTCGGGTATGCCATCAAAAACAAGGACCGCGTCAAGGCGGCTTACCACGACCTCGAAATCATGGCCATCAAGGGTGATGCGCTGGGCGAGGCGCGCGACATTCTCAGTCAGCTCGAGGCCATGGCAGCCCGCAAACACGCCCCGCAAACCTACGCGCTGGCCGTCGAGAAATACAATCAGGCCGACGTCTTCATTTCTCAAAACCCGTATGCCAGCGAAAAGATGAACCTGATGGCCAAGGACGCACTCTTTAGTGCCAACCGGGCGCTGCAAATCACCAATCAGGCCGTGGCCGTCAAGGAGATGACCCCCGAAAGGGTGGCCCTCTGGATCGAGGACCTGCTGCAGGGCATCACCCGCAAACTGTCGGCGCCCGACATGCGTGCTCAGAGTTTCCAAATCCAGCAGGACAACATCATCGGCTCCATTCAGGCCTTGCAGGAGAACCGCGATTATCTCAGCGCCAAGACCGAGGACCTCAAAAACGAGGTCGACGAGCTGGGCGCCCGGGTGATCAACCTTGAGGGCCGCAGCCGGGAAGAGCAGGAGACCATGGCACGCCTCGAGGCCGAGAAGCGCTTCAATCAGAAATTCTCCGAGATCCAGACCTTTTTCGGCAAAGACGAGGCCGAGGTCTACCGCCAGGGCGACTATCTCATGATCCGGCTGCGGGGGATCAAGTTTCCCGTCGGCCGGGCGGTGATCATGCCGGAAAACTACGAGCTGCTGCGCAAGGTGCAGCAGGCCATTCGCAATTTCGACGACCCCGATGTGGTGGTTGCCGGCCACACTGACAGCACCGGCTCGAACGCCGTCAACGAGCAGCTTTCCCTGGAACGGGCCGAGGCGGTCCGGGAATACCTGATCGCCAACAACACCCTGCCGTCAAACAGGGTGGCGGCCATCGGCTACGGTTCCGCGCGCCCGCTGCTGTCCAATGAAACGGCCGAAGGACGCGCGGCCAACCGCCGGATCGACGTCGCCATCGCCCCCAAGGCGAAGGTGGTGCAGCCGTAACGACGGATAGCCGGGGCAGACCCAGCGACAATGCCGGGCGCGGATCAAAGCGCCCGGCACTGTTTTTTTGGATGCCCGGGGTGTCCGCCGCCCGGCTATGGCGGTCGGCCGGCTTTCAAACCAAAGCCGAGTTTGCCGCCTGCCGCGCCCACGCGCTGTTTTTTCTCTGGAATTGCGCTACCGCTGCGGGCAGGACGGGCTGTTTGGGCGGAAAACCGGCTGGGAGCGGCGGTCGCGCACCGCAATGATGCCGCCCAGGGAAAAGCGCGTGATGTGGTCGGCCATTTTCTCCACCACCTCCGGCGTCAGCGCCTGGGCCACCATGTATTCCAGATCGCTGCGGCGGATGGTCACAAAAGCGCGGCACTGGTTGATGATGCTCATCTCGCAGAAGAGGACGTCCTCCTCGGGGGCCTCGGGACCAAGAACCGCACGGATCAGCGCCACCAGCTTCTGACGTCGGGGCTTGACCAGCTCCTGCCACGTGCGGTCCACCAGGCCGCTG
>JAWOJK010000305.1:0-3687 GCA_046481705.1 Desulfobacterales bacterium | reverse complement strand
CTGGTCTTGCCGCAGCTGACTGCCCGGATCGACGCCTTTGCCCTGCCATCCTCCGGGGACCGCCGTGCCATCGTGGTGCTGCAGGCAGCGAAGAACCCGTGAGCCGAAACCGCTGACAGGCGATTTTGATCACGGCACAGTCATTTGGCGGGGACGATTGGCGCATCCAAGCCCCATCCTGGGCCGAATTCATGGTTGCGCTGCCTTTTCGTCTCCGCCACGCCATTGCCCTGTCCTTTAAAGCCTGCCAGGATACCCTGACCGTTGCGCACCGCCGACCCAAAATCTCCCGCTTTGCTTCCTTTTGGCTTGACAGCCGAAAGGCTTGTAGCATAGTTTTAAAAGCTTTGGGAAGGCCAACGTCCGATTCCCCTGCCTGCCGAAAAACGGCCGTCTGCAACGCAGCGGGCGACCTTCCGGCGCTGCCGGCCCAATCGACTGTGCGCCGCCGGCGCGCTGATCGCTGCTGCTGTTTCAGGGGAAACGAGACGGATATTGCAACCTGCGGAGGACCCATGGACTACAAAAAGACGCTTAATCTGCCCTCAACCAAGTTCCCCATGAAGGCCAGCCTGGTTCAGCGTGAACCGCTGCAACTGAAAGCATGGGAAGAGGGGGGGCTGTACGACACCATTCGCGCGGCTTCCAGCGGTCGGGAACGCTTTATTCTGCATGACGGTCCTCCCTATGCCAACGGTCACATTCATATCGGTACCGCGCTGAACAAAATTTTGAAGGATATCATCGTCCGCTCCCGCCAGATGGCGGGTTTTGACGCGGTCTATGTTCCCGGCTGGGACTGCCACGGCCTGCCCATCGAACACAATGTGGACAAGGAGTTGGGGGCCGAAAAGAGCACCCTCTCGATGGTCCAGGTGCGCAAACGCTGCCGGCGTTATGCCGAAAAATTCATCGATATCCAGCGCGAGGAATTCAAACGGCTGGGGGTCATGGGAGAGTGGGACAATCCCTACCTGACCATGAATTTCGCCTACGAGGCCACCATCGCCCGCGAGTGCGGCAAGTTTGCGCTGGACGGCAGCCTCTTCAAGAGCAAGAAGCCGATCTACTGGTGCAACCATTGCCAGACCGCCCTGGCCGAGGCTGAAATCGAGTACTATGACGCCGCTTCACCGTCGATTTACGTCAAGTTCGCCCTTCAGGACGACCTGGGGGCATCCCTTCCCGTGCTGGCCGGCCGCAACGTCTTCCTGGTCATCTGGACCACCACCCCGTGGACCATTCCGGCCAACCTGGCGGTGGCCCTCCATCCGGATTTCGACTACGTCGCGGTGGACACTCGCAACGGCGAAATCCTGATTCTGGCGCGTGAATTGGTGCCAGCTTGCATGCGGACCTTCGGTTTTTCCGACTACGACATTCTCGCTGCAATCACCCCCCGCGATCTGGAGCGCAAGCGCTGCCGCCATCCCCTTTACGACCGCGATTCGCTGATCGTCCTCGGCGACCACGTCACCCTGGATGCCGGTACCGGCTGCGTTCACACGGCCCCCGGCCACGGCCGGGAGGATTACGAGGTGGGGTTGCAGTACGATCTTGACGCCTACTCGCCGGTGGACGACCAGGGGCGCTTCACGGATGAGGTCGGATTTTTCAACGGTCAGTTCGTTTTTGACGCCAACCTGAGCATCAATGCCAAGCTGAAGTCTCAAGGCGCCCTGCTGGCTGAACGGCAGATCAGCCATTCCTATCCCCACTGCTGGCGCTGCAAGCAGCCGGTTATTTTCAGGGCCACGCCCCAGTGGTTCATCTCCATGGAGAAAACCGGCCTGCGGCAAAAAGCGCTTGCCGAGATCGACCGCGTCCAGTGGGTGCCGCGCTGGGGTCGGGAGCGGATTTACGGTATGATCGAAAACCGGCCGGATTGGTGCGTGTCGCGTCAGCGGGCCTGGGGAGTTCCGATCACCGCCTTTCAGTGCGCCGACTGCGGCGAAATTATGGCGACTCCCGAGCTTTTCGACCATGTTTATGCCCTCTTTAAAGTCCATGGCGCCGACATTTGGTTTGAAAAGCCGGCAGCCGAGTTGCTGCCCGCCGAAGCGGTCTGCAAAGGGTGCGGCGGCCGCAACCTTGAAAAGGAAACCGACATCCTGGACGTCTGGTTTGACTCGGGTGTCAGCCATGCGGCGGTCCTCGAGCAGCGGCCGAACCTGAAGTGGCCGGCGGACCTCTACCTGGAAGGCAGCGACCAGCACCGCGGCTGGTTTCACAGTTCGCTTTTGACCGCGGTCGGCACCCGCGGGCGGGCCCCCTACCGCTCGGTGCTCACCCACGGGTTCGTGGTGGATGCCGAAGGCAAGAAGATGTCCAAATCGCTGGGCAACATCATTGCCCCCAAGGAGGTCATCGATCATTACGGGGCCGAGATCCTGCGCCTGTGGGTATCCGCCTCGGACTACCGCGACGACATTCGGATATCCGACAAAATTCTGAACCAGCTCAGCGATGCCTACCGCCGGATCCGCAACACCTGCCGGTTTTTACTGGGAAACCTTGCAGATTTCGACCCGGGCAGGGACCGGGTGGCGACTGCGGCCATGCCGGAGATCGACCGCTTTGCCCTTCACCGGCTGCAGTCCCTGATCCAGAGAGCGCGCAGGGCCTACGACAGCTACGAATTTCACCTGATCTATCACAGCCTTTACAACTTCTGCACGGTGGAGCTGTCGGCTTTTTACCTGGACATCCTCAAAGACCGGCTTTACACCTCACCGCAAGCCTCCCCTGAACGCAGAAGCGCGCAGACGGTGCTTTTGGCGTTGGCTGACGCCATGGTGCGCCTGATGGCCCCGGTGCTGCCGTTTACCGCCGAGGAAATCTGGAAATTCATGCCGGCGGACGACAGCCGGGAGGCCAGCGTGCACCTGGCCGCGCTGCCGACGGTTTCAGCGGACTGCCAGGACCCCGCGCTGGCGCAAAAATGGGAGCGGATTCTGGCGCTGCGCGGAGAGGTTTCCAAGGCCGTCGAAGGGGCCCGGGTCGAAAAACGGGTCGGGCATTCCCTCGATGCCGCGGTAACCATCAGCGCCGGCGAAAACCTTTACCAGCTCCTCGGCCCCTACCGTCAGGAATTGCGGTCGATCCTGATCATATCCCAGGTAACCCTGGTAAAGGACCAGGACCTGCCTGGCGCTTACGTGAGCGCCGAGATTGACGGGCTTCAAATCGGGGTTGAGCCGGCTGAAGGCGACAAGTGCGAGCGCTGCTGGGTGCATGATCCGGCAGTCGGCAGCCTGCCCGAACACCCGACCATCTGCCCCCGCTGCCGGCGCGCACTGGCCGAATCCGGCCTGTAGGCAACCTCAGGGGATCGTTCAGAGCCCCTGAAACCAGGAATCCGGCTGTCATCTCGGCCGTCGGGGGGAACGGGGGCATTCGTGCCGTCCCGCCTGCCGATGACACCCAACGACCAGACGAGGCCGAGGCCCCATGCCGCCGCGACCCATGCGTAAAAAAACCGGTCAGCTCCTCATCATCTCCGGGCCGGTGATCCTGCTGGATCAGATCTCCAAGGCGGTGGTCTTAAACACCATGCGGCTTTACGAATCGATCCCGGTGATCCCCGGCTTTTTCAACCTCACCCACATCCACAACCCCGGGGGGGCATTCGGTTTCATGGCCGGGCAGAGCCTGGTGGTGCGCACCATCCTCTTCCTGGTCGTCTCC
>JAWOJK010000081.1:0-4277 GCA_046481705.1 Desulfobacterales bacterium | reverse complement strand
ACGCATAAAAAGATCCTCGCACAAAATCCAGTTGCTCCCGACAGTCTCGTCTTTTTTGATGCCATGGTGCTTTTAGGCACTCCCGGTGTGAACCGGAGCCAAACGCCATTGCGACTGGTGGGTTATGAAATCGACAATGTGAAATATTGGATCGCCACCAGTCGCTATGATTTAACCGCCGAACAGATTGCACAGGCTTACAAGCTGCGCTGGGACATCGAGAACTTTTTTGCCTGGTGGAAAAGGCATCTGAAAGTTTACCACCTGATTGCCCGCAGCCCTCACGGTTTGATGGTTCAGATTCTGGCAGGCCTGATCACGTATTTGCTGCTGGCTATATACTGTCACAAGCATTTTCAGGAGAAAGTATCCATTCGCCGGGTAAGACAGCTGCGCACTCAGATTGAAAATGAATTGCGCTGTTGGCCACCGGGGGGCGAGTACCAAGAATTTGAGAAAGAACAAAAATTACAAAGCGTTAATGCAAAAACTTAACCGGAAACTACTGATATTAATCGGTCTTTCCGACCGTATCGACTTTCATATTTCTGAGAAGGATTCGATGGCCCGCCCCCTTAGGATTCAATACCCCGGCGCCTGGTACCACGTCACTTGCCGGGGCAACGAACGCCGGGACATCTTTGCGGATGATTCCGACCGGTGCCAATTCCTGGACATTCTGACGGAAAGTTGCGCGATTTATGGGGTCGAGATCCACGGCTACGTTCTGATGACCAACCACTTCCATTTCGTGGTTCACACGCCGCAGGCCAATCTGAACCGCTTCATGCAGCGATTCAACACAACCTATACCGTTTATTTCAACCGCCGCCACCACCGCAGCGGCCATCTTTTTCAGGGGCGTTACAAAGCCTTGTTGGTGGACGCGGACAGCTACCTTCTGGAACTGAGCCGCTATGTGCACCTCAACCCTATCAGGGTGAAAGGAAATGCCGCGCTCAGCCCGACCGAAAAGCGCGAAACCCTCCGAAGTTACCGCTGGAGCAGCTTCAGCGGCTACATCCAGTTGGGTAAACGCCCTGAGTTCCTTCATTGCGGGAAAATATTGACAATGATCGGCACCGGTGACGATCCCCACAGCCGAAGGGCTTACCGGCATTTCGTCCAGAAAGGGCTCGATGCGGCTCCTGAATTCAATCTCAAGGAAAAGGTGAGGGCGCAGACCGTTCTGTGTACCGACGATTTCCTGGAGTGGCTGCGCGATCGTTTCCTGGCAGGCAAAAAAGGCAAGGTTGCAGAACTGCCGGCGGCCAGATCGTTATCGATCCGGCCAAAATCGATAGAGGACGTTGCGGCCCAACTGGCGGCTGTGCTGAATGTGGACCCCCAAAGCCTACTGCGGCCGCGATCCCCGCATCGGGATGAACGGTCGATCCTGTTGGAGCTTTGTCGGCAGCATCTTGCTCAGCGTTTACCCATGTCCGCCGTGTCGGCAGCTCTGGGCGTCGGAGTGTCCGCATTGTCACAAAATCGCAGGCGACTTCAGGAACGGATCGAGAAGGACCCTGCCCTTCGGCTGCGGTTCGAGCTGGCGGTCGACGCATTAGGGCATAGTGAATAGTGAAGGTTTGACCCCTTATCTCCCCAGTTGCGACCCGCTATGGCTGGATCCCTTGGGCCAGTTCCAGGCCCAGTTCCAGGGCCCTGCGGTTGAGGTCGAGGAAGCCTGCGGGGATGCGGCTTTCAAGCGATTTCATCAGGGACTCGGGCTTCACCACGTGGGTCAGCCCCACCACCGCCCCCAGCATGCAGATGTTGAAGACGATCGGTTTGCCGATTTTTTCCATCACCTGCTGGTACATCGGCAGTTCCACCTGGCGGGCGTCCACCTTGCTCTCGGGTTTGACAAAGCGGGTGTCGGTCAGGAGCGTGCCGCCCGGCCGGATGATCGGGTAGAATTTGTTGTAGGCCTCCTGGGTCAGGCACACCAGCACGTTGGGCTGGGTCACCTTGGGGTAGTAGATCCGTGAGTCGGAAATGATCACGTCGCTGCGCGTGGCCCCCCCGCGGGCTTCCGGCCCGTAGGACTGGGCCTGCACCGCCACCAGGTTTTCGTGCAGCACCGCCGCCTCGGCGAGGATAACCGCCGCCGTGATCACCCCCTGCCCGCCGGACCCCGAAAACACCATTCTGCATCGTTCCATCTTGGGTTACCCTTTCATCGCTCTTTCGATGATTTTGTCGTATTCCTGGCAGTATTCCGGCGTATCCTTCTGGACGAAAACACCGCGTTCGATCAACTCCGGGTTTTCCTGCTTGGCCTTGGAGCCGATGGGGGTCGTGCTGTCCTTGAAGTGGCGCATCATGTCGACCGCGCTGCCCAGGCGATTCTTGCGGCCGAAGTAAGTCGGGCACTGGGTCAGCGCCTCGACCACCGAAAACCCCTTGTGTTCGATCGCCTGCCGGATAATGTCCGCCAACTGCTGCACGTGGTAGACCGTCGTGCGCGCCACGAAGCTGGCGCCGGCGCTCTTGGCCAGTTTCACCACGTCAAAGGCGTGATCGATGTTGCTGTACGGGGCCGTGGTGGCGCTGGTGCCGTAGCCCGATAGCGGGGAGTACTGGCCGCCGGTCATGCCGTAGATGCGGTTGTTCATCACGATGGCGGTGATGTCGATGTTGCGCCGCGCGGCGTGGATGAAGTGATTGCCCCCGATGGAGAGCGCATCCCCGTCGCCCATGGGGACGATCAGGTTGAGCTCCGGGCGGCTGATCTTGACGCCGGTCGCAAAGGCCAGGGCCCGGCCGTGGATGGTGTGCAAGGTGTGAAAGTCGACATAGCCGGAAATCCGCGACGAGCACCCGATCCCCGAGACCATCACGATGTCGTTCTTGTTCAACCCGAGTTTTTCGATGGCCCGCAGCAGGGCGTTGAGCACGATGCCGTGGCCGCAGCCCGGGCACCACATGTGGGGGAAAAACCGCTCCCGCAGGTAATTTTTGATGGACATTGATCAAAACCCCTTTCGCTGGATGAGCCGGAGGATGTTCCGGATATCGGTCGGGTTGATGAAGACCCCGTCAACCCGGTTGGCCAGAAAAACCCGCTCCGGGTGGTCAACGGCCGATTTCACCGACTGCGCCACCTGCCCCATGTTCATCTCGACCACCACGATGTGGTTGGCGTTGGCGCACTTCTCGCGCACCAGCTTGTCGGGAAACGGCCACAGGGTCTGAAGCTCCAGCAGCCCCAGGCGCTCGCCGCGGTTGCGCCGGTTGACCACCACATGCAGTGCGCTGCGGGCCGCCGATCCGTAGGACACCAGGACGCAGTCGGCGTCCCCCAGAAAATACTCGCGGTAGCGGGTGATCTGGTGCACGTTGTTGTTGATCTTGTCCACCAGGTGGCGCAGCAGCCCCTGGACCACCTCGGGTTTTTCGGACGGAAAGCCCCACATGTCGTGGTAGAGCCCGGTCACGTTGTAGCGGTGCACCCCGCCGAAATCCGACATGGGCAGCCGCCCGTCCTCGCGCGGCAGGTAGGGGTGGTAGTCAACCCCCTCATCCACCGAGGTCCGCAGCCGATCCACCAGCGGAATCTCGCCCTTTTCCGGGACCACCAGCTTCTCGCGCATGTGCCCCAGCACCTCGTCAAAGAGCAGCACCACCGGCGTGCGGTAGGTTTCGGCCATGTTGAAGGCCTCCACCGTCATCTCGAAGAGGTCCTGGTGGTTGGAGGCGGTCATGGCGATAATCGCGTGATCGCCGTGGGTGCCCCAGCGCGCCTGGTTGACGTCGCCCTGACTGACGTGGGTGGGAAGCCCGGTGGACGGCCCACCGCGCTGCACGTTGGCGATCACGCACGGGATCTCGGTCATGATGGCGTAGCCGAGCGCCTCCTGCATCAGCGAAAAGCCCGGGCCGCTGGTGGCCGTCATCACCTTGTGGCCGGTCAGCGACGCCCCGATAATCGCACACATCGAGGCGATCTCGTCTTCCATCTGGATGAATTTGCCCCCGACCCGCGGCAGCCGCAGCGACAGATGCTCGGCGATCTCGGTGGAGGGGGTGATCGGATAGCCGGCGAAGAACTCCAGCCCGGCATAAAGCGCCGCTTCCACGCAGGCCTCGTTGCCCTGGACAAATTTTACGGTCTCGCTCATAGGGATGCCTTAGGTTTCCTCGGTTTCGATTTCAATCGCGAAGTCCGGACAGCGCAGTTCGCACAGCCGGCAGCAGATGCAGTCTTCGGGGCGGGCGGCCACCACCTTTTCGCTTGCGTCCAGTTCCAACACGTTCTTGGGGCAGAACTGCAC
>JAWOJK010000232.1:0-12382 GCA_046481705.1 Desulfobacterales bacterium | reverse complement strand
CGGCCGTGATCCTGGGTCAACACGCGGCAGAGCTCCTCGAAGTGCTCTTCGAACCTCTGGCGCATGTCGAAAAGCATCCTGGCCCTTTCGCGCAGGGGGATGCGCCGCATGGCCTCGAACCCCTTGTGGGCGGCCGCGACCGCAGCGCGCGCCTCTTCGCGGGTCGCCGTGGGGAATTCGGCGATGATCTCACCAGTGGCCGGGTTGGTGGTGGGGTTGCTGACAGTCGCAGCGGAGTCGACCCATTCGCCGTCAATCAGAAACTTCAGCTTGCCGTAGTGCTTCTTTACCTCCGGTAGTACCGCCATCAGAACCTCCCTGAATTCGTTGCTATGCCCCTCTTGGATGCCTGCAAACATCGCGGGGCCAGCGCAGTCGACATGGTGAACAAACCCTGAATCCATTTTCGTATATTGTATACAATATACTTGAGGGCCTCTGTCAAGCGAATTAATCCGATTTCTGACATGCGTCTGGAAGGCGGCAGATGCGATCGCCGGTCCGGGCTCAAAGGCCGCCGCCCGGCAACTGAACCCAGAAACGGCGCGATCCTGCGGCGTTATTTTCGGCCGTGAGACTAAAGCCCCAGATCGGCGTTGATCAGAATGACCGTGACGCGGCCCTTGGGCCAGGCCTTCTCGGTGATCGTCCAGGTGTTGCAGATGCGCTCGGGGCTGCGGCAGTCCTCGCAGCGGCCGGTTTTGGCGCAGGGCGTCTGCATGTCCAGGCGCATGGCGTTGGCCGGGGCGGCGTAGCGCTTGATACGCTCCATGGCACTTTGGAGGTCGGGCACGATTTTGTTGCGGCCCACCAGGACCACCACCTTCTTGGGCCCGAAGGTCAGGGCCGCCACCCGGTTGCCCTGCATATCGAGGTTCACCAGTTGGCCGTGCGCGGTAACCGCATTGCTGCCGGTGAAGAACAGATCCACCGCCAGGGCCTGGCGGCGGCGGGCCATTTTCTCCTCGGGGGCGACCGTGGCATCGGCGGTGTCGATGGCCGTGATCCCGGGGGCCTCGCGCAGCGCCTGGTAGAGACCGCTGCCCATGAAGGACATCGAGCCGCCCCAGGAGACGGTGCGGGGGGCGGCCGCCGGCAGGATCCTGTCCAGCACCAGGGCCTTGGCGGCCGCAGCGTCGGCTACAGTGAAAACTTCGAAATTGTTCTTTTCCAGGGTCTCCTTGAGTGCTTCGAGGTGCAGCGTCCAGTAGTTCTCGACCGGTTTTTCCATGGCTTACGCCTCCTGTGGGTTTTGAAGCACGCGCCATTCCCTCCGGGGTGGCACGGCCGCCCGGCAACCCAGGCGGCGCCGCGGCCCGGGACTAGGCGTTCTCCTGCATGAATTGTTTCCAGATCTCGCGGACTTTGGCCTGGCGGCGGGCGAAAAGGTCGGCCGCGACCTTGGCCGGGAGCGCGAGCAGACTGAGGCGGTGGGCGGCGGCGCGGTAGACGAGATAGGTTTCCTTGAGAAAATAGGCGCTGTCCTCGTCCAGCACCCCGGCCTCCATCAGGGTCCGCAGTTGACGGACATTGTCGGTCCAGCCGATCAGCTCGGGGTTTGCGTGGGCCTCCAGCAGGATCAGATACTGCACCAGAAACTCGATGTCCACCATCCCGCCGGGCGCCTGCTTGAGATCAAACTCCCCTTTGACCGGCTTCCAGAGGGACCGGCGCATGCGCTGCCGCATCCCGCCGACTTCCGCCCGCAGCGTCTGCGCCGCGGGCTTGCGGCACAGCACGGCCGCACGGATCGCGGCGAAGCGCCGCGCCAGGGCCGCGTCCCCGCCCACCACCCGCGCCCGGATCAGGGCCTGGTGCTCCCAGGTCCAGGCGTCGTTTAGCTGGTAAGCCTCGAAGCCGTCCACGTGACTCACCAGGATGCCGGCGTCCCCCGAGGGCCGCAGCCGCATGTCGGCCTCGTAGAGCGTGCCCACCGAGGTGTGCGCGGTCAACAGGTGGATCACCCGCTGGCCCAGGCGGGCGAAAAACTGGGCGTTGTCGACCGGTCGTTCACCAAGGGTCTGGCCGGCGCCGCCGGCGTGCAGGAAGACGAGATCCAGGTCCGAGCCGTAGCCCAGCTCGATCCCCCCCAGCTTGCCGTAGGCCACCACCGCAAACCCCCGATCGACCTCTCCCGGCAGGTTGAAAACCGAGGGGCGCCCGTGCTTGGCCACCAGGTGGCGCCAGGAGATGTCCAGCACGGCCGCCAGGACCGTTTCGGCGATGTCGGTGAGATGATCGCTGACCCGCATCAGGGGCAGCTCGCCGGTGACGTCGGCCGCCGCCACGCGCAGGATATGGGCCTGCTTGAAGACCCGCAGGGTCTCCATCTGGTATTCCAGGTCATCCGGGTCGATGGCCCGCAGGCGGCGGGCCAGCTCGGTTTCCAGCTCCGGTCGCAGGGGCGGCGTGTAGAGCGTCCGGGAGTCGAGCAGCTCGTCCAGCAGCAGCGGGTGCCGCGCCAGCTGGGCGGCCACCATGGGGCTGGCGGCGGTCAGGCGCACCAGGTGGTTGAGGGCCTCGGGGTTTTCCAGCAGCAGCGCCATGTAGCAGGAGCGGGTCTCGATGGCCTTGATCAGCTCGATGACCCGGTTGAGGGTTTGGCTGCTGCCCCCGGCGGCGGCCACGGCCTCCAGAACCCGGGGCATCAAGCGATCCAGACGGCGCCGGGCCTCGATGCTGACCACGCGTCCTTCGACGGTTTCCCGCAGGTCCGCCACCAGGTCCAGCACCGCCCGGGGTTCCGCAAAGCCCCGGGCCTCAAGCACGGCCGCGGCCTTTTGCGGTTCCAGCAGCCCACGCCAGACGTTCTCCAGATCCGGGCCGTCGGGGGCGCCGGGACGCGCCTGGCCGGAGCCAGGCTCATCGGTTTTCAGCAAGCCGCTGAAATGGCCGTGCACCGCCGCCATGTGGCCCGCCAGGCGGGTGTGAAACGTCGCCCAGCTCTCAAACCCCATGGAAACCGCCAGCCGCAGGCGCGCCGGTTCCTCCTGGGGCAGCTGGTGGGTCTGCCGGTCGGCGGCCATCTGCAGCCGGTGCTCGGTATTCCTTAAAAAAGTGTAGGCCGCCTGAAGTTCGCGGCACACCTCGGCAGACACCAGGTTTTCGGCCACCAGGGTGTCCAGGGTCTGCTGGATCGGCCGCGCCTGCAGCGCCGGCAGCACCCCGCCGCGGATCAGCTGAAAGACCTGCCCGAAAAATTCGATCTCGCGAATCCCGCCGGGCCCCAGCTTGATGTTGCCGCGCAGCCCCTTGCGCCCGACCTCCAGGCTGATTTGCTGTTTCATCTCGCGGATCGACTCGATGGTGCCGTAATCCAGGTAGCGACGGAAGACGAAGGGCTTGAGCGCCGCCAGCAGGCGCGTGCCCGCCGCCGGGTCGCCCGCCACGCTGCGGGCCTTGATCCAGGCGTAGCGCTCCCACTCCCGACCCTGCTGCTGATAGTAATCCTCCATGCTGTCGAAGCTCATCACCAGCGGGCCGTTTTCGCCGAACGGCCGCAGCCGCAGGTCCACCCGGTACATGGGCCCATCGGCATTGGGCTGGCCGAGGACGCTGACCAGCCGCCGGGCGAGACGCACGAAAAAGGCGTGGTTGTCCACGGGTTCCGGCCCCCCGTGGGTTTCCCCGGCAGAGGGGAACGCAAACACCAGGTCGATATCGGAGGAAAAGTTGAGTTCCCGGGCGCCCAGCTTGCCCATGCCGATGACCACCAGCGACTGGGGGAGGCCCTGGGCATCCAGCGGCGTGCCGCACTCGGCGCACTGCCAGTCGAAAAGACGCTTCAGGGTCTGTCCCAGGCAGGCGTCCGCCAGACGCGACAGCTCCGCCATGGTGACGTTCAGCTCGGCCCGCCCGGCCAAATCGCGCCAGGCGATCCGCACCATCTCGCGCCGGCGCAGTTTGCGCAGCGCCGTCGCCAGGGCGGCCTCGGTGTCGACGGCCCCAAGCGCCTCGACCAGTTTGCCCCGGTAGCGTCCCGGGGCATAAGGCGCTTGAAGATCGCCATGCACCAGGAGCTCGACCACCAGACCGGGAACACGGGCGGCGTTGTGGGCGACAAAATCGCTGAAAGCAAACACCCGCTGCAGTTCGGCGATGAGTGCCGGGTGTGCGGGCACCCTGAGACCGGCGGCGACGGCCGCCTTGCAGAAAGCGGCCCACTTGCCGGCGGCTTCCTGCGCCAGGGCAGGCGGTAATTCAAGGGTGGGGGTGTTCATTGTGTGGCAAGTGCTCCGTTGACGGCCGGCCGCTGGCGGCAGCCCCAGGGGAATTCAATTCGGCGTGCATGCGGGTCGCAGCGCGAAAAGGGTCGGGCGGCTTTGCGCGCCCCAACCGCCGCCGGCTGGCGCCAGGGTAACACAAAGCGGGCAAAACCGGAAGACGCCCCGAGACACCCTGCGGCGGTCTCGCGCCTCTTTTTTCAGGTTGAAATGCGCCGGGAAATCGACTATAAATGTCAGGCTGTAATTTAAGGAGTTGGGGGATAAACGCCGCTGTCCTGTTCGATTTCGAACGCTCGAAGCAAGATGCCCGTCAGCAGGGGGTTAGACCTCGCTTGCGGGCATCAGCCGCGACGCGCAATCACCCGATCAAGACCCTGCACGTGCGCTGCCACCCTTCCCGCCCCATGCTGCTCACAGCGACCTGATCCAATTGATGGTTGGATACGGCATGAAAATTGCTCGGGGTGACCCTGGCGATAATTTCAGGCGCCAGCCCTACATTTGTGTCGATTATCGGTCCAACTCCTTACATTTTTGTCAAAAAGGAGGGTTCACCATGTGTCGTTTATTTGCCATGACCAGTGACGAGCCGTTGTCCCCCATGGCCGCCTTGGAGGCCCTGGACGTGATGCGCGAGGGGCACGACGGCTCCGGTGTGGGGATTTTCCTGCGGGACCTGGGAGGACCCTTCGAGGAGATGAAGGATGCGCCGATCCTATCGGGCATTTTCAGCGAAAAAGGGCTCAAGCGGCTGGACGCCTTCATGATGAATATCGGCTTCATGACCAAGTACAAAATCTCCATCAAGGTCCCCAAGACCCCGCCTTCGGGCGTGCCCAAACGCGACGTCTACCTGATCCGCGCCTATGAGTACCCTGAGGAGTGGGACGGCTACAGCCGCGAGCAGCTCTCCGACAAGCTGCTGGACATCCGCCTGACGCTGCGCAGGATGGGCGAAGAGCAAAACGACATGATCGTCTTCTCCTTCTGGCCCGACGTGATCATGATCAAGGAAATCGGGGACCCGATCCAGGTGGGCGAGTACCTCAAGCTCGACCGCAAAGAGCTCAAGGCCCGCGTCGTCATGGCCCAGGGGCGGCAGAACACCAATTACGCCATCAACCTCTACGCTTGCCACCCGTTTTTTACCCAGGGCTTCTCCACCATGACCAACGGGGAGAACACGGCCTTCATCCCCATCAAGGAGTATCTGACGACCCGCGGGTTTCCCGGCTACTACGGGTTCCAGTCCGACTCCGAGGTCTTCACCCATATCCTGCACTACACCTGCCGCAAACTCGGACTGGGGCTGGAGTGCTACAAGCACGTCATCACGCCGCTGCAGGACGAAGGCCTGCGCCAACACCCCAACGGGGCCTTCCTGACGAATCTCAAGCAGTCCTGCCGGCGTCTGATCATCGACGGGCCCAACTGCGTCATCGGTTGCCTGCCGGACCACTCGCTGTTCATGGTCCAGGACCGTAAAAAGCTGCGCCCCGGGGTGGTCGGCGGCCGTCCGGGGCTCTTCGCCTTTTCGTCTGAAATCTGCGGCCTGGACGCGGCCATCCCCGACCGGGACAAGAGCAAGGACTTTCAACCGATGCATTTGGACACCGCCATTGTCGGCCCCGATCGCCAGGAGGTTAAGATATGCTGCCAAACCGAAGCATTACCCCTTCCACACTGAGCACCAAAGACCTGCCCTGGCAGATTCTGTGGAGCAAAGACAAGTGCACCCTCTGCGGCCACTGCACGGCGGTCTGCCCGGTGCAGGCCATCGAGCTGGGGGTCTTCCGCAAGCGCCGGGTCCAGACCAGCCTGAACCTGGCCGAGCCGCCGGCGAGCGCCTTCACAGTCTATCACGGCATCCGTCAGCGCACCGACCCGGCATACAGCTGCATCGGCTGCGCCATGTGCAGCCTCGTCTGCCCCAACGACGCGATCCTCCCGGCCCGCAGCGACGAGACCGACAAGCTGCGCTTCCACATCAATCGCGGCGGACAGCCGCGCCGACGCGGGGGGCGTCGCAACGACCACGGCAGCCTGCTCGACCAGATCAAATTCATCCGGATTTCGATGCTCACTGACCCGGCCCTGGATGCCGGCCGCCACGAATTCGAACTGCGCAGCCTGATCGGACGGATCCTGCCGCCCGAAGAGAGCCTGAAGTTTTTCGCCGAAAACGGCTGGATGCCCCCCGTGCGCGAAGTCTACCCGTTGATGATCGGCGGCATGTCCTTTGGCGCCTTGAGCCCCAACATGTGGGAAGGGCTGCAGCTCGGCGTGGCCTACCTCAACGAAGAACTCAACATGCCGGTGCGCATTTCCACCGGGGAAGGCGGGTGCCCGCCGCGCCTGCTGCGCAGCCGTTTTCTGAAATACACCATCCTGCAGATCGCCAGCGGCTATTTCGGCTGGGATGAGATCATCCACGCCCTGCCGGAGATGAAGGAAGACCCCTGCGCGATCGAGATCAAGTACGGCCAGGGCGCCAAGCCCGGCGACGGCGGCCTGCTGATGTGGTACAAGGTCAACAAGCTGATCGCGGCCATCCGCGGGGTCCCGGCGGGGGTCAGCCTGCCCAGCCCGCCGACCCACCAGACCCAGTACTCCATCGAGGAATCGGTCGCCAAGATGATCCTTTCGATGTCCATGGCCTGGGGCTTCCGGGTGCCGGTCTACCCCAAGATCTCCGCCTCCTCAACCACGCTCGCGGTGCTCAACAACCTGGCCCGCAACCCCTACGCCTCGGGCCTGGCCATCGACGGCGAGGACGGGGGCACCGGCGCGGCCTACAACGTCTCCATGAACCACATGGGCCACCCCATCGCCAGCAACATCCGCGACGCCTACCTCAATCTGGTGGCCATCGGCAAACAGAACGAGATCCCGCTGATCGCCGGCGGGGGGGCCGGCAAAAACGGCAACCTGGGAGCCAATGCCGCCGCCCTGATCATGCTGGGCGCAAGCTGCGTGCAGATCGGCAAATACATCATGCAGGCCGCCGCCGGCTGCCTGGGCTCCGAATCCGACCGCTGCAACATCTGCAACATCGGCCAGTGCCCCAAGGGCATCACCTCCCAGGACCCGCGCCTCTATCGGCGGCTGGATGTGGACGAGGTCGCCCAGCGGGTGGTGGACGTTTTCCTGAGCTTCGACACCGAACTCAAGAAGATCATCGCCCCCCTGGGGCGCTCGACATCGCTGCCGATCGGCATGTCGGACGCCCTCGGCATCAGCGATGCCGACGCCGCCCAGCGGCTTCAGATCCAATACGTCGTTTAGCCTGAGCCCGCGGGCCAATCGATGCCCTATCGGCCCGGCGCACAGGACATTGCGGAGAGAGACATGAGCAAAACAAAATTTCACGTCATCGCGGGAAAGGAAAACAGCACGCGCCTGGGCTCGCGGATCCTGGAGGACCGCATCCAGGCCGCGGTTTCCCGGGGGCACCGCCATATCGAGGTGCAGGCGCTGGGCCAGCACGGCATCGGCGGGCGGCTCTGGAAAGCCGGTGACGACCCGCTCTACATCCGGGTGACCGGCAACTCCGGTCAGCGCCTGGGCTCACTCGGCTTTCCCAACACCCGGGTCGAAGCCATGGGGCCGGCCTCGGACGACGTCGGGTGGCTCAACGCCGGGGCCGAAATCGTGGTCCATGGCAATGCGGCCAACGGCATCGCCAACGGCATGTCCCAGGGCAAGGTTTTCATCGGCGGCAATATCGGCGCCCGCGGCATGACCATGACCAAGCACAACCCGCGCTTTGCGCCGCCTGAGCTGTGGGTCCTGGGGTCGGTGGGCGACTATTTCGGTGAGTTCATGGCTGGCGGCGTCGCCGTGATCTGCGGCGTGGAGGCCCAGGATCAGACGAATGTGCTCGGCTACCGACCCTTCGTCGGCATGGTCGGCGGCAAGGTCTTCTTTCGCGGCCCGCATCAGGGGTTCAGCCAGGCGGACGCCCGGATGATGCCGATTTCCGACGAGGAATGGGGCTGGCTGGCAGAGAACCTGGAAAGCTTTGCGGGGCGGATCAAGCGCCCTGAATTGCTCAAGCCCCTCTCGGACCGGCGCCAGTGGCAGCTGCTGGTCGCCCGCACCCCCCAGGAGCGCCTGGGCCTCACCAGCCGCTCGATGGCGTCTTTCCACAAGGAGATCTGGGACCGCGAACTGGGCCACGGCGGGCTGGTGGGCGACCTGACCGACATCGACCGCAGCACCGTGCCCGTGATCACCAGCGGCGACCTGCGCCGCTATCTGCCGGTCTGGGAAAATCGCAAGTACAAGGCCCCCTGCGAGGCCACCTGCCCCACCGGAATACCCGTCCAGCAGCGCTGGCAGCTGATCCGCGAGGGTCGCATGGACGAGGCGGTGGACCTGGCCCTGACCTACACTCCCTTTCCAGCCACGGTCTGCGGCTACCTGTGCCCCAACCTCTGCATGAGCGCCTGCACACGCCAGTCGGCGGCCATGTTTCCAGTGGACATCCGCCATCTCGGCAAGGCCAGCATCGATGCCAAGCTGCCCCCGCTACCGCCCCTGAGCGGCAAGCGCATCGCGGTCGTCGGCGGCGGCCCGGCGGGCCTGTCGGTGGCTTGGCAGTTGCGCCGGTACGGCCACGAGGCGGTGGTCTATGACCGCTCCGAGAAGCTCGGCGGAAAGATCGCGAACGTCATCCCGGACAGCCGGATCCCGCAGGACGTGGTGACCCATGAACTGGAGCGCATCGGCGAGGTCATCCCACACGTCAACCTGCAGCAGAACCTGACGCGCGACGAAACCGAGCGGCTGCGCGCGGACTTTGACTTCATGGTCATCGCCGCCGGGGCCCAGAAACCCCGCAGCCTGCCGATTCCGGGCAGCGAACGACTGGTCACCGCCCTGGACTTCCTGAGGGAGACCAAGGCCGGGCGCTTCACACCGGGCAAACGCGTGGTGATCATCGGGGCCGGCAACGTCGGCTGCGATGCGGCCTCCGAGGCCCACCGGCTGGGCGCCCGCCAGATCACCTTGCTGGACGTTCAGCAACCGGCCTCTTTCGGCAAGGAGCGTGAGGCCGCCGAGGCCGTCGGCGCCCAGTTCCGCTGGCCGGTTTTCACCAAGGAGATCACCGCCAAGGGCGTCAAGCTCAACACCGGCGAAGTGATTCCCGCCGACACGGTGATCATCTCCATCGGGGACGTTCCCGACCTGGAATTTCTGCCCCGCGACATCGTCACCGAGCGGGGCTTCGTGACGGTCAACGACCACATGCAGACCTCCGATCCCAAGGTCTTCGCCATAGGGGACGCGGTCAAGCCGGGGCTGCTGACCGACGCCATCGGCGCCGGCCGCAAGGCGGCCGCGGCCATCAACGACATTCTCAACGGCAAACGCCCGCTGGCCGATTCGCGCGCCATGATCGACCGCCGGCGGGTCCATCTGGAGTATTTCGACCCCCGGGTCACCCGCTTCGAGGACATGGCGCACTGCGGCTCGCAGTGCTCTTCCTGCGGCGCCTGCCGGGACTGCGGCCTGTGTGTGGCGATCTGTCCCCAGGCCGCCATCAGCCGCCGGGACCTGGGCGCGCCGGAGTACGAGTACGTGGTCGATGCCGACCTGTGCATCGGGTGCGGCTTCTGTGCCGCTGCCTGCCCGTGCGGCATCTGGGACCTGGTGGAAAACGATCCCCTGGGGTAGCCGCCCCGGCAAACCGGCCGGCTTGCAATTCAACCCTGCACCAAAGACGATGGAACTCACATGGATGCTCTGTTAGCCCTTGAAGACGGCCGGCACTTTACCTGCCGCACGTTCACCGGCCCGGGCGAGGCCGGGGGCGAACTGGTCTTCAACACCAGCATGACCGGGTACCAGGAAATTCTGACGGACCCCTCCTACAGGGGCCAGATCGTCACCATGACCTACCCGCTGATCGGCAACTACGGGGTCAACGCCGAGGACGTGGAGTCCGACCGCATCCAGGTGGCGGGGTTCGTGGTCCGGGAATACCAGCGCTTTCCGAGCAACTTCCGCGCCACCGGAAACCTGGCCGACTACCTGCGGACCGGGGATGTCCTCGGCGTCGAAGCCCTCGACACCCGCGCCCTCACCCGCCACCTGCGCAACGCCGGCGCCATGCGGGGCTTTATCTCGACCCGGGACCTGGACCCGGCCAGCCTGTCGGCCCGCGCGCGGGAGATCCCCAGCATGGTGGGCCAGGACCTGACCGGGCTGGTGGCCACCGTCAGGCCCTACCGCTGGCAAAACGGCGGGCCGCTTTTGCTGGAAGCGCCGGGCGCCCCGCTGGACAGCACCTCCTGGCAGAGTGCCGCCCCCACCCACCGGGTGGTGGCGTTTGATTTCGGCATCAAGTACAACATCCTGCGGCAGCTGACAGCCGCCGGCTGCGAGGTGATCGTGGTGCCCGGGCGCACCCCGGCCGCAACCATCCGGCGCCTGGCACCCGATGGGATCTTTCTCTCCAACGGGCCCGGGGACCCCGAACCGGTCACCGAGGCCATCGCCACCATCCGCGAACTGCTCGGCTACCGGCCCATTTTCGGCATTTGTCTGGGCTTCCAGCTCTTGAGCCTGGCCCTGGGCAGCCGGACATTCAAGCTGAAGTTCGGCCACCGCGGGGCCAACCAGCCGGTCAAGAATCTGGTCACCGGACGGGTGGAAATCACCTCCCAGAACCACGGTTTCGGGGTCCGGCGCGAAGCCGTCGGCAGCGACGCGATCGCGATCACCCACGTCAATCTCAACGACAACACCGTGGAGGGCTTCCGGCACCGCTGCTACCCGATCCTGGCGGTGCAGTACCACCCCGAAGCCTCCCCCGGCCCCCACGACGCCCACTACCTCTTTGACGAATTCGTTCGCATGATCAAAACCTTCAGGGAATAAGGGGCCGCCCAAGCCCCCGCGAAACCAATATGCCAAGACGCACGGACATCCAGAAAATTCTGATCATCGGCGCCGGCCCGATCATCATCAGCCAGGCCTGCGAGTTCGACTACTCCGGCACCCAGGCCTGCAAGGCGCTGCGCGAAGAAGGCTACCAGGTCGTCCTGGTCAACAGCAACCCGGCCACCATCATGACCGACCCGGAAATGGCCGACCGCACCTACATCGAGCCGGTGACCCCCGAAACGGTGGCCAAAATCATTGCCCGCGAACGCCCGGATGCCCTGCTGCCGACCCTCGGCGGCCAGACCGGGTTGAACACCGCGGTGGCAGTGGCCCGCATGGGTGTTCTGGAAGAATACGGGGTGGAGCTGATCGGCGCCTCCATCGAGGCCATCGAGAAGGCCGAGGACCGCGACCGCTTCCGCAAGGCCATGGGCCGTATCGGCCTGCGCATTCCCCGCAGCGGGATCGCCACCGACATGCACCAGGCGCGCGCGGCGGCCGCCGAACTCGGCTTTCCGCTGATCGTCCGCCCGAGCTTCACCCTGGGCGGCACCGGCGGGGGGGTGGCCTACAATATCGAAGACCTCGAGAAGATGGCCAAGGCCGGTCTGGACGCAAGCCTGATCGGCCAGGTGATGCTGGAAGAGTCGGTCTTGGGCTGGAAGGAGTTCGAACTGGAAGTCATGCGCGACAAGCATGACAACGCCGTGATCGTCTGCTCCATCGAGAACCTGGACCCCATGGGCGTCCACACCGGTGACAGCATCACCGTGGCGCCGGCCCAGACCTTGAGCGACCGCGAGTACCAGGTCATGCGCGACGCCTCGCTGGCGATCATGCGCGAAATCGGGGTGGACACCGGCGGCTCGAATGTCCAGTTCGCGGTCAACCCGCGCAACGGCGAAATGGTGGTGGTCGAAATGAACCCGCGGGTGTCGCGCAGCTCGGCTCTGGCCTCCAAGGCCACCGGGTTTCCCATCGCCAAGATCGCCGCCAAGCTGGCCGTGGGCTATACCCTCGATGAAATCCCCAACGACATCACCGGCGAGACCCTGGCCGCCTTCGAGCCCACCCTGGATTACGTGGTGGTCAAGATCCCGCGCTGGACCTTCGAGAAATTCCCCGAAACCGATGACGTCCTCACCACCGCGATGAAATCGGTGGGAGAGACCATGGCCATCGGCCGGACCTTCAAGGAGGCCCTCCAGAAGGGGCTGCGCTCGCTGGAAATCGGCCGGCACGGGTTCGGGGCCGACGGCCAGGAT
>JAWOJK010000055.1:0-10914 GCA_046481705.1 Desulfobacterales bacterium | reverse complement strand
GACCAGGCCATCGCCGCCCTGCCCCGGCTGCTGCCGACCAGCAAAGACCGCTGCGAGGCCCTGGCGCTGCTGCACGAAGGGATCAAAATGCTCGCGCGCGAACCCAATGCCCCGGAGCAGGTCGCAGTGGCCAAGATGACGGCCGTGCTCTCCACTTGATCTGCGGCGAGGGCGGACCTCAAGATTGACGGACCGCTAAAAAGTCAAAAATTGAGCTGTTTTTGACGCCGCCATCAGGATTGCAGTCCGCGGATAAACGCTCCCACCGCCCCGACCCCGTGTTCGTCCACCAGGCGGATGGTCTCGGTGCCGATCACGGCGATATCCGCCTTGCCCCTGAGAAAATCGATGTCCGCCCGGTCCTTGACCCCGAAGCCCAGGGCCAGCGGCAGATCCGTTGCCTGCCGGCAGCGCGCCAGGTAGCCCTCCAGCGCTTCGGAAAACGCCGTCTGCTGGCCGGTCACACCCTTGCGGGCGACGCAGTAGATAAAGCCGCGGCCGTGCCCGGCCAGCATCCGCATGCGCGCCTGACCGGTGGTGGGCGAAAAGATGAAGATCGGCGCCAGTTGGTGCGCCTGCATCGCGGCCAGATAGGCCTCTCCCTCTTCGGGCGGCAGGTCGGCGACGATGGCCCCCGCCATGCCGATGCGGGCCATTTCGGCGGCAAAGGCCGCCTCCCCGTATTTGAAGACGATGTTGCAGTAAGTCATGAACAGGAACGGGATGTCGAAGGCCGCGGTCACCCGTTCGGCAAACGCCAGCGACTGCCGCACCCGCGCGCCGCGGGCGAGGACCTCCTGATTGGCCCGCAGGATGACCGGCCCGTCGGCAATCGGCTCGGAAAACGGGATCTGGAGCTCCATCAGGTCGACCCCGGCCGCCACCATGGCCCTTACGATCTCAAAAGACGCTTCAAAAGACGGGTAGCCGACGACGAGGTGGGTCATCAGCAGGATGTCCTTTTTCGCGCGCTGACGTCGCAGGTAGGTTTCAAGCATCGTATTGCTCCGCCTTGTGTTTGATGAACTCCCGCCAGGCCGGGTCTTCAAATGCCTCGGCGATGGTGAAGATGTCCTTGTCGCCGCGTCCGGACTGGTTGATGATGACGATGTCGTCGGCGGCCATCTCCGGCGCTTCCTTGAAGGCCCGGGCAAACGCGTGGGCCGACTCCAGGGCCGGGATCAGGCCTTCCTTGCGCATGGTGAGGGTCAAGGCGTCCAGGACCTCGGCATCGGTGGCGGCCTCGAAGCGCGCCCGGCCGGATTGCTTGAACTGCGCCAGGATCGGGGAGACCCCCACGTAGTCCAGTCCCGCCGATATGCTGTGGGTCTCCCGCATCTGGCCGTCGCTGTCCTGCAGGAAAAAGGTTTTGTAGCCCTGGGCCACCCCCACGCTGGCATCCGCCGAGCACAAACGTGAGGCATGCCGACCCGAATCGAGCCCCTTGCCGCCGGCTTCCACGCCCACCAGCTCCACCGGATCGTCCAGAAACCCCGAAAAAAGCCCCATCGCATTGGAGCCGCCGCCCACACAGGCGTAAACCCGCTTCGGCAGCCGCCCTTCCCTTTCGAGAATCTGGCGGCGGGCCTCACGGCCGATGATCGACTGGAAATAGGTCACCATCTCCGGAAAGGGGTGCGGGCCGCAGGCCGTCCCGAGTACGTAGTGGGTGGTGTCCATGTTGCCGACCCAGTCGCGGAAGGCCTCGTTGATGGCGTCCTTCAGGATGCGGGTGCCGTTGCGAACCGGCACCACCGTGGCGCCCAGACGCTCCATCCAGAAGACGTTGGGGCGCTGGCGCTCCACGTCGACCTCGCCCATGTAGATGGTGCACTCAAAGCCGAAGCGCGCCGCCATGGTGGCGGTCGCCACGCCGTGCTGGCCGGCGCCGGTTTCGGCGATCACCCGCGTTTTGCCCATGCGCTGGACCAGCAGCCCCTGACCCATGACGTTGTTGGCCTTGTGGGCGCCGGTGTGGTTGAGATCCTCGCGCTTGACGTAGATGCGCGCCCCGCCGAAATGGCGGGTGAGATTCGCCGCGAAGGTGAGCGGCGTGGCGCGGCACGAGTAGGTGGCCATGACGTCCTGGTAGGCCGACCAGAAGTCGGGATCGGCCTTGGCGGCCTCGAAGACCGCCTCCAGTTCGTCAAAGGTCGCGTTCAGGATCTCCGGCAGAAACGCGCCGCCGAAGCCGGCATAATAGCCCCGTTTATGCATCGCCAGGTCCTCCGATATTTTGCGAAAAGACAAATTGATCCGTGCGGCAGTAGAGTTCTGCAAAAACGGCGTTTTGAGCCTGGGGAAAGTGCAGGCAGCGCCTGACGGCCAGCACCGGGGTTTCCGGGGTCACCTGGAGGTGGCGCGCGCGCTCGGCCTCGAGATAGGCAATTTGAAAGTTTTGGCGGCCGCCGTTGGGACGCAGGAAAAAGCGCTCTTCGGCGATCGCCGAGAGCGAGCGGCCCTCCAGATCCAGGGCCGCGAGGCCGGCAAAAAGCCCCGGGTGCAGAAAGAGGGTTTCAATCAGCACCGGGACGGCTCCCACGCGGGTAAGACGTTCCAAAAAAAAGGCCTCGCGGCCGGCGAACGGGTTGTCGCCGTCATCGCCGAGGGTTTTGAGCACGACCGGGGCGATAATCCGGCTTGTGACCGCCAGCCCCTTGCGGTTGAACGCGGCGCTGGTGCCGTCCAAGGAGAAGAGGTCCACCTCCTGGCGCGGTTCCCGCACGTAGGTGCCCGATCCCCGCCGGCGGGTGACCAGTCCTTTGCGCACCAGGACATCGATGGCCTGCCGGGCGGTGGGCCGCCCGATGGCGAAAATCGCCGCCAACTGGTGCTCGGAGGGGATCCGGGTACCCGGCGGGTGGTCCCCCGCGCGGATCCTGGCGGCCAGCAGCTCCGCCAGCTGGTGGTAGAGCGGCAGCGGCGATCGGGGATTCAGGATTTCGTTCGGTGTCACGGGCATGGCTCAGGGGGGTTAAGAACATTCAAAAAGGTGGTTTGCGTTCCCGGGAGCCGTTGCGGCGGCCGAGTGGGAGGAGCATCGGACATATTGGTAAAGTTGTCAAGACAAATTTTCATTGACCCCACCCCGCCACCGCTGCCCATCCGAATCGGCGCCGGCCAATCGGCCTTGCAGTATAACCCCGAACCAGCGCAATCGGGGGGCTTGATTTTCTGCCGCGACTCTTGGCGGTCTACCTAACTTGAGGCCGGTGCAGGGTGGCGGTCCGGCTCGGGCTTTCGGAACAGGTGCAATTTGCCCAGCACGCGCCGGTGTTCGCCGAACACGTAGGCCAGGTCAGCGGCCTGCAGCCTGAAGTCAGCCTCGGGGTTGGCGAGGGTCTGATCCCCGCGTCTGACGGCCACCACGGTCAGCCCGTGGATCTGGCGCAGGGCCGCTTCCTTCAGGCTCTTACCATCCAGCGGGCAACCCGGGTCCACCACCAGGGAGACGACCTCGTGCCCGGTGAGCACGTCCCTGACACTGCAGAAGGACTGGTCGGGAGTGCCGGATTCGCACAAAAAGCCGTAGTTCTCGCCGCGCACCTCGGCAGCGAAGCGTTCGATCTCGCGCACCGGCACCAGGTAGGTGGCCAGGACCCGGGTGAAGATCCCGATGGAGGTCTCGAACTCCTCGGGAACCACCTCGTTGGCGCCAAGCTCCTTGAGCGGCTGGATTTCGGTGACGAAACGGGTCCGCACCACGATGCGCAGGGCCGGGTTGGCCTTGCGGGCGACCTCGGTGATGCTGCGGATGGCCGCGGGGTCGGCGATGACCACGGCCAGAATGCGGGCCCGGGCCACGCCGGCGTATGCCAGCACCGCGGACTGGGCCGCGTCGCCGTATGAGATCGGCTCCCCCTTGGCCCCCTCGTTGCGCACCGTGTCGGGGTTCATCTCGAGGACCACGTAGCGGATTCCGGCCATCCTGGCGGCCCGCGCCAGGTGACGGCCGCCCACGCCGAAACCCACGATGATCAGGTGGTCCTCGAGGGCTTCGGTACCAAAATCCTTGCCGGCGGGGACCAGCGGGCCGGCCCCCCAGGGGAGTCTGGCGGCCAGGAAGTCGGAGAAGCGCGGTGAGGCCATGATCAGAAAGGGGGTCAGGGACATGGTCAGAATAGCCGCGGAAAGAAAAAGCTGGTACTCGGCCGCGGCCATGAGCCCGTAGGTCATCCCCACACCGGCCAAAACAAATGAGAACTCGCCGATCTGGCAGAGGGTCAGGCCCGTGAGGGCGGCGATCCGCAGGGGATAGCCCAGAATCAGCCCGGCCATCGTGACGATGACGCCCTTGACCAGCAGGATCACCAGGGAGACCGTCAGCACCAGCCAGAGGTTGCCGAAAAAGAAGTCCAGGTCCAGGAGCATGCCGATGGACACGAAGAAGACGCTGGTGAACACGTCCCGGAAAGGCAGGATGCCTTCGAGTGCGGACAAGGAAAACTCGGACTCGGACATCAGCAGCCCGGCCAGAAAGGCCCCCAGGGAGAGCGACAGGCCCATCTTGGAGGTCAAAAGGGCGATGGAAAAGCAGAGGCCCAGGGTGGTCATGAGGAACAACTCGCGGCTGCGGGTGCGCACCACCAGCAGCAGCACCCGGGGGATGACGACCTTGCCCAGGATGTAGAGCAGGGCGATGATGCCCACGGTCTTGGCCGCGAGAAGCAACAGGGAAGGTCCCAGGTCGCCGGCTTGGCCGGACAGGAAGGGCACCAGCAGCATCATGGGCACCACGATGAGGTCCTGGAAGATGAGGATGCCGAGACCGATGCGGCCGTGCGGGGTGCTCATCTCCGCCCGGTCGGACAGGATTTTAAGCACAATCGCCGTGCTCGAGAGGGCCACCAGGAACCCGGCGAAGACGGCCTTGCCCATGGAAAATCCTATGAGCATGGCCAGGGCGTCGAAGACGATGATGGTCAGGAGCACCTGGGTCGTTCCGCCCAGGAAAACCGGCTTCTTCAGGCGCAGGAGTTCCGTAAAGGACAGCTCCATGCCGATGACGAAGAGCAGCAGGATGACCCCGATCTCGGCCAGCATCTCGACCTCGTGGGCTGCGCCGACCAGCCCCAGGCCGTGGGGTCCGGCCACCACCCCGGTGATCAGAAACCCGATGATGGCCGGGATGCGGAAGCGGTGGCAGACGACGATGACGCCGATGGACAGGCCGAAGATGATCACGGCCTCTTTAAGAATCGGTATTTCCATAGGTTGGTGCCTCTTCAGTTTTTTTGCCGGCCCCCTAAAAAACGACCAGTGCGCCGAAGGCCGTAAATCCGGCCCCGAAGGACAGCAGCAGGCCGTTGTCGCCGGGTTTGGGACGGCCTTCAGCGAGGATCTTTCTGAGAACGAACATGACGGTCGGAGAGGACATATTGCCATATTCGTGAAAAACATCGTAGGAAAAGCGCAGGGCGTCATCGTTCAGGCACAGCTTTTTGCCCACCTGTTTCAGAACCGATGTCCCTCCCGCGTGCACGGCCCACCAGTCGATCCGATCAGGCGCGAGGGAGTTGCGCGCCAAAAGCCGCTCGACCACCTGCAGGATCGTGTTGGCGCCCAGGACCGGGACCCGACTGCTGAGCACGTTGCGCAGCCGCCCCTGCTCGGTGCGGTAGCGCAGATGCTCGCGATGGGTCGGGAAGATCCCGGACTCAAAGTCCACCAGTTGCGCCAATCCAGCGCACGCGCCGTTTCCGTCGTTGCCCCCGCCGGTCACGACGGCCGCCGAAGCCCCGTCGCCGAAGATGCAGTTGCTGATGATCAGATCGGGCTCGGCGCCGAGGAAAATCGTGGCCGAACAGACTTCGACGGCTATGCTCAGGATGGGCTTTCCGATGCCCCGCGCCACGATTCCCGCCGCACATTCGAGGTTGGGTAGCGCGGCGCCGCAGCCCATGCCCATCAGGTCCATGACTTTGACGCAGGGATCCAGCCCGAGGTCTTCGGTCACGTAAGACGACAGGCCGGGGCAGAGGTATCCGGTGCAGGTATTGACCACCACGCCGCCGATATCGGCGGGGGCGCAGCCGGCTTGGGCCATGGCCGCGCGCGCCGCAAGAACGGCACTCAGCGTACCGAATTTGCGGAAACGCTCCACCAGCCGATCCGGGTCGGTTTCCAGGACTTCCTCGGGACGATCGATTCCGAGATAGCGCCCCCGAACAGGGCCTTCAAGCAGGATACGCCGGAAGAGTTCGCGCTCGTCGGGGGCCATATCGAGATGCGAATCAAAGAAATCGAAGACTTCTTTCTGACTCGCATAAAAAGGCGGATTGGCGGTTGCAAGCGCTTGGATGACTATGCGCACGGCGCCACCCCGATAAACCGCACCACCGCCCGTATGCGAAAAAGCGGTGCGCTGCTGACGCTCACGGCAGCATCCTGCAGCCCCTCCAACAAGTCCTTGAGCTCCGCTGCCCTGAACCCCTTGCGGATCGACAGCAAGGCGTCGTGGCCGACTTCGAAGGGAAAAGCCGGGAGAAGGAGCCTGCAGGCGGCATAGTTGGCAGGCGAGCGCTGGAGGTCATTGATCAGGAGGCTGCTGCGCACAAAGCCGCGCAGCCGGTCGATGAGGCGCATAATGTCATTCTCCGCGAGATGGTGGAAAAACATCGACCCGACCGCGCAGTCGTAGGGCGCCTCGGGCTGATGGGCGAAGATGTCGCCGCGGATCAGCGTGATCGGCAGATCGGGATTGCGGCGCAGGTTGCGCCGCGCGATGCGCACGGCGTGCTCGCTATTCTCGATGCACGTGAAATCAACGGGGATACGCCGCCCGCGCGCCCATGCGCAGACGGCAATGGGGATGTCGCAACTCCCCGATCCCACATCCAGGACCCGCAACGCCCGGTCCCGCGGCCCATGGGCCGCCTCCGCTGCGACAAAACGCCTGACCGCCCGCACGCCGCCGAACCAGCGATTCACCACCGCGATGAAGCGGAAGCTCTCTTCCGCCAGGTTTCGGTCAAAGCCGGCCGCGTCCATCAACTCCGGTTCAGCCGCACGCTTTTTTAACACCCCACAAACCCCCGTCCAACATCGATCCTTCAATCCGGCCAAACTGTTGCATCGCGCGTCGTCTGAAGTCTTCGTCCACAGCAACGGCCCTTTCCGCGATTTCTTCACAGTATCGGCAGCGTTTGCATTCGAGTGCGGCGCAGTCCCGGCGCCTGAAGCCCTCGATAAAATCCGCGGGGATCATCGCCGAATCTATCCGTATTGGGCTTTCGCCCAGGGGGAAGAGCATCCCCTGGCTGCGCGCCAGATGGTACAATTCTCTGATTCTGAAGGGGTTGACCTGCAGCGGCCTCAGAAAAAATTTTGCAGCCCAGGCAATCCCCTTCTTCTGCGTCTCCTTGAACCCGTAGGGCAGGATGATTTCCGCCAGATTGCCCTGAAAACTGCGTTCGCTGTAAGCCTTCACCCGCTTGAGGAGTTCCCCGGAGGGAATGTTCCTTTCGAGCAGCTTGAAGTTTCCAAACCCCAGCGCCTCGTATGCCGCGAGATCTTCCGGCCGAATCCAGGCCGCCTTGACGAACAGCGAGGGGTCTTCGAGCCTTTTGCGCGTGCAGCGCAGGAAACAATAATCGATGAAGAGCCGCCGCGAGCCGTCCGACCCATGCGCGAAGCCGTTTTGGTGATAAACCTGCATGGGGCAGTTGGGCAGGCAGGGGTGGTTGGCGATGAGTTGCAGTTCACAGCCCACGGCCGCCCTGATCGCGGCCAGGCGACGAAAGTTGCGGTTGACGGAAAAACTCTCGAGCGTGATGGCGTCGGCGCCCAGATCCTCCCAAAACCGTGCCCGCCGCGGGGTGTCCACCTGGGCGTAGATGCCGACCTTGACGAAAAACTCCGGAAAGCGCGCCTTGATCGCCTCCAGCAGAAACGGCGTGGAGACGGTCAGCCGCTGGACCCCCATATGTCCAAGCCTGGTCAGCAAACCCATCAATTTTTTCTGGAACCCCCGGCCCCATTCGCGATTTCCCATGCACGAGCTGTTGAGCAGATAGTTGAACGCGATCCCGTTTTCGGCAAGCAGCGCGACGTACTTCGCCAGTTCTCTTTCCGAGAGCGATCCCCCCATGTAGCTCGGCCTGCCGCCGCCCGTGAAGTCGCTGGAAAGCTTGCCGAAGACCTCTTCGACCGGGTAGGCCTTCAGCTTCGGAATCAACGCGCTGTCAAAGTTGGCCGCCAGGGAAAGCTTCATCAGGACAAGTCTCCTTCAAGCCTTTGGTTCGGCCGCAGATCGCACTTTGCGGTATTCGACGGTGGGCTCTCCTCCGGCTCGGAGACGCTGAACAACCACCATCGCGCGCCCTTGCGCCCGCCGCGAGGCTGTCTTGCGAAATACAGCGTCATGGTGGCGCCCGAAGCCGTGGCCACCTCGTACCAGTGTTTGCGCACATACTTCTCGGGGCTGCCGTGGCGGCATTTTCCGGTCTCACGCCAGGTGCGCAGCACCGCCGCAACGGTGACGGTTTGCTTCCGCCACACGAACTGCTGGGGCAGACCGGGGCCCCCGACGGCCATGCGCCGGGTATCAGCCGTTCCGGTTAATGGTTTAATGGCCTCGCTGATGAGTCGTTGGGGCATGATCGGGGTATCCTACAATGCATTTCATGCACTGAAAAGCGCGAAATGGGGGTCTGCGATCAAAGACACGGTTCAAAGCCCCAGTGCCGAAGGGCCCGGCAAGGTTTTGAACCGAAAGAAACCCAGGGCAGCATCCTCGTTGCGATGCCCGCTTTCCCGGGGCACACCCCATGTTGTGGGTCTTGCCTTTGACAAACCAGCAGCCATTAGCCATATTAAATCTTCCGGAAAGCGAGTTCCTGTCTTTTTTTTGACTCACCATGTTCAACCGAAAAGGGGGACACCGCATGGCTCACAAAGACATCTTCCGCTACTTCCGCGAGGATTACGACGGCCACTCCAAGGCCAGCGCCTATTTGCTGGCGCTGCTGAGCAACTACGCGTACCTCGGCAGACCCCCCGGGGGTGGCCCGTTCGAGACGGCGTTCAAAGCCTTCGTGCGCGATCTGAGCGATACCAACCCCTTTGAAGTGCAGACGTTCACCGAAAACGTGGCCTTCCCGTATGATACGGAAGCGGTCGTCCTTTCAAATGCACGGCTGGTGTTGGTCGTTTTTCGCGGCACCGAGGGCGTCACCGGCCTCAAAGACTGGTTGACCAACGGTCAGCACCTGATGATGGATGGGCCTATCGACTGGGGAACGGTGAAAGTCCACAAGGGCTTCTACAACGCTCTGAGCGCCGTCTATCAGGGGGTTCGCAGTGAGGTGCGCAACCGCCGCAAAAATAAACAGAGGGTGTTCCTGACCGGCCATAGCCTGGGCGGCGCGCTCGCGACGCTCTGCGCCTACCGCTTTCAGAAGGTCGGCGGGGTGCCGGTATCGGGCGTATATGTCTTTGGCTCGCCTCGCGTGGGCAATATCGGTTTTGCGAATGCGTACAACAATTTGCTGAAAGCAAAGACTTTCCGCTGGGTCAAGAATCTCGACTTTGCCTCCAAACTCCCGGTTTATGCCGGCCCACCGCTGCCGGCCACGCAGTATCACCACGTCGGCACGCTCAATTTCATCAATCACAAAGGCGAGATCGAAATGGATGCCGTGGACTTCAACCCGGGTGCAGGGTACAACACAGCCGACCACGACATGCCCAGCTACGTCAAGGTGATGCACAGCCGGCTCTCAGCCGACAAGCGCAAGAGCGACACCAACCCCGACTATCTCGTACGCGGCGACGTTCCAGCCAGCGGCCTTTTCTGAGGGAGTCAAAAGAAACTCCCGAGAGGGGTGGAAAAAAACCGCTCAACCCCACGCCTGTGCAGTTTAAGGATGATTCACACTTTCACATCTCACGGCTTATTGGCCTAAAAAAAAAGAGGGCCCACCTATGTTGAAAAAATCGATGATCGTGTTGTTGCTTCTCCTCCTGCCCCTGTCTGCCGTGGGTGCTGAGCATCGGCTGGGGCTTACGCCGGAGGAAACCTACCGGCTGGTGCAGGACCAGGGTGATTCGCTGCTGTTCATTGATGTCCGTGATCCGGTGGAGATCATGTTCACCGGCTTTACGGACACCGTGGACCGGAACATCCCGCTGGCGATTACGGACCCGTTTGATTTCGTCGCGGAGCACGCGGTATTTGGCATGAACCCCAACAAAAACTTCATTGCTGACATCGATAAGGCGCTCGCAGATAAAGGGCTCAACCGGGATTCACTGATTATCACCATGTGCCGTTCAGGCAGCGCGCGGGGGCTGCCCAGCGCTGAGTACCTGATGAAAAACGGCTTCACCAACGTGAAATTCGTTGAACACGGCTTTCAGGGAGACCCGCGGCAAGAAGGCCGGCAGCGGGGCCAGCGGACACTGAACGGCTGGCAGAATGCAGGGCTGCCCTGGTCAAACAGACTCAACCCGGCGAAGATCTATCGGCAGTCCCGCTAAGGCTTGGGTGTCATCACTTCAGGCGGCAGCCATGCCGCCTTTTTTGTGGGCCAGGGATGGCTTTCATCGCGAGGATGAGAGTTCCTTACCGGCCGCAGTGGTTGCAACTGTCAGGTGAAGGCAAGGGCGGTGTCGTAAGGCAGGGTCTTGAAGGAAACCGGAGGTAAAACCCGGTCTGGGTGAAAAGAAATCATCGGCCCAGGGCAGCGAAAATTGTGCGATCAGGACGTGGGCGTCACCCGAGGGCCACCCCCGGCAATGCATGAAATGCCTGGCCACGCTCTTCGAAACGCATGCCGCCAGAAATCCGTATCCGCAAGTTGCATTGACGGGGGATGGGCTGGGTTGGTCCCTTTAGGGGTTAAAATGAGTATTGGGCGCTGAACTGAAACCGATTCAGCTCACCGTCGTCGTCGTTTTCCAACTCCCGCTGAC
>JAWOJK010000375.1:0-2873 GCA_046481705.1 Desulfobacterales bacterium | reverse complement strand
TGAAAGGGCGCATCTTAATACAGGCGATATCTCAAAACAAGAGGTGCGCAAGTCATCCTGCGAAAAAACGCTCGGTGGGGTGATGGCAGGTTCGTTCAGGGGGTGCGGGGGCCACAACCAGAAAAGGGTGGGTCAGATGAGCCACTATAGAGGAGGAGTGAATGAAAAAACTGATGATTTTACCACTACTTATACACGCTCTCACGTGTACGATCAAACTTTAATGCGTCGGTGGCGGACGTCAAGGGGTGGGCCGCAAAAAAAAAGTCCGTTTGGGGTCAAAAGAAATCTTTGGGTCGCAAAGGGGGGGCGCCGCTGCCGGGGGGTTGCATTGAAACCTGTCAGTGGTTAAGCTTGGCGAACTCGTCCCGCTAATCATCAACCATGCCAACCGCACTGCAAAGGAGGCGCCGCACATGGAACGCAAAGACATTATCGCCATCGCCGAAGGCCTGAGAATGATCGAAGAGGGGGTCGAAAAGATCCAAGGGGTGATGAAGGAAAAGAAAATCAAGTCGATTAAAGACATTGCCGCCGAATTGATCCCCGTCTTTCAGGCCCATGACGACACCCTTTCCGAGGATGTGATCAAGCATCTGGGGTGAGGGTGCTCGAATCAGACCGGGCGGCCTCCTCCGGCGGCAAGGCTACCGCTGCGGCTTGCTGCGGGGTGAAGGCCAACACCACCCCTCACAGGTGGGGCGATTGCCTTTAACGACCCTGCCGCTACGCTGCAAGGGATGTTCGGCGGGCTTTTTCGTGCAGGCCCGTCTGTGGCTTTCGGGGGAACAGACGCCGGAGAGGCTTTGGAATAAGTAAAATGAGCTTTCTTCTCGATGTGTTGTTGGCGTCCTGGCAGCTTCTGCAGGAGGCCGCGGTATACATCCTGTTCGGTTTGCTGATCAGCGGCCTGCTGCGCGCCGTTCTCGAGCCGGGAGTCGTGGTCCGCCATTTGGGAAAGGGGCGTTTTCGCTCGGTTTTCAAGGCGGCGCTCCTGGGGATACCGTTGCCGCTTTGCTCCTGCGGGGTCCTGCCGGCCGCCGCCACGCTGAAAAAACAGGGGGCCAACAAAGGCGCGACGGCCGCATTCATGATTTCAACCCCCGAATCCGGCGTGGATTCGATTGCCGTCTCCTATGCCCTGCTGGATCCCATCCTGACCCTGGCCCGCCCCCTCGCGGCGTTTCTGGCGGCCGCGACCGCCGGGGTGGCCACCAACCTGCTGGAGTGGCCGCAAAAGGCGGAAGGATCAGGATCCGGCGGGGACCCCCTCCAGGCGCCAGGCTTGCGAAAGGGCATCGGGACCAGGCTGGCGGAGGGTTTGCGCTATGCCCTGACAACCATCTGGGCAGACCTGGCCCCTTGGTTTTTCCTGGGGCTGCTGCTGGCCGGGGGCGTCATGGCTTTGGTTCCCGCAGACTGGTTCGGCCGGCACCTGGGCGGCGGGGTGCCCGCCATGCTGTTGATGCTGGTGGTCGGGATACCGATATACATCTGCGCATCGGCCTCCACTCCGATTGCCGCCGCACTGATTCTCAAAGGCGTCAGCCCGGGTGCGGCGCTGGTTTTTCTGTTGGTCGGGCCAGCCACCAATCTGGCCTCGCTGACGGTGCTGTGGCGGATTCTGGGCCGGCGTGCCGCCGCCGTCTACCTTGTCGTTGTGGCGTTTTCCGCGCTTGCCTGCGGGCTGGCGGTTGACGCGCTCTATGCGAGCCTCGGGTGGTCGGCCCAGGCGGTGGTCGGCCAAGCGGCGGAAATTATTCCCGCTGCGGTTCAGTGGGGGGCCGTCGGCATGCTGCTGGTGCTCTCATTTGACCCTCTGTTGCAGCGGTTCAAAGCGCTGTTCGCGCCGGCGGCCCGCTCTTGCCCGACGACGTGCCGCACCCCGGGGCCCGGGGCGCCGGCGTTGCCCCAAGCCTGCGGTCCAACCTGAGGATGCCGCTGAAGGACCGGTCCGGTCCATTTCCCCTATTAAACCCAGGTCTTTTATCGATCCGCGCGGTGACAAAGTGCTTGACAAAATCTTCGCCTTTCCGTATTCAGTTGGCTCTTCCAAAAAGTTTCGGCAGGAAGCGCGGCACCGGCGGCGGTCAGGCCGCAGACAAATGGCAAAGACGTTTCGCCAGCCGCGGTGACGGTCTTTTGGGCTGGGCTGGCATCATCCGTAAAGCATGGGAGCGGATTGCGCTATGCGCCAACTGCATCAAATGGAAAAGCAGCAGTTTATAAAACTCTTCGAACAGGAGAAAATCGACCGCTTCGCTGAGCGCCTGCGAGTCGTGGAAATTTTCCTGCAGACCGATCAGCATGTCACTGCCAGCGAACTGGCGGCGTTGGTGTCCGACGAGGGCCACGCGGCCGATACCGGTTTTGTGCGCGACACCCTCAACCTGATGTGCCAGTTCGGGTTTGCCCGCAAAAACCGCTTCGACAACGGTGAAATCCGGTATGAACACTGGCACCTGGGGCAGCACCACGATCACATGGTCTGCACCAAGTGCCGCCGGATCATCGAGTTCACCGATGACCAGCTGGAAACCCTGCAGGGCCAGATTGCGGCGGCGCACGGTTTTCATATGCTGCAGCACAAGATGGAGATCTACGGCATCTGTTCGGAGTGTATGCAGTCCCGCCAGGTGGAGATCCCGCTGTCAATGGCCCGACCCGGCGAAAAAATGGTGCTCAGCGGCTTTCGCGGCGGCTCGGCCGCCCGCCTGCGCCTGATGGCCATGGGGCTGCGGGTGGGGGATGAGCTCGAAGTGGTGACCAATTCCGGAAACGGGCACGTGGTGGTTGCGCTGGCCTTTCAGCGCCTGGTCATCGGCCGCGGTCTGTCCCAGAAAATCATGGTCGAAAACCGCAAACTGGAGTGA
>JAWOJK010000372.1:0-2891 GCA_046481705.1 Desulfobacterales bacterium | reverse complement strand
ATCGCGCTTTGCTTCTCTGGTTTGGCGGAGCTAAATGCGCCAAAGGGGTTTGTTGAACTTTCTTGCTTGTTTTTGACGCGTCTTGAATGAAACTTTTCCAACTTTGGTCATTTTCCAGCTCACGTTTCAAAACGCTGGCACCTTTATGTTTTATGTCGTAGGTGAAGCATGTCTGTTTGTGGACCTGGCAGAACTTTTCAATTCCGGATTTAATGTCTGTGCCGTGGTCGCTGAGGATCTGCCTGGGCACGCCGGTTTTCTCTACGACTTTTTCGAGCTGCTCGTAAACGATTTGGCCGTTAGACTTTTTCACCGGTAACAATGCGATGGGCTGCTGAAGAACTTCGGCCCGCCCGGCACGAGAAGAGCGCCCACCAATAGCGGGCTCGCGCACTCGAGTAATTCCTCGAGCGCCCAGCAGACTGCGGCAAGGTCGCCGCCGATCGCGCCTAGCCCGGACAAGCGCTCGAAGACCTGACTTGCGACGAGGACCAGCCTGGCGGCGAACAGCCAGCGGCCGGCCAGGGCGAACAGTACGGCGATAACCGCAAGAAACGCGATCAGGCGCTTGCCCCCCGCCGGGCGCTGGCCCACCGGTATGTATTCCCTGACGAATCAGTCCGGATTGTCAATGAGTTGTTTCAATTCCGGGATCATCCCTTTATCCGCAGTTGCCAGGCGCCCATCAGCTTCCAAGGACTCGAGGATAGCTAATGCAGGCTTTAAAGATTTGATGTCTGATGGTTTTTCCGCCACGCCGACCTTTCGCAGTGAGACTGCCAGGTCGCGCCCGCATAGCGGAGATCGCCATTAACCGTCATCCCCGGTTGAAAAATGCCGCCGCTGACGGTCTCGATATTGGTTTGGTGTTCGACCTTCTGACCCCTTTGGTCGAAAGCGGTCGCTTTGCGGGGGGCCGTGAACGACTTGGCTTGGGGGGCAATGGGCGCCGGCGCCAACGGATCGGGTGGCGCAGCCCCCTGCGGCAGACCTTTACCGCCCAGCAGCAGCGCCACTGGAAAGTTCCCACTGAGCTGATAGTCCGGCACCTGTTCCCGCTGCCAATCGGCCGCGGCACTCCTGGGGACATGCCGGTAAACGTGGCTCATGACATCGGTCACCAACACATAGGCGGCGTTTTCCCCCGGTTGCGCATGGCCGGTGAGGGCTTCGATGAGGTGATAGGTGAATATGCTCATCTTGCCGTCCCTGCAAATGTAGGACTGTTGGCGGGCCTGGGAGGAACTGATCACGGCGCGACCTGCGCCGGATGCCAAGCCCTCGAGGCCTTTTGAACCGTCGGAAGCCGTGTCCACCTGCTCCTGGCCCATGAACAGCTGCGGCGGCAAGGCTGCCGGCACATACCCCGCCGGCGACAACCCCTTCACCCCCATGCCAGCCGCATGGCAGCAGTCCAGGAGCACCAGCAGGCGCTGCGTTTTAAGCTCATTTATCTCCTGCGCAAAATCCGATGCCCGCAGCGCCCGCAACCGCAGCTGATGCGCGCTGACATTGTAAGGTATCAGGTAGAAGTCGGGCGGATCCTGGGCCTCGTCGCGCCACCCATGCCCGCTGTAATAGACCACCGCGGTTGCGTTTGCGCTTTTTTCGGCGGTGAGCTTTTCCCGCAACCAGCCCAACCCGTCCAGGATGTTGTCGCGGGTGGCCGACCGACCGGTCAGGGTTTATACGTGTTCATCCGGGTAGGCGCAGCGCTCCGGACAGGTCAGCACGACCCGCAGGGCGTCGATGTCCTTCTTCACGTCGGGCAGCGACCATCGGGGGATGGCGTTTTCATCCACCCCGATCAGCAGGGCATAGCCGTTTACAAAGCGTTGTGACATCTCGCTCTCCTTTGCCAAAAGAACCCGTTAACTTAAACCCCCGTCGCTGGCCGCTACCACCCGCCTTTGGCGCAAAGCCCCGGCCAGAAGATGCCAGAGGGCCAGAGGGCAAAGGTATCAAAAGATGGGGGAGACTACCACCCGAAACCCAAAGAAGTCGAACTTGTAGTGCGGGTTTTTCCTGAAGCGGAAGCTACAGCGGGCGTCGTCGCGGTAGTCGCCCCAGGAACCGCCCCGCAACACCCACGGGACGTCGTCGCCAGCTTTTAGCTTTTCGCGCCCGTCGGCGGGATCAAAAGGGTATCGATATTCCGGTTCAAGCCAGTCTTTTCCCCACAAACTGCCCGTCCATTCCCAGACGTTGCCGGCCATGTCCCAGCAGTGGTTCGGACTGACCCCCGCGGGATAAACCCCGACCGGGGTGGTTGATCGGACGGTCTGGTTGCCTTCGTATGAATTAAATCGGCTCGGATAAAACATGCCACGCCATGGGTACTCGCGCCCGTCGGTCCCCCGGGCCGCCTTTCCCACTCCGCCTCGGTCGGCAGGCGGTAAGCCCGCTTTTCTTGGGCACCGCGCCAGCGGCAGTAGGCCAGGGCCTCGTACCAGCTCACTCCCACCATCGGCTCGTTATGCTCCTATCTGTCGACGGCTGCGGTGTTATGACGATCAGTCAATTGATTCGGTTGACCAGTAAACACTCCCATGCTTGGCGCCAATGAATACTAGAAGGCGAAGCGAAAGCCTGCCAGGAAAAAGAGCTGTTCGGAATCCTCCCCACTGGCCTCTGCGATGTTGTCGGTTTCTCCAACAAGGAACTGGGAGCGAATGCCGATATAGGGAGCAAACTCGCGCTTGATCTCATAACGCAGGCGCAGGTCAAGCTTGACGTCGGTCATGCCCGCGCCGAGGCTTCGTTCTGGAATATCCTGAAAGGCAAATCCCACTTCGGCCCGCGGCTGAATCACGAGACGCTGGGTGATGCGGAGGTCGTACTCGGCTTCGACCTCGAAGGTGACATCACCGTCCTCGGAGATGTAGAGCGAG
>JAWOJK010000314.1:0-11469 GCA_046481705.1 Desulfobacterales bacterium | reverse complement strand
CGGGTTTTTTTGAGGAAAATCGAGCGGCCTACCCGTTGAAGGATTTTAGATTCCTCAGCGTATTCCAGGAAGTGCGGGATATGCTGGTCAACGAGGTCAATCTGGCGGCCGAACAGACCTATCTGATCGAAGCCGCCCGGTTTTACAAAGATATGCCAAGCGTTCAGATCCCCGCGCTTTTGCCCTTCAGTACCGACGTCATGACCGCCATGGGGTATCTGAACGGCCCCAAAATAACCGATGCCCCCCTGAATCAAGCGCAGCGCAAGCGTTGCGCTGCGATCCTGTTCGAGGCGCTCATCTGCATGCCGCTTTTTTCCCGGCATAAGCTGAGCCTGTTTCATGGAGACCCGCACGCCGGCAACATCCTGGCCGTAAATGAAGCCGCTTCGGGTTGCCTGCGGATCGGCCTTTTGGATTGGAGCCTGGCCGGGCGGCTGACCAAACGCGATCGGATCAAAACCGCCCAGTTGATTCAAGCCGTTTTTAAAAAGGACCTGAGCGGCATCCGCCGCTCCGTCAACGCCTTGGCCGGTGGCAGTTCCATGGACAGGCCCTTGCAGCGGCAGAAGTTTCGCAGCCTGGTTTTAGACATGCTGCGATCCTCCGAATTTGAGCGCCTGACCCTGATCAAAAGAACCTTCAAGCTTATGGAGCACCTCGCCCTGGAAGGATTCGTCTTTTCAGCCGATCTGATGCTTTTTCGAAAAGCGGCCTTCACCCTTGAAGGGGTGCTTTACGATCTGTGGCCCGCATTCGATATGGACGCCGCTTTCACGCAATACCTGAGAGCCCTTATGACCCAGGAGATCCCCAAGCGGTTCGTCAACCTCTTCCTTCCGCTGGCGGACAAGGCTGAAAACTATTCCAGCCTGATCTCCAATTTCGAGCTTCACTCCCTCATGGTGCACCAATACGCTCTGGCTGTATGGGCCAGACCGCTGCCATTTGCCCGGCATCACAGGCGATGAGACCGGATGTTCGGCCAGCCCTTTCTTGTTTACATCTTTAAAAGAAAGAATTACAAGAGTGCGCCCAAATCGACAAGCCGCACCGCTTTTTTTGTTATCACCATTTTATCAGCATTTCATACGATAAAAGAGGTTTACCGGGCAGGCGTGCACACCAGGGGTGTCGTTTTGTTTGAAATTTAAATCCGGAAGGAAGCGGCGTTGGAAATTACGTTACGGGTGATGGATCTGTACGCGCAAATTGACAAGGCGGTGGCCGAATTTCAGCTGAAAAGCGGCCTGCGCTGCCCGGTCGGGTGCGGGGCCTGCTGCCCCACCGCGGATGTTCAGGTCACGATACTTGAAATGTTTCCCGCCGCCCGTGAAATCCTGCGCCGGGGTGAGGCCACCGATTGGCTGGAGCGCTTGACGGCGCTGCCTGAATCCGAGCGCTGCCTGCTATATGCGCCCCAACCGGCCCCGGAGGCCGCCGGGCACTGCACCTTTTACAGATGGCGGCCGGCACTGTGTCGGCTCTTCGGTTTTGCCGCCGCAAGAGGCCGCACCGGCCTCAAAGCGCTCTGCGTGTGCCGGCACATCAAACAGGCGGACCCCCAAGGCGCAGCCGCCGCAGCGCCCCTGGCAGACGAAGCCCCTTGCTTTGCCCACTACAGCACCCGGATTTATGGGCTGGACCCGGTGTTGGGTACCCGCTTGATGCCCATCAACATGGCGCTGCGCCACGCCATCGAAGGCATCGGACTGCGCCAGTCTTTTGCTTACACAGAGACATTTCAGGGCAACACGGCGGCCTAGTTGACAGACGCTAACCGTTGAATCGGGAAACCCGCACCCCGGATGGCTATGGTCCGATCCCGGTTCGATCCTTGCCACCCGGACGATTTTTCTTCTCCTCTAATCGCGAAATGCCCCCTTTAGGCCAGGAAAACTGCCGGTTTCGACGGCTTACACCTTGACTTCTTGCGAAGTCACCCTGTATTCTATTTAACATATTGAATTTTATGTATAATTTTTTTTTAAAGATCCTCTATTTTTTTCTTGCATTTGAGTCGAAAAAACATATAGTCGCGCCAAGCAGCTACGGATGAAAATCAGGCCGCAGCGCCCCCTCCCACCGGCTCAAAGCCGGCTTCCAAAAACCCTTTTCATAAGAGGATACCAGAGACCATGCATGTCCCCATTGAAAGGAACGAACAGCTGATCGCCACACCGAGCCAGACAGCGCAGGAAAGCGACGACGAACCTCCCGACCCCAGCCCTTGCCTGGCAAGTGCTCCGGCACTTGCCCGCTCCAAACCTGCTGGCCGGGTTGTCCCGTTCCCTGCCCACCGTGCCGGAATTCTCAGTCCAGCCGTAAAATCGTTCCGAAAGCGACATTTTCCAAGTGTTCCCAGCAAGTTGTGGAACGATTGGCAGTGGCAGACCAGCCACCGCATCCGCACCCTTTCCCAACTGGAAACGATGATTTCACTTTCCGAGGAAGAGCGTGGGGCCTTCACCCGGTCGGAAAGGTCGCTGCCCCTGGGTATCACCCCCTACTACATGGGTCTGATCTCCCCGGATGATCCGCACCAGCCCATCCGCCGCTGCGTGATCCCCACCATTCACGAAACGGTTCACGCTGCCGGCGAGGCCGACGACCCCCTCGGAGAAGATGCCCAGAGCCCGGTTGCCGGCCTGATTCACCGCTATCCGGACCGGGTGCTCCTGCTGGTGACCGACTTTTGCTCGACCTACTGCCGATACTGCACCCGCTCCCGGGTGGTGGGTCACGGCGCCATTCACCCCAGCCGCAACCGGCTGGAGCAGGCGTTTGCCTACATCGCGCAAACCCCGTCGGTCCGCGACGTGCTGATCTCCGGCGGCGACCCGCTGATGATCGGCGAGGAGAAGCTCTCCTGGATCCTGTCCCGACTGCGCCAGATCCCCCACGTGGAGATCGTGCGCATCGGCACCAAGGTGCCGGCGGTGCTGCCCCAGCGCATCACCCCACGACTGGTTCGGATGCTGCGTCAGTTCCATCCCTTGTGGATGAGCCTGCACTTCTCCCATCCGGACGAATGCACCCCCGAGGCCTACCGCGCCTGCGCCATGCTGGCTGACGCGGGCATTCCGCTGGGGTCCCAGTCCGTGCTGCTCAAAGGCATCAACGACAGCGTCGAAACCATGCGCCGGCTGATGCACCACCTGCTCAAGATGCGGGTACGGCCCTACTACCTGTATCAGTGCGACCCCATCAGCGGGTCGGCCCACTTTCGCGCCCCGATTGAAAAGGGCCTTGAAATCATCCGCGGTTTGCGCGGATTCACCAGCGGCTATGCCGTTCCCACCTACGTGGTGGACGCTCCCGGCGGCGGGGGCAAAATCCCGTTGATGCCCGACTGCGTCGTGGGGCGGGAAAAGGACGCCCTGGTGCTCAGAAATTACGAAAACGGCGTGTACCGCTATCCTGAATCCTGCGACATCTCAAACAGCTGATATCATAAACGAACCCTGTCCGGTCGGGGAGCGCGCGCCCTGCGGGGTGCGCTTCCCCGATGTTTTTTGAACCCGTTTCAAGGAGAAGCCCATGGTGGCACCGCAACCGACCCTCTGCGCGCGCTGCGCGGCGCAGGGCAAAACCTGCTGCCAGGAAAGGGAAATCTACCTCACCCCCGGGGACGTGCGCCGTATCGGCGTCATCAGCGGCGGACTGCAATTTGTGGAATGGACATCAACCGCCGACCCGTCCTATCTGGATCAGGACGATGATCCGGTGTGGCGGCAGTATGTTTTTCGCAGCGACGGCAGCCGGCGGATCCTGAAACGCGGCCCCAACGGGGACTGCATCTTTCTGGGCCCCCAGGGCTGCCGCCTGCCTTTAGCGGTGCGGCCCCTGTTGTGCCGGCTGCATCCGCTGACCTATACCGCCGACCACATCGACGCCCAACCGGATGCGGAGTGCCCGCGCCATCTGCTGTCTTCCGGCGAGACCCTGCTTGCGGCCACCCACACGCCGATGGTCCTGGCGCGGCAATGGCACCGCCAGCTTTACGAGGAGATCCTGACCGATGCCCCTGACAATCGGACTGACCTACGACCTGCGCTCTGAGTACCTGGCGGAAGGTTTTTCGGAGGAGGAAACGGCCGAGTTCGACCGTGACGAGACCGTGACCGCCGTCGAATCGGCCCTCCGCTCTCTGGGACACCGCACCGAGCGCATCGGCCACGGCCGCAAACTGGCCGCGGCCCTGGTGGCCGGCCGGCGCTGGGACCTGGTGTTCAACATCGCCGAAGGCCTTTACGGCATCGGCCGCGAGGCCCAGGTGCCGGCGCTGCTGGACATGTACCGGATTGCCTACACCTTTTCGGACCCCCTGGTCATGAGCCTGACCCTGCACAAGGGCATGACCAAGCGGGTGATTCGGGACGCCGGAGTGCCCACCGCGGATTTCGTGGTGGCCGAAACCCCCGAAGACGCCCACTCGGTGGCCTTTGCAGCGCCCTATTTCGTCAAGCCCGTGGCAGAGGGCACCGGCAAGGGTGTCACGCCGGAATCCATCGTGCGCCAAAAAATCGGCCTCGCGGCCACCTGCCGACGCTTGATCGACGCCTTCGGGCAGCCGGTGATCATCGAGCCCTATCTGCCCGGCCGCGAGTTCACCACCGGCATCGTGGGCACCGGCCCCAAGGCCCGGGTGCTGGGCACCATCGAGGTGCATCTGCTGGAGACCGCCGAACAGGGGGTCTACTCCTACATCAACAAAGAACAGTGCGAATCGCGGGTCAGATACACCCTCGGGCGCCCCGCGGAGGATCCGGTGGTGGCCGAAGCCGAGGCGGTGGCGCTGGCCGCCTGGCGGGCACTGGGCTGCCGGGATGCGGGCCGTCTGGACCTCCGCTGTGACGACAGCGGCCAGCCCCTGTTTATCGAGGTCAACCCCCTGGCCGGGATTCACCCCGAACACTCGGACCTGCCCATCATCTGCAGCCACCTCGGGGTGGCCTATGAGGAGCTGATCGGCTGGATCATCGAATCAGCCGCCACCCGGATTCCGACAGCCAGCCGTGCCCGGGGGCCCGTCTGATGCATGTGGCCATCGTACACGACAGCGTCACCGATGCCGATGCCCCCGATGCCCGGGACGCCATCGTCCAGGCCGATGCCGTGGCCCGGGCGTTGAGGTCGCTGGGCCACACGGTGTGCCGGATCGCCTGCAGCCTGAACCTGCTGGCCGTGACGGCCGAGCTGCGCAGCCGGCAGGTGGAACTGGTGTTCAACCTGGTGGAGTCCATCGACGGCCAGGGGCGGCTAATCCACCTGCTGCCGTTTTGTCTGGACGCTTTGCCGATGCCTTACTCCGGCGCCCGGGCCGAAGCCGTGATGCTCACCTCCAGCAAAACCATGGCCAAGGCGTGGATGGCCGCCGGGGGGATCCCCACCCCGGCATGGATCGGTCCCTGGCCGGGAACGGATGGCCGGGCCCAGGAAGGCGCCTCCAGAAAGCGCACCTGGATCGTCAAATCGGTCTGGGAGCATGCCTCCATCGGCCTGGGGCCGCATAGTCTGATCAGCGACGCCGGCCCGCAACAGATCTTCTCCCAACTTGCAGGCCGCGCTGCGGCGCTGGGCGGCGCCTGTTTTGCCGAACACTTCATCGCGGGCCGCGAGTTCAACCTCTCGCTCCTGGCACATCCCGACGGCCCGCAGGTGCTGCCGCCGGCGGAAATCATTTTCGAGGGCTACACGCCGGAAATGCCGCGCATCGTGGATTACCGGGCCAAATGGGATCAGGGCACCTTCGAATACCACCACACCCCCCGGCGGTTCGAATTCGACTCATCCGATGCGGGCCTGTTGGCGCGTCTCGCGGCGCTGGCCTTGGGCTGCTGGGATCATTTCGGCCTCAAGGGCTATGCCCGGGTCGATTTCCGCGTGGACCACGCGGGCGCCCCATGGGTTCTGGAGATCAACGCCAACCCCTGTCTTGCACCCGATGCCGGGTTCGCCGCCGCCCTCGGTCAGGCGGGAATTGCCTATACCGATGCGATCGCGCGCATCATCACCGACAGCCTGCCGCCCGACTAACCCCAGCAAGGAACCCATGGCATGCTCCGCATCCGACGCATCTATGACAACGTGCTGCCGGTGAACAAAAGCACCCTGAACCAGGTTCAGGAAATTCTGCGCAGCCGCTTTACCCCCGTGCCCGAAGCGGAGATTGCGCTGATCGGCGAGAAACTCAGAAACCCCTTCAAACAGCGCTATCGCACGATTCTCTTCGTGGCTGAAAGCATCAAGGGCAAGGTGCGCGGGTTTGCCATCCTCCTCCACGAACCCGAAATCCAGTTTACCTATCTCGACTGGATTGCCACGGCTTCGGACCGCGCCGGCGGCGGCATCGGCGGCGCGCTGTATGACCGCATCCGGCAGGAGTCGACGGCCCTGAAGGTCCACGGCCTCTTTTTCGAGTGTCTGCCGGATGATGCCAGGGCTTGCCCGGATCCGGCAGAACTCAAGCACAATCGTGCCCGCCTTCGCTTTTACGAACGCTACGGCGCCCGGCCGATCGTCAACACCGGCTACGAATCGCCGGTGAAGCCGGAGGATACCTGTATGCCCCACCTGGTCTACGACGATCTGGGCACCGGCCGGCCGCTGAAAAAGGCCTTTGCCCGTCAGGTGGTGCAGGTGATTCTGGCGCGCAAGTATGCCGATTACTGCCCGGCCGATTATGTCGCGCGGGTGGTGTCAAGCTTCAGGGACGACCCCGTGCGGCTGCGCGAATTCCGCTACGTCAAGCCCGCGGCGGTGATCGCGGTGGTCGAAAGCCGCTCGGCCGAGCAGATCGCCCTGATCGTCAACGACCGCCACGACATCCATCACGTCAACGAGCGGGGCTATGTGGAGTCGCCGGTGCGGGTGAAAAGCATTTTAAAGGCCATCGAACCCAGCGGCCTGTTCACCACCATCACGCCTCGGCCCTTTCCGGACAAGCACCTCTACGCGGTTCACGATGCGGATTTCGTGGGGTATCTCAAACGCGCCTGCGCCGCGGTCCCCGCCGGAAAATCACTCTACCCCTACATCTTCCCGATTCGCAACAAGACCCGCCCGCCCAAGGAGCCGTCGGTGCTCTCAGGCTACTACTGCATCGACACCTTCACCCCCATCAACGCCAACGCCTACCCGGCGGCGCGGCGCAGCGTGGACTGCGCCCTGACAGCCGCCCGTGAGATATTGGACGGCCGCAGGATCGCCTACGCCCTGATCCGACCTCCCGGACACCATGCCGAGCGCCGCTCCTTCGGCGGTTTCTGCTACTTCAACAACAGCGCCATCGCCGCCCAGTACCTGTGCGCGCACGGCAGGGTCGCCATTCTGGACGTGGACTACCACCACGGCAATGGCGGTCAGGACATCTTCTACCGCCGCAAGGATGTGCTGACCGTCTCGATTCACGGGCATCCCCGCTTCGCCTACCCCTATTTTTGCGGGTTCGAGGACGAGCACGGCGATGGCGATGGCGAAGGGTTCAACCTCAACATCCCCCTGCCCGAGACGGTCGACGGCGAGAAATACCGCAAGGCCCTGGCGCGCGCCCTGCAGCGGGTCAGAGAATTCAAGCCCCAGTTCCTGGTTTTAGGTTTTGGCCTGGACCCGGCCAAGGGGGACCCCACCGGCTCGTGGTCCCTGACGGTGAAGGATTTTACCCAAAACGGCCGGATGATCGGGTCCCTGGGCCTGCCGCTGGTGGTAATCCAGGAAGGCGGATACCGCACCCAGACCTTGGGAAAAAATGCGCTGGCCTTTTTTCAGGGGCTGGTCGAGGGCGCCAATCAATGGGCGGACAGCCGCCACACCCCGGATCATCGGCTTCACGGGGTGATCTTCCGCGATACGATCGTCCCCGAGGACGGCCGGCGGGTCCGCCACCTGGTGGAGGTCACCGGGTTCTTCCATCCGGACGAGGTGGCCGTGGCCGAAGAACTGGTGCTGGAACGCGTGGAAAAGGGGGATGCCAGCGGGTACCATTTTGTCATGGCCGAGCACTACGACCGGCTGGCCGGCTACGCCTGCTTTGGCCCCATTCCCTGCACCGCCGCCAGCTATGATCTTTACTGGATCGCCGTTCATCCGGATTTCCAGAGCCGCGGCCTGGGCCGTCGCCTGCTGACCGAATCCGAGCGCCGCATCAAGGCCGCCGGCGGCAGCCGGATCTACGTGGACACCTCGCAGCGGGTGCAGTATGCCAGCACCCGCGCCTTTTATGAACGCTGCGGCTACCGCCTGGAGACTGTCCTCAAAGACTTCTACGCCGCGGGCGACGGCAAGGCGATCTACTGCAAATCCCTTATTTAAAGTTCCGCGCACCTACGCCCGCCACAAGGTCCAGGCCAGACCATTTTTATCCGTGCTGTGGGTAAATTTGGATTTGCATGTCAGACACTGGTAATCCTGCTCCTCGAAGCCCCGCGGTTTACTCCCCTTGAAAATGCGGGGCTCATCCACCTTTATTAAAAATTCATGCGGCCTTCCATTGCGCGCTTTCATCGATTGCGCCTCACACAGATCGCAAATTTTCATTTTGATTCCTTTCCAACTGGTTTCTAAAAACCCGGTCGCCCGTCACCTCCGCCGGCGGCACAGCGCCGCGGGTCGGGCGTCGCCGCGAGATTAAGCCCATCGTTGCACCCTATCTTTGTGGCGATTGTCGGCCCCCGGCCCATTCGATCGCCGGGGTGGGCCTGACGGGCACTTCCAACACCTCCGTGGCTGGGGCGGGATTCTACCAGCTTTTGCCCGGAATCTATACCGAAATGGCTGCTTCCCTCAAAAACGGCTTTAGGACGGTTTTATCCATCAGGCGCCGGGGGGCCCGGACCTCGCTGCTGCCGGGCATAGTTCAGCAGCGCTTGCAAACTGCAGCCTGGCGCCAAGCGCAGATGATCCATGGCCCGGGTCAGGCTGACGTAGATCAGGTTGAACTCGTCGGCTTCCAGGTCTTCTTTTGAGATCGGCTCCCCGCCGACCACGAGATCCGGAAAATCATCGGCGAGGATGACCTCGGACCACTCAAGCCCCTTGGCCTTGTGGGCGGTGGTCAGGACGACATCGGCCTGTTTTTCGTCGACGGCCTTCTCGATGATCGCCCGGACCTGCAGCGGGATCTGGTGGCGGTGGTTCTGGACCACCTTGCACAGGCTCATCATTTCGCGGTCTTCAACCGCCCGCGCGTAGGCCTCCATTTCCCCGAAGGCCGGAAAACTCCGGATATAGGGGTCGCGAATCTGGTGGGGCTCGCGCTGGAAGAGGCGGTAGACGTCGAGAATGCGGTTGAAGCGGTACCCGCCGAGCCCCCCGACAAACCCGACCGTTTTGCCTCTTCGGGTCTGGGCCACCGCCTCGTCGAAGACCTTGGCATTGGTGCGCGCGATGATGGTTTTCGGACCGCCGCCTCTAACGGCCCGCCTTTCGCGAAGTCCCCGCAGCTTTTTTTTCTCACCTTTGAAGTGTGCCAGCACCAGGTTGGCCACGGCGGCGATTTTGGCGTGAAACCGGAAACTGCCCGTCAGATAGAGGGTTTCGGTGGATTTCAAGCGTGCCATGCTGTTTTGCGCCCCACGGAAGCTGTAGATCTGCTGATTCGGGTCGCCGACCAGAATCTTGGGGGTATCCGGTTGGGAGAGAATCAACTCGGCCGTCACGGGGTTGATGTCCTGGGCCTCGTCGAGCAGGATGCAGTCGTAGTGCAGGCGGGGCCGGGAGAGCTGAAAAAGCTTGAGATAGCCGTCGTGGACCATCCCGATTTCAGGGTTTTCAGCGGTGCACATCAACCGCCCCAGGCGGTTGGCGAGACCGACGACATCCGGCATGGGGCGCTTCATGGCCTCGAAGTACTGCCGGCAGACAAAGGGAATATGCCGTTTGGCGACCCTGGCATCGGCCGAAACCAGGTAGTTCATCAGGGTGTCAATGGTGAACTTGGCCGTTTCGTAGCCCTCCAGCGCAAGGGCCTGCATGACCGTATTGGCCTTGAAGCCTGAGACCAGGCGCTCCCGGTGCCTCGCGCCGAAGCGCGGGAACGCCAGGGCGTGGGATGTCCTGCAGACAACGTTGGCGGGGAATCTGGCGGCGGCTTCCAGTTGCACGCTCTTGTTGAACGCCACGTACAGAAAGCGCGTGCGTGGCCTTGCCAGGGCATAGCGCACGAGTGTGGTCGTTTTTCCGGTGCCGGCAAAAGCGATCACCTTGAGCACCTCGCCCGGCCCCAGGTCGCGCCCCACAACAGCCTCCTGTTCACGCGTCAGTTTCATATCCGTCGAAAACAGTCCCAGCCCCCGGCCGTGCGCGAGCGCCGGCCCTTGTCATGGCTGCCGGGCGTGTGAAGGGCCCGACAGCCGGTGATTTGGTCACAGCTTGAACTTGGCGGCCACCAGGTCGCAGAGATATTCGCCGATCGGCATGGCCGAGGTCGCGGCCGGCGAGGGCGCGTTGCAGACATGCAGCGAGCGGCGGCTTTCGGCGAAAAGGAAGTCGTGCACCAGGCTGCCGTCACTTTTCACCGCTTGGGCCCGAATGCCGGCCGGATAGGGGCGAAGGTCGGCCAGCGTCAGCTCCGGGCAGTACTTTCGCACCCGTTTCAGATAGCCGGGGCGGTAAAGGGAATCTCTGAATTCACTCAACCCTGAGGCCAGATTGGCCCCGATCACCTTCCAGAAGCCCGCAAACCGGAACATTGACAGGCTCTCGCGCGCGTCCAGATTGAGGCGGCCGTAGCCTTCGCGCTTCCAGCCGAGAACGGCGTTGGGGCCGACGGTCACGGCGCCATCGATCATGCGGGTCAGGTGCACGCCCAGGAAAGGCAGGTCGGGGTCGGGGATCGGGTAGATCAGGTGGCTGACGATCCGGTTGTGCCGGGATGCCAGCTTGAAGTACTCTCCGCGGAAGGGAACGATGCGGAAGTCGATCTCGATGCCCATCTGGAGCGCCAGGCGGTCCGCCATCAGGCCGCCGCAGACCACCAGGTAGCGGGTGTGGACGGGCTCGGCGCCCACCCGCAGCGCCACGCCCGCCGCTTTTTCCTGAAGCGCCCGGGCCGGGTGGCCGGCTTTGATGTCGCCCCCTAATGCGGTAAACAGCGCGGCCATCTTGGCGGTGATTTTACGGTAGTCGGTTATCCCCGTCGCCGGCACAAACAAGGCGGCCAGGCCGGTGATATGCGGCTCCCGGCGTTTCAGGTCGGCCTGGGACAGCCGCTGGGTATCGATCCGATTCTGCCGGCAGCGTTCCTCCAGCGCGGCCATGCGCGCGACCTCGCGGGCGTCGGTGGCGACCAGCAGCTTGCCGCACTGCTCAACCGGCAGGCGATGCTCCCGGCAGAACGCGAAGGTTTGGGCCGCGCCGCGCCGGCAGAAATCGGCCTTCAAACTGCCCGGCTGGTAATAGACGCCCGCATGGATGACGCCGGAGTTGTGCCCGGTCTGGTGGCGGGCCAGGCCGGCCTCTTTTTCGATC
>JAWOJK010000311.1:0-13865 GCA_046481705.1 Desulfobacterales bacterium | reverse complement strand
AAAATTCGGGGTCTGTCCTTTAAGGCCGCAAGGAGCCATTCCAACGCCGTTTTGGCCGCCGTTGGCGCCCGCTCGTCGGTCAGCCGGTAGTACATCCATCGGCCGTTTTTACGTCCTTCGATCAGGCGGGCCCCGCGCAGAATGGACAGGTGCTTGGATACGGTGGAAGGCGCCAGCCCGATCAGTTCAATGAGCTGGCAGACGCACAGCTCGCCGCCTTCCAAAGCCGCCAGCAGCCGCACCCGGTTTTCATCGGCCAAGGCCTTGGTAACGGCCATGAGGTCGTACATTCCTGCCCCCTTTTCAGTGGTCGGCGTGGTCATGAGGATTCGGTCGGCTCCCAAGTGCTGAAAACCGGGCCGACCCCAGCGCCGCCCATTTCCTGGGTCAGCCATGGACAAATGACCGGTGGCCGGCTGCTTATGGCGCGCACCTCCTCGATGTAAGCCACTTCATCGCGCCCGCGGGCGGCCAGCAGCGGGTCGGTGGTGCCGGACAGGGCGAAGCTCTGGTTGACGATCCAGGCGAACGGTTCGATGCGCGCACGTCGCAGATCCTGCTGCAGGCGTCGGGCTTCATGCACCGGAGTGGCTTCCGGCAGGGTCACCAGCAGCACCTTGGTAAAGTCCTTGTCCCGCAGCCGCGGCAACAGGGTTTTGACCGCTTCGTCGATGCCCTCCCCGTTTCTGGCAATCTGCCGGTGATAGGCTTCCGTGGCGTCCAGCAGAAGTAGCGTGTGACCGGTGGGGGCCGTGTCGAGCACGATGAAGCGGCCCCGGGCGCGGGCCACGGTGCGCGCGAAAGCCTGAAAGACGGCGATCTCCTCGATACAGGGCGAGCGCAACTCTTCCTGTAGGAGAGCCAGATCCTGCTCCGACAGCTGGTCTTTTTTCTGCCTCAGAACGCTGTCCACATACGCGCGGGTTTCCAGGGCGGGATCGATCCGGTCGACCGTCAGATTGGCCAGGGGTTCGGTCAGCATCTCCTGGATGCGGGCGGCGGGGTCTGTGCTGGAAAGGTGGACCGCATGCCCGCGGCAGGCCAGTTCCAGGGCGATATGGACGGCCATGGTGGTCTTGCCGACGCCCCCTTTGCCCATGGTCATGATGAGACCTTTGCCCGGTCCGGCCAGTTCGTCGAGCAGGTTTCGCCAGCTGCCGGCGGACTGCAGGAGGCTGCACCGCGTGTCCCGCAGATCCACAGGATCACCGCAAACAGATGCTGTCGATGAATCCTCCAGGGCGTTTCGAATCGCATCGACTCCGGAAAAGCCAAGTGGCGTGAAATAAACCCGTGTCTGGGCCAGCGCGGCCAGCGAAGAGGGCATAGCGGCCAAGGCGGCGTTGGTCTTGCGAGCAAAACCGGCGGCCACCTCGTCGAGTGAATCGGTTTGAAATACGCCGTTGATAATCAGGTGCTGATGGGTCATGCCCAGTTCCGCCAATTCCGCCCCGGCCCGGGCGGCCTCGTGGAGGGCGCCCGCTTCCGGCCGGGCGACCAGGCAAAGCAAGGTGTTGTGCTCGTCGGCAAGCGCCGCTGCGGCCGCCGCATAGATCCGTCGCTGCTCCTTCAAGCCGGAAAGCGGCCCGAGGCAGGAACTGCCGGTGGTGTTCTCGGCGATGAAATCGTTCCATGCCGCCGGCAGGTTGAGCAGGCGCAAGGTGTGACCGGTGGGGGCCGTATCCAGGATGATATGATCGTATTCGGCTGTGGCATCGGCATTGCCGATGATCTGGGAAAATTCGTTGAAGGCGGCGATTTCGACGGTGCACGCCCCCGAGAGCTGCTCTTCGATGGACTGCACGGCCTCCTTCGGCAAAACGCCCCGGTAGGGTCCCACAATGCGTTCGCGGTATTGCGCCGCCGCCTCTTCGGGGTCGATGTTCATGGCCCACAGGCCCGGAAATTCACGGACCTGCGTCGGGCGCCCGTTCAGCGGTGTTTCCAGCACCTCGTCCAGGTTCGAGGCCGGATCGGTGCTGATCAGGAGCACGCGGCGGCCGCGCCCGGCCAAAGCGGCCGCCGTCAGGCAGGACATGGAGGTCTTGCCGACCCCGCCCTTGCCGGTAAAAAAAAGAAACCGGGTGGCATTGTCCAGCAAGGCGCGCATCAGCAACACCCCCCTCCCGGACAGCAGACGCCCGCCTTTTCATCCGCGCCGGGCACGGAAGCCATGAGGAGACCCGCCTCGTTACCCTGCGGCCGGTTGCTGCCTTGGGTGGTCGGCCCGCCATCCAGGCTCAGCACGGTCAACAGCTCCACCGGATCCGGATAACGCCCGTAAAATTCCAGTTCGCCATCGATATAGATGAACGGCAGGTTGTCGTGCCCCAACTCCGCCAAGTGCGCCTTGACCTGGGCGCTTTCCGCAAACGCCTGGGGCTGCTGGGCGAGGTTGAACCGCTCCACGACGACACCCTGGGCGGCGATCCGTTTCAGCGCGCCGGCAAAGGCCACCAACCGGGTGTCCACGTTCGGTCCACAAACGCCGGTGGTGCAACACATCGCCGGCTCAAAAACCTCAATCCGCTTTTCCCGGGGAGGCCCTAATGACCCCTCAGGCGATCCGGATTGCGGCACCTGCTCGAGCAGATCGTCGGCAAACCCGCGCATGGCCGCCATTCCGCCCTTTTGCACGCGCTTTCCAACGGCCATCGCCTCCGCGATCTCATCTTTGCCGATACCCAGCGCTGCGGCCTGATCGACATGCAACCGCAGGCAAGGTTGGCAATGGGCTGCCACGGATGCCCCGACGGCGATCAGTTCCTTGGTTCTTTCATCCATCGTGTTGATCTCCTTTTCACAGGCCCTGGGTCATCGGAGAATGTCATCTGCACAACCCAGAGTCTTTTTATATTTGGCCATTTAACGAAATTTTAGACAAAAATTAAACCTCGGGGTTTTCCATGTCAACTTCGAAACGCAATTTTCCGAAAAATTTGGACAACGCCGCCGCCTCGGCTGCGGTAAAATTGTTTTGCATCTCATTTTCAGAACCGACGAGATCCGTCAGATGCACACCAGCTGCTGCGGCCCTTTTCCCGGCAATATATCGGCCTTCGGCATGATTTTCCGAAAAAAGGCTTCCAACCCAAAACTTCAATGCACATTTTTCGCCGTCATGATCCACACAAAATCCATTCAGGGAAAATACCCTGGAGGGCTTGATTCGTTCACCAAGAACTATAGTGTTCAGTCCAACGACAGCATCGCGGTTTTATGTGACATGGGTTCGGACATCGAAGATGTCCTCAGGGATCTTCATGAGTGCGGCATGGTTCAGTTTGAAGATTTCACCACCCTCGACGCCGCGGAAAGCGATATGATGTGCTGCTGTAAGCCTGAGATGCGTGAACGGCCGTTCCCGGTGAACACGCGGGTGGGGTGACTGAAAGGTGAGTACCGGGGGGGGCCGCCCGGAGTCAGGGTGAACTTGTTTGGGGGTTTGGTCCCAGGGCATTAAGCGCCGGGGAGTTTTTCAGCAGTCAGGTGATGTAGCCTAGTGGGTGTTGACGCCGGCAAGCCGGCAGTTGTGGATCTGGCTCATGTAAAGGTCCCCGGTATTGGCGCCCCCGCCAGGTTTTAATGGCCTGGATGATGGCGACGTGCTGTTTGAAGATCTGGTCGATGTTGGTGAGGCCCTCATAGAGGTTTCCCAGGTTTTCCTTGATGCCGATGAAGAGGAAATCGATGAAGCTCTTCATCAGGTAGATCTGAACCGGGTTCTATACGGCACAGGCGATGGCTATGTGAAATGATACGTCGGCCTCATTTCCCAAGTCTCCGTTCTGGATCTGTTACTCCAGCTCGGTGAGGTTATTTCGAGAAAACGGATGTCTTTTTCGTCGGCACGAAAGGCCGCCAGGGGGCTTCGGTTATCCACCCATTTAAGGATTATCATCCAGCAAGAGCAGATTAAGTGCTGGTAGGACGTATTGGAATGGAGTCTCCTTCCTGGTCGTGACAGTCACGCCGGGGACATAGCTTGTTATAAAGTTGATATGCTCGGACGTTCTGGTGTAGACGCCGTACCATCCTTGATAGTATTCACAATTCGACCCATAGGAAACCAGACCAGCATGCACCCACACTCCATCGATTTTCGCAACCACGGGGCCGCCGCTGTCGCCGTTGCAAACATCTTTTCCGGCATAGAATCCGGCACAAAATTGCGAAGCAACAAGGGTATCCCCATAAATGTCGTTGCAATAGCTGTCAGCTACCACCGGCAGGTTGACCTGACGCAACCTGCTGGGGTAATACCAGTCGACAGTACCGTCAGCCAGGCCCCAACCGATGGCTGTCAGCATTACCCCCAATAAGGAAGGGGCGACATTATCATTCGACACCCCGGAATAGAGAGGAATTGCAGCAACACTGGAGGGCTGGCTCAACTCAAGCAAGGCGATATCATTTCGTATCGTCACATTGTCATTGTAATACTGCGGGTGGATGCGTATGCTTTTTACCGAAATCCTGCTTCCTGTGAAGGCATTTAAATCATACGCACCCACAGCGACATTCATATCCCCGGCTGGCATGCCTTCGACACAATGAGCCGCGGTCAGAACCCATGTGTCGTCAATAAGCACGCCACTGCAGAATTGTGCTTGATATATGCTTTGTTTGTTTGAATAAAGCAGAGCCGTCATCCAGGGCCAAGCTCCTGGCTGCGCTTCGACACCACCTAGTATCTTGGTAGAGACATCGACCGTCTTCGAGAAATCATTACCGGAAAACGCGACCAAAACAGGCTGGGTGGAAAGAATCAAAACAAGACAAAGTCGACATATCTTCTTCACTGGCGCTCCCTTGTGGTTGAAGGAATGCAACACGGCGGCGGTCGCTGACCGCGGAGGGCGAAGAGTTGTTCCAAACCCAAAATTATTTAGCACAATCCTGTTTTATTAACTCCTTCTTCGGTAGCGAAGATTGACAGCAGGCCGACTCTTCTTTACATTCGCCACCAAAATCATTCAACCTCCCCTTTCGAGGTTCAGGTTGTACATGTTGTTAACCAACAATCCTAACTTTTTGGGAAGGTACATATTCGGGGAGGTAAACTATTAAGGAGGGCCAAGTGCCCTCCTCTCCATTTTAGCGGCTAATTATGTGTGTCGTCCGATGAATTTTTGGAATTAGACCCGACCTCCCAACCATCCCGGAGGATCGTTTCGTTTGAAGGTCCATGAAGGACTACTTTCAGCGGGAGTGCTGTAATCCAAACCGATCGTATTGATTTCAAGTTGACGTTCTTCATCGCCTTCGTGAACTCGGTTACGACATTCACCTTCATCACACCTACCCGTTATATCTCTTGAGGGCATTTTTTTCATGATTTCTTTCTCCCTATTTAGCTTGCATTTGTCTTGTCTTCCGCCCCCTTTCATTTCGATTCATAGGGGCTTTCTTTATCATGAACATGTGAGGTGGGGTGCAATCTTAATACATACCTGCGCTCACCCACCATGTCCATTTATTGGCTACCATTTGCAATCATTGAAGCAGTTTCGCTCTCGCGTCTTGCATATGGAAGCACCATCTTCCTGCTCGAAACATTCAACCCATTCCAACACACAATCCTCACATCGGAGGTCCGACATGGTTTCATTGTTTTGTTTACTCATATTATCTCTCCCTTTCCATAATGGCTCATGGTTCAGAAGCCCGATTCACCATCTTTATCAAATAAACTGCCTGTATCCACAGAAAACCTGGTAGTTCAATCAATAAATCCATTTTAGCGACAAGTAATTACGGTTTGAATTTATTGTCTTATAGCATTTACAGTAAGGTGTTACAGGATTTTGTCAAGGTAAGCAGTCACAGGGTAGCTACTTCTTTAAAAATGGGATTTGATACAGTCAGCCAGAACCGGGAAGGTAGACTTAGTTTTCAGACGGCAGGTTTCCCTGAACGACAGAATCCGTTCCACCCCCCGATCGCCTTTTTTACTTTGGGTACCCAGGCTGCGTTTTCGCCATAAGACCCCGAAGCGCAAGGCTCTCTCGGGGCGGTTATTCGTGGGTTCGAGGCCTTCGTGATCCAGAAATACCAACAGATTATCGACCTCCCGCCTGATCTGTCGGGCAAGTTTGCCGGCGTCGGTATTGTCGGCCTCCCAAAGGGAAACAGTAAACAGGAAGAACCTATAGAAATCCGACCACTGCTTCGGGGCGGGAGGTTCTTTGGCAAAATGGATCAGCTGTCTCAGCCAGGCAGCGAGGATCCTCCCGAAGCGGCGGTAATCGGCTTTTTTACTTTCTGCCAGGGCTTCGGCCTTGCGGATTAAGTGGGCACGGCAAGTCTGGCGATTGACCCATTTTCTGTACAGGCCATAACTGTCGCTGACCAGAATGCCGTCCCAATCCTGGACCAGCTGCTCAAATGCCTCCTTGGACCGGTGAGGATCGATACGATAGAAGGCGACTCGCTCGTTGGCCATGGCCCACAGCCAGTGCAGGTCGTTTTCCTTGAACCAGGAAGTTTCATCGATGTAGTTGCACCAGTTGCTGCGGGCGATCTGGCCGATCTGTGCGCAGACCGGAAAAAGCACCTCGGAGTTGCAATCGATTATCTTCTGAATGGTTCTGGTAGCGATGGAAACACCCAAGCCCCTGGAACCCTTGTCTCACACCAATATCCCCACCACCGCTCCGGTCATCATGGTGGCCAGCGTACCGGCCAAGATGGACTTGGGCCCGAGCTACACGATTTCGGCGCGCCGTTCCGGCGCGTGCGTCCCCATTCCGCCGATCATGATGCCCAGGGAACCAAAGTTGGCGAATCCGCAGAGAGCATATAGGTCATAACCAGGTTCGGCCTCTCGGACAGCTTTGCTGCGGGAAGCGCCAGGTAGGCCAGCAGCTCGTTGGCCACGGTCTTTAGCCCCATCAACCCGCCGGCGGCCACGGCTTCACCCCACGGCACCCCGATGAGCCAGACCAGCGGCGCCATGCACCACCCCAGCACGCGCTGCAGCGAAAGCGGCTTCTCCGCCACGTAGGGCAGAATGCCCAGGCATGCGTCGACCAGGTAGATCAAGGCCAACCGCCACGATCAACATTGCACAGACATTGATGGCGATTTGGACGCCGTCGGTGGCGCCGCGCACGATCGCGCCGAGACGCCCGTGCGCCTCGCTGCGGATCGCCATCACATCCACGCTGTCCGCGACCTCGGACTCGGGCATCAGGATGTGGGCGGTGACAATTGCCGCTGGTGCGGAGATGATGCTGGCAATCAGCACGTGGCCCAATGCCGAAGCCCCGAGCACCGGCCCCAGGAAACGGGCATAGAGGATCATCACAGTGCCGGCGATCGTGGCCATGCCACAGGTGATCCCGCAGAACAGCTCGCCGCGCGTGAGACGCGCCAGGTATGGCCGGATAAACAGCGGGGCTTCGACCATGCCGACGAACACGTTCGCCGCGGCGGATACGCCCTCGCACCCGGTGACGCCGAGCGTACGGCGCAGCACAGTGACGCGACGGCGCTGACGACAAGTATCAACGGCAGCGCCTGGAATGCGAGCACAAAGTAGCTGCCGGGGCTGGCGGCGGCAAAGGGCGGCTCCGGATTGCCCAGGTAACCAAACACGAACGACGTGCCGGCCATGGTTGCAACGTTCAGCACCAACACGCAGCGGTAGAGGACCTCAAACACGCGCGCAGAGGCCGGGTTCAGAACCAAGGCCACCCCCAACACCAGCTGCAGGCTCATGCCGGCGGCGACCGTTCGCCAGTTGACGCGCTTGCGGTCCTCGGACAACAGCCCCGCAAGGCCAAGAGAACGAAACCTGCAAGGCTACGCAACTGTATCATATCCGAATCGCCCCCTCCCGCATGGCCGGTGCAGCGGTGCTAGCGCGGCGCACGCTTTCACCTCACTTGTCGATTTTTAGCCAACCGTTGGATGTTGGCCCGGCATGCCGGCTCTGCCGGGGGTTTTCCTATGGGAAATTATTCATAGCTCAAACCAGCAGTGTTTTCTTGCAATCCTCCACTGGTGGGCTGTATAAAATCCATAGCTTCACTGACGGTACCCGGCGGCTCTGTTCAACCACATTTTATCCATCATCCCCTCATCGTTCGTTTATTACCAGCACTGGTTTTTTAGCCAGGACCGGAACACCGCCGATTCCAGTTTTCAGTTCGGGACGATGGATAAAACGCTATTCGATACATATTATCGCATAGCAGTTCGAGCAGAAGGCGTGGAGTGGGCAAGGGGTCAGAACCACGCCGGGTTCAATGAATATCGTTCAGTTAAAATTGCTGGCGCTGTATCGCAAGGCTTGACAGATGGTTCCCAGGCATCTACTCTAAAAAAAGTTAACCACTTGCTATTAATACAAACCAAAGGAGACTCCGATGAAAGTGCGCATCAACAAACAGTGCATGGGTGATCGCAACTGCAACAAACTGTGCCCGGAAGTGTTCGAGTACGATGAAGACCAGCTTCTCGCTATCGTCAAGTTCGACGAGATCCCGGAAAAGTATCATGACATCGTGCGCCAGGCAGCCCAAGAGTGCGTACCTCAGGCGATTGAAATCGAAGAGTAACAAGGGAGAGATAAGGTGGCAAAATTCAGGGAAAGTCAAACCGCCCGGAACCTGATGGTTTCATTCGCCGGCGAGTCGCAGGCACGCAATCGCTATACCTATTTTGCCAGACGAGCGGCGGAAGAGGGGTTTATGCAGATCGCACACATCTTCGAAGAAACGGGTGAACAGGAGTGCGAACATGCGCTGCGGTTTTTCAAATTTTTCAACGGCGGCGAAATGCAGGTCGATTGGGCTTTTCCATCCGGTGTGGTCAAGGGGACTTATGAAAACTTAGTCGCGGCGGCCGACGGTGAACGCTACGAACACAGCCAGATGTACCCCGGATTCGCCAAGACGGCCCGCAAGGAAGGCTTCGAGCGGGCGGCCGAGACGTGGGAAGCCATCAGCGTATCGGAAAGGCAGCACGAAAAACGCTATCGGGACTTGGCTGCCAATCTGATGGCCGGCAGGGTCTTTGCTCGGGAGAGCGAGACGGTATGGCGCTGCCGCAACTGCGGCTACCTGCATAGCGGGCAAAAGGCACCCGATCGCTGCCCGGCTTGCGCTAAGCCGCAGGGCTATTTCGAACTACTGGGGGAAAATTGGTAGTCACAGAACACTGTATTGTGCCATCGATGTTAACCCGGCAGCCAAAAATAGCGGGAATTTTCGTTCCGGAAAAGCCGGGCACGCGAGATTTGGCGCCTTTCAGGCTTTTACGGATCCGCGCATCGAGCACCGGTTAAAGGCATCTATTTTATTTAATGGGACATGGAAATCCACGCCCTCTGGGCGTGGTCAGAGTCCTTAGACTATGCCTGAATAATGCTTTTGAAATTGCGGTGGCCGTAGGCCATGAATCGGGCGTAAGGCCACAGCCTATGGCCGTGGATAGCCTGTTTCAAGCAATTTCTTTACTTGTCAATTTTTTAAACCCGGCCATTAAATACCACCATCTTTGTCGTTTTGCCGAAGGCCGAAATCCAGGCGGGTACTGGAGTCCGGATCAAGCCCGGCATGACGGTATGCGGGGATCTATTTGCCGATTTAGTTGGCCCGGGAGAAAGCAACCAACGCAATGACCCCGTGCCGCCACAGCCACTTGGCCTTGTTGAAAATGCTTAAAAAGGATGGCAAAATCAACGATAATACCATTATCGAAATCATGCTCTCCTGACGACATTACGGTTTTCATGTCTACCTTGGCCCAACGATTTGGCCCGTTTATGAAAAAGCTCTTGAAAATCTGGCCCGATATATCACCCGGGCGTGTTTATCTACAGCAACGCATGATCTACATCCCCAGAGAAGATGCATCGGACGGAATTGCCAAATTTATTTACACTCCAAAAAAGGCCAGAGCCAGAAGACATTCGGCGCCCTGTGGAGTGGCTGGCCCAACTCGTGGTGCATATACCAGGAAGATATGAACACGCCGTCCGCTATTATGGCAACTGCTCAAACAAATCGCGGGGGTTGCGCAAAAAGATCCAGGCCAATGATCAAATCGCCGCGATTATGCCCACTGGATTGTCATCCGCGCAATTCAGTCGAAATCGGGCCTGTTTGATCCGGCAATCTATGAGGTTGATCCCCTGATAGGTCCGAAGTGTCAGGGGGCCATGAGGATCATCGCGTTTATAGAGGACGATCAGGTTATCCAAAAAATACTGAAGCATCTGGGTCTATGGGAGACCAACACCCATGATCCACCCGCCCAGAATCCTTCACGGACAGCCAATGAACCCATCACCGATGACTCATTTTCGCAAATTCCGCCCATTGATTATTGGCTTTGATAATGCCGGACCCTCCTTATCGGGCAGCCAATCGCCCTGCGCCCATATTATTGCAAAAACACCCTGTTTGACGGCCATTAATGCCGGGATGGCCTTTTAAAAGAGCCATAGGCCAATTAACCCAATTGCCATATATTCCCTAACTCGGCAGAACCTGTGATCCGGAAACCCGGGGCCTTCAACCCGGCTCCCTGCTATACGCCGCCGGGGACCTCACCACCCACGCCGTCATCATCGGCATAACCGGCAGCGGGAAAACCGGCCTGAAGATCGGCCTCATCGAGGAGGGCCTCACCGACAACATCCCGGTCATCGCCATCGACCCCAAGGGGGATCTACCCAACCTCCTCCTCAATTTGCCGGACCTGAACACGGCGGATTTCCTGCCCTGGGTCAACCCCGGGGACGCGGCCCGGGAGGGGATGACCCCGGAACGGTATGCCGCACGCGAGGCTGAAGCCAGGCGGACGGGACTCTGGTCTTAACCGCTCTTTGACAACTTCTGCCGGGTTTTACTGGTTTTTCGGCCCAAAAGCAGGGCCGGGCGTGTGTGATCCTCAGGGTCATAAGGGGGGTCGGGCTATCGAAAAACAACACCCGTCCTGCCCAGCGCCACTAGCCGGTAAGAAAATGTTTTTCTGTTCATCGGGCAGGACCCCTAAGCGGTTGCGCCACGCAGCCGGCAATCGATCAAAACGCTATTCCAATTTTTCCAGACAACCGCATCAGCATATCCCTCCTTAGGAAAAGGTGGTGGTGTTGGTGGTGTTGTTCGCAGTGGATATCAGAAAGCAGCATGGGGCGAAGCGAATGCAGGCCACTATAGTGAAACACGGGGATCCAGCCATTGCCAATGCGGGTTGCAGCCGATGGGCCAGGCCCCGAAGCCGGAAAAGACCCAACCTGAGCTGCTCGCTCGCCTCACGGGCCAAGGGTCCGCCTCGCGGAGCGATCCGATTCGGAACCCAGCCCCGCGTTCACCTTGATTGGAGAAGGTCAAAATGACGATAGCGATGACTGATCGAATGCAAGCTCACGCGCGTGGTCAGCAGTAGGCGGGCGGACAGGCTGTAACGCGACACCGTGTCGAGGCTGTAGGGGCTCCCATCGACGATCGCATTGGCCGCGAGGATCCCGCTGCGAACCGCTGGGCCGATCCCCTCGCCAAGATCACGGGTGGCGAGCCCGGCGGCATCACCGATCAGGAAGGCGTTGTCGCGCCGGGTGATTCGTGCGCCATCGCGAAGGTAATAGGAGTGGCATTGCGGCGCGAGCGCCAAGTTCTTGTCGATCAGCCCATCCCGACGCAGCCTTGCGGCCAGGTATCCCCAATGTTGCTGGAGTGTCCCGCCCGCGCGCCGCAGCCGCTGGACCATGCCGCCCACGCCGAGGTTCAGGTAGCCGTCCTGCTTGGGAACGTACCAACTGTAGCCCGGTAGGCCTTTTTCGAAGAACCAGAGGCGACAGTTGCCGTCACGCCATCGATAAGGCAGCTCCTGCTCCAGTGCGGCAACCTGCAGCCACCTCGCACGCGGATCGATCTCCCGGAAAAGCGACCGGTAGACCGGGCAGACGGTCCCGCCCGCGCCGACGAGATAGTCGCACTGGAAGCGGCCGTCGATGTCGTAGCGGCCCGAGCGACGCGCGATCCGCTTTACGGTGTGGGTGACCACCCGGGCACCGGAGCGCTTTAGGAGCCAGTCGTCGAGCTCGAAGCGACGGATCGAATGCTGGGGCGAGCGCACTCTCAGATCAAGTCCGAAGAGATGCGCGCGCGTGACCTCGAAGGTCAGGAACCGATGCGGATAGGCGGCGATATCGATCTCCAGGTCGGACACGACCTGCGGCGTGATCCAGCCCGCGCAGAGCTTGGTGCGCGGGAAGGCCGCTTTGTCCAGGATCAGGCAATCGATGCCGCGCCGGCCGAGCTGCCAGGCACAGGACGAGCCTGCGGGCCCTCCCCCGACGATGATGACATCCGTCCTGATCATGCGGGGCTCCTTACAGTCCCGGGGCAACCGTCCCCGGGCGGCAGACAGCGTCCGGTCCACGTGGGTCCGGGTCAAGCCCGGGGCTGAGGCGGGGGCTGATCCTGGTAGAGGTGGGCGCGGGTCCAGGCCATGTCGTGCTTGCTGGGTCGGGTGAACACGACCTGATAGAGCTGAAAGGAGCCGGCCCGGAAGTTCGCGATGGAGGCCGAGAGATAGAGCCGCCAAGCCCGCACGAAGAAGTCGTCGAACATCTTGCGCACCTCCCCTTCGTGCCGCTCGTAGCGCGCCAGCCAGTGCTCGAGCGTCTTCGCGTAGTGCAGCCGGAGGTTCTCGACGTCGACCACGGAGAAACCGGGGTTCTCGAAGATGTCCATCATCTGACGCAGCGTGGGCGTATAGGCCCCGGGGAAGATGCGCTTCACGGTCCAGGCGCTGAGGGGTTCCGGACGATTCTGACCGATGGAGTGGATCAGGCCGCGCCCGTCGTCCTTCAGGGAGCGATCGATGACCCGTCCCAAGGTCTTGTAGTTCCGGACGCCGACGTGCTCGAGCATGCCGACCGAGACGAACACATCGTATTTTCCCCGGATGTTGCGGTAGTCGTCCTGGATGTATTGGATCCGGTCCTCCAGGCCCTCCGCCTGCGCTCGGTCGCGGGCGTAGGCGATTTGGGAGGGAGAGATGTTGTAGGCCCGCACATGGACGCCATAGTGGCGCGCAAAATGCCGCGCCAACCCGCCCCATCCGCACCCGGCCTCGACCACCTGCTCGCCCGGCCTGAGCTGCAGTTTGCGGGCAACGTGGTCCAGCTTGGCGGCTTGAGCCTGCTCCAGCGTCATGCGCGGGTCGGCAAAATAGGCGCAGGTATAGGCCATCTCGTCATCGAGCCAGAGACGATAGAAATCGTTGCCCAGATCGTAGTGGTGAAGGATGTTGTCCCGGGAATCCGAGAGGCTGTTGCTGCGCCGCGGGCGCACCAAGCCCCGTTTCATGAGCGCTTGCAGGGCGCCCGGCCGGGTTCGTCTGACCTTGGCGTCATAAACCGCCTCGATGAAACCGACCAGGTCACCCTCGACCTGGATTCGGCCCGCGCTGAAGCTGTCGCCAAAATGCAGGGTCGGATTGGCGAGCAGGCGCCAGAAGGTGGTGCGGTCCAAGAAGCGCATCAGGCCGACCGGCTGGGAATGGGGGCAGCGATAATGCTCCCGGCCATCCCAGAAGAGGACGCTCACCGCCGGGTCACCCATGAGGCCCATGAGGCGATTGAACAACCAAGTCTCGACCGGCGAAACGTGACGGGATCCCGCCCAAGTCCCCCCGTCTACCGACCTCGTCGGGGTCACCAAAGGGTGCTTGTGCGACTTCATATCGCGTATCCTATCAGATTGTTGCGCGATGCCGCTGATCCATAAAGGATAACGATTTCAAAGTTTTCGATGAAATAGCACTCGGGCTGGCTCCTGTCAAGTGGATCAAGAATTAGGAATAGGACCTATGTTTTTTTAACACTGATTACGCCAAGGCGGTGA
>JAWOJK010000280.1:0-7149 GCA_046481705.1 Desulfobacterales bacterium | reverse complement strand
AATCTTGCCCGCCTGAAGGGCCGCCACCAGGGCCGCTTCATCGACCACCGGCCCGCGCGAGGTGTTGATCAAAAAGGCGGAAGGTTTCATGCGGCGCAACTCGGCGGCCCCGATCAGGTGGTGGGTTGCCGGGGTCAGCGGCACATGCAGGGAGATGAAATCGGCCTCGGCCAGCAGCGCGTCCAGGCTGCGGTAGGTGACCCCGAGGGCGGCCTCTGCTTGCGCCCCCAGACGCGTGCGGCTGTGATAAACCACCGGCATCTCGAAGCCCCGGCAGCGCTTGACGACCGCACGCCCGATACGCCCCATGCCGACGATGCCGAGGGTTTTGGCGGTGATTTCGGTGCCCAGGAAGAGCAGCGGCGCCCAGAAGCGGAAGCGTCCCTCGCGGTTGCGGCGATCGCCCTCGACCATCCGCCGCCCCACGGCCAGAATCAGTCCCAGGGTGATGTCGGCGGTGGCGTCGGTCAGCACGCCCGGGGTGTTGGTGACGGGGATCCCGCGCGCGGTGGCTGCTGCCACGTCGATGTTGTCAAAGCCCACCCCGTGGTTGGCGATGATTTTCAGCCGCGGTGCATGGTCAAGCAGCTCGCGGTCCACCGTGTCGGTGATCATGCAGAGCAGTCCCTGCTTGTCGGGCAGTTGCCGCAGAATCTCACCCCGCGCCATGGGCCGGTCCAGCGGGTTGATTTCCACCTGGTGGACTGCCGCGATCTGCGCCCGAACCGCATCCGGAATCCGCCCCGTCACCAGAACCTTCATCCACGGCCTCCTTGGGGATCAATCGCCCAGCATCCCGGTCTATTCCCCGTCACGTCGACGCCCCCGTCGCGCCGAAGAGGGCCTTGACCTGGGGGCGGTCAACCTGCCCCGCGGCGGTTTTAGGTAACGCCGCCGCAAATTCCACGTAGCGGGGTTTCTTGTAGCGCGCGATTTTGGCCGCCACGAAGGCCACCAGCTCATCGGCGCTCAAGCCCGCACCGGGCTTGAGCACACAGACGGCCTTGATCCCCTCGCCGAACTGCGGGTCCGGCACGCCGATGACCGCCACTTCCGCCACCGCGGGATGTTCCAGAATGACGCTTTCGACCTCCGCCGGATAGACGTTCTCCCCGCCCGGTTTGATCAGCTCCTTTTCCGGTTTGCGCCCCTCGAACCACAGATAGCCGTCGCTGTCCAGCCGCCCCAGGTCACCGGTGTGGTGCCAGCCGTTGCGAAACGTGACCTTGTTGACCTCGGCCTGATGCCAGAAACCCTGGAAAACCAAGGGCCCCTGGACGGTGATTTCACCTTTTTGACCGACGGCAACCGGGCGGTCGGCGTCGTCCACCAGACGCATCCGCACCATCGGCAGCTGCCGGCCGGCGGCCCCGGGTCGCTCCAGGGCGGGACCGAGGGTCACGGATCCGGTGGTTTCACTCTGGCCGTAAAGGATCCAGAAGGTGCCGCCGGTGAGCGCCTGGAAGCGTCGAATGGTCTCCGGATTGTCGATGCCTTTGACGTGCCGCAGGGAGCTCACATCATAGTCGCCGTGGGTCATTTCGTCCAGCAGCCTCGCCAAAATCGGCGGAAAACTCCCCAGCACGCTGATCCTCTCGGCGGCGGTCAGCGCCAGGGTCTGGGGGGCGTCGAATTTTTCGGCCACCACGTTTTTGCCGCCGACGTGCATCACCGCCAGCGCCAGGTTGAGATCGGTGATGTGGAACAGCGGCAGCATGTTGAGGAAGGCGTCCTGCCGGGTGAGGCCCATGGTCACCGCCGTCTGGAGGTTGGCGCTGACCAGGTTGCCGTGGCTGAGCACCGCTCCCCGGGGGCGGCCGTCCACCGCGGCGGTGTAGATGATCAGGTAGGGATCGTCGGAGCTGACCGCCGCGGGCGCCGGGGCGGCGTCGGCCGCCAGGCGTTGCATGGCGGGCAGCCCGGCGACACGCTCGTCAAAGCCGAAGAGCCGCCCGGTCACGGCGCCGGCGGCGGCCAGGGCCTGCACCCGGGGGGCGTGCGCCGCGTCCAGCAGCGTGACCTTGGGAGCGGCGTCCGCCAGGATAAAGCGGATCTCATCGGTCGCAAGGCGCCAGTTGATGGGCACCACGACGGCCCCGAGGGCAGCAGCGGCCCCGAACAGGTAGAAAAAGCGGTGGCAGTTGAGCCCCAGGATGGCCACCCGGTCGCCCTTGCCGAGCCCTTCGGCCGCCAGACCGGCTGCGAGCCGATCCACCCGGGCACGCAGCTCAGCGAAGCTGATGCGCTTGTCTCCGCAGACCAGGGCGGTGTCGGTTGCGAAAAGATCGGCATTGCGTTGAAAGATGTCGTAGATCGTAAAACTGCGCAGGCTCATACGGCCCCTCCTTGCTTTGGTTTTGGCACTTCGGGACGGATGGCAGGCTGGGCGATGCAGGCCGCCGCGTCGGCTGGCGGCCCGCCTGGACTGCGACGTCCGCCCGGCACGTGACGCTATTGACCTGGGCGCGGCTTTTGCCTATAACCCGATTGAAATCGGGTATCCCCAGTCTGGGGCGCCGCCCCCATCCCCCCTCCCCCGGCAGGACAACATGACGGTCAACGCCCCGGACAAATTCGATCTGTGTGTCATCGGCTGCGGCCCCGGCGGATTTGCCGCCGCCATGAGCGCGCTCGACATGGGCCGGCACGTGTGCATCGTCGAGGCGGGCGAAATCGGCGGCACCGGCGTGATGTGGGGGGCGCTGGCCTCCAAGACCATGTGGGAGCTGGCCAAGGATTTCGCCATTGCGGCCAAGATCGATCGGGGCTACCGTGCGGGCGACCTGCGGGTCGATTACCCCGCGCTGCGCAACACCGTACTCCAGGCGGTCAAGGAGAAGCAATACCAGATGCTCTCCCAGATCGAGACCTTCTCCCCGGGCCGCTGGCCCGGCGCCGGGTCCCTGACCCTCAAGCGCGGACGCGGCACACTGCGCTCCGCCACCAGCCTCGCCGTCGCCTACCCCGACGGCCGGCGCGAGGAGCTCCGGGCGGATTTTTTTCTGATCGCCACCGGCTCGCGCCCGCGGGATTTCCCCAATATCCGCACCGACCAGACGCGGATCATCAACTCCGACGGCGTTCTGAACCTCAAGGCCTTCCCCCGCCGCCTGATGATCATCGGCGCCGGCATCACGGGGTGCGAGTACGCCACCATCTTTTCCAATTTCGGCCAGACCAAGCTTTATCTGGTGGACCACCAGGAGCGGGTGGTGCCCTTCGAAGACACCGACGTCAGCGCCTTCGTCAACGCCAGCCTGGAAAAGCGCGGGGTCGAGATCTTCCACGCGGCGATGCTGCGACGCATCCAGACCGGACCCGACCACCTGGAAGTGACCCTGGATTTTTCAGACGGCCACGCCGAAATCGTGGAAGTCGACACGGTCCTGATCTCCATCGGCCGGAACCCCAACCTCGCGGGGCTCAACCTCGAGCTGTTCGGCATCCGCCCCAACGTGCGGGGGTTTCTGGAAACCGACGCCTACTGCCGCGTCAAAGACAACATCTACGCGGCCGGCGACGTCACCCCGCACCCGGCCCTGGTGAACATGGCCGAAATGGAGGCCCGCACGGCGGTCCACAACATGTTTGGCAGCCCCCGCCAGGCCTTCAACTACCACAACATGACCACCATCATGTTTTTTGATCCGGCCGTGGCGGCGGTGGGCCTCAACGAAAAAGCCTGCCAGAAAAACCGGATCCCCTACCGCGTGGCCTACTACGCCATCAGCCTGCTGAGCCGGGCGATGGCCATGCGCGCCCTGGACGGATTCGTCAAAATCATCGTCAGCGATGACGGCCAGCAGAAAATCCTCGGCATGCGGGCGGCAGGCCCCCAGGCATCCAGTACGATCATGTCGATCGCGCTGCTGATGGATCAGGGCAAGGGGCTCAAGGACGTGGTCAACTCCTTTTACCCGCACCCGACCATGTCGGAAGGCATCCAGGAGTGCCTGCGCCTCCTGCTGGGGACGTCCACCTTCAAGTCCCGGGCCTTTCCGCGCCAGATCCACATTCGGGCCTGGCACCCTGAGCGGGGCTATTTCAGCGGCCCCGCCGTGGACCCCTACTCCCCCTGATCGCCCGGGGGCCGGCACAGCGGCGGGCCACCGGCGTCCCCTACCGGCCCGGCGCGCTGCTCCCGATGCTGGTAAAACACCAACTCCCAGCCGCCGCGACGACTGTCGTGACGGACGATGTAGCGCGCACCGTCGTCTCCCAGAAACTTGAAGTAACGGTGGTCCGGCGCCAGCCAGCGGTCCAGAATTTCGCAAACCGCCACCGTCACCGCTCCCAACCGGATCCGGCGCGGGGTTTCTTCGCCGCGGTAGCCCGCATAACAGTTCACCTCGATCTGCATCGATCCTCCCGCATCCCGCCGAAGGCCGGCAACGCCCTTGCCGCCAGGGGCGGGATTGCCGATCGCCGCCGGGCCTTGGTTCAACGCGGTGCTGCGGCCGCCCCATGGGCTGGAGAAAGAATGCCGGCCTCCGAACGGTCTCAGGAGACGATCCAGAGGGCCCGACCGGAGACCTTCTCGATCACATAGCGCGAGACGCTGCCCATGAAAAATGCCCGGCTAAGCCCCCGCCGGCCGATGACCAGCGTGCCGTAATCGCCCTTGCGGACCTCGGCCAGAATCGCCTTGCCGACATTCGCGGTGCGCCCATGGGTTTTCAGCTGAATCTGCGCTTCGGCGATCCCGGCCTGCTTGAACTTTTTGAAGGCGTGGGCATAAAACTGGTCCACGCAGCGGCGGTCCCCCTGGGTCACCACCGCGTCGATGGCGCTGTCGCGCTCGTCAAAATCCACCACGCAGTAGTCCGCCGCCCGGGGGGGCACATGAAAAAGGGCGATCCGGCTCTCCGCAGGCAGCCCGCTGAGCATGAAGCTGAGGTGATCGACGGCCCGCAGGGAGCTTTCAGAGCCGTCCACGGCCAGGATGATGCCCGCAGCGGTCACCTCGCCATCCACAACCCAGAGCGGGATGACCCGCGAGTGCTCCACCAGGTTGGTGGTCAGGCTGCCCATAAAGAACTTCTGGGTTCGGGTCAGCCCCCTGCGCCCCACCACGATGGCATCGAATAGGCCCTGCTGGCCGCGCTCGATGATATCCTTGGCGCGTCCCTGGGCCTTGGGTTCGGTTTGCAGTTCGATGCGGGCCGCGTCGACGCCCGAACGGACCATGTGCTCCTTGAGCTTTTCCAGAATCCCGCGGGCATCGGCGGTGTTTTTGCGGATGACCTTTTTGAGCTCCGCATTGGCCTGGGAGCTGGTGCGCGCCTCCTCCAGGAGAAACTGCGAAATGCCGGGCTGCACGCAGAAAAGGGTGTAGGAGAGATCCCGGGCGACGGCGCCAACCCGGACGGCATAATCAACGGCGTTCTTGGCATGCAGCGAATCGTCGACCGCCAGCAGGACCTTTTTTTCCATCGGCCGCCTCCTTTCTGTTCCCCCGTCGAAACCGGGGGGTTGCGTCACGGGATATTATCGGTAAACCCCGGGTGTTGTGCCCTGCAGGCGTTTTCAGCCTGATCATCCTTCAGATAGTCGAACATCCGGCCGCTGAAGCCACAGGCATTCATTTCCCGGATCTTGCGGACGATATAGCTGCGAGTCGGGGTGAAACCGTCGAGTTTCAGCCGAAAGGCGATCAGGTGCCGGAGGTCGCCGTCTTCCTGATGGCGGGCCGGCAGGATTTGCACCAGCCGCTCCAGGTCCTTTTGCAATGCGGCATCCCGCTTTTCCAATGAAACGATCTTATCCGACATTTCTTGGGTCCTTTCGCTCGGATTTCGGCGGACGGCCGCCACCCCTTGGCGCTTGCCACAACCCGGCAGATGCATTAGACTCAGATTTATTTTTGCATGCAGCGTACACCAACCGTAAGGATGAGCGCCCCATGTCGACCATCGAAAACCCCATGATTCACCGCTTGAGCTACGGCGACAAAACCATCACCCTGATCGGCACCGCCCACGTGTCCAGAGAAAGCGCGGAACTCGTCACGTCGGTGATTGCGGCCGAAAAACCGGACACGGTCTGCGTGGAGCTCTGCCCCGCGCGCTACCAGGCGATCCAGCAGAAAAACGCCTGGCAGGATATGGACATCATCAAGGTGATCAAGGAAAAAAAAGCGTTCTTGCTCCTCGCCAACCTGATGCTGGCCTCTTTCCAGAAACGGATTGCGGCAAAACTGGACGTCACCCCCGGTCAGGAGATGCTCAGCGCCATCGAGGCCGCCACGGCCGCCGGCGCCGGCATCCATCTGGCCGACCGCGACATCCGTACAACCCTGGGCCGCGTCTGGCGTTTCCTGGGCCTTTGGGGCAAAGTCAAGCTGATCCTGCAGCTGGTCCTGTCGCTGGGGCAGGCCGATGAGATCCAGGAGGCCGACATCGAGCGGATGAAGCAGGAAGACATGCTGCAGTCCGTCCTGGCGGAGCTCGGCCGCTCGCTTCCGGTGATCAAAGAAATCCTGATCGATGAACGCGACGGCTTCCTGGCCGAAAAGATCCGAACCGCCCCGGGGTGCAGGATCGTGGCGGTGGTCGGCGCCGGGCATGTGCCGGGCATCAAGGCCCTCTGGCAGACCCCCGTCGATTTGGACGCCCTGGCCGCCCTGCCCCCCAAAAACCGCCTGTCGGGCATGATCAAATGGCTGCTCCCGGGCGGCATCCTGCTGCTGATGGTGGCGGGGTTTTTCCGCGGCGGCGCGGCCGCCGGCGCCGACATGATCACCTGGTGGGTGCTGGCCAACGGCCTCCTGGCCGGTCTGGGGGCGCTGATCGCGCTGGCCCATCCGCTGACGATCCTCTCCTCGGTCCTGGCGGCCCCCCTGACCTCCCTCAACCCCATGATCGCCGCCGGCTGGGTTTCGGGTCTGGTGGAGGCGTTTTCGCGCAAGCCGCGGGTCCGGGATTTCGAGAACCTATCGGTGGACATCCTCTCGCTGCGCGGATTCTGGCACTGCTCAATTCCTGTGGAGCTTGAAGAAGCAGCCATGATTGACGGGGCGAGTCGCCTGGGGGCATTCTGGCGTATTACGCTGCCGCTAGCTGCACCTGCACTGGGCGCTGTGACCTTATTTGCTTTCACCACTGCCTGGAATGAGTTTCTCTTCGCCTTTGTATTTATCTTCAGCGAATC
>JAWOJK010000180.1:0-25906 GCA_046481705.1 Desulfobacterales bacterium | reverse complement strand
ATCTTCTTCGCCGACCGCTACCTGGGCTACGACGACGCACTTTACGCCGCCTGTCGCCTGCTGGAGATCCTGGCGGCCACCGGCCGGCGCATTCCCGAGCTCCTCGCGGACGTGCCCCGCACCTTCAGCACCCCCGAGATTCGGGTTGCCTGCCCCGACGACCGCAAGTTCGGTCTGGTCGCGCGCATCACCGACCATTTTCGGCGGCGCCACGACGTCATCGATATCGATGGTGTGCGGGTGCGCTTCGAAGACGGCTGGGGGCTGGTGCGCGCCTCCAACACCCAGCCGGCCCTGGTTCTGCGCTTCGAGGCGCTCTCGGCGGAGCGCCTGCACGAGATCCGCCAGCAGGTGGAGGGGGTTCTCAACGACCTGCAAGCCGGCTGATTTTCCGGACCCCAACCCTTTTCAAGGACCCATCGGGATTACCCCATGTACCTGGACTTTTACGACCTCAAGGTCAAGCCGTTTCAAATATCCACCGACCCCCGCTTCCTGTGGATGGGTGAAAAACACAAGGAGGCCCTGGCCACCCTCAAGTACGGAATTCTCGACAACAAGGGCTTTTTGCTGCTGACCGGCGACGTGGGGACCGGTAAAACCACCCTGATCAACGCCCTGGTCAGCCAACTGGGGGACAATGTCCTGGTGGCCACGATTTTCGATCCGGATCTGGAGCCCCTGGATTTTTACAATTTTGTCGCCGACGCTTTCCAGATCGGTACGACCTTCACCTCCAAGGGCGCGTTTCTGATCCGCTTCAAGCAGTTTCTTCACCAGGTTTACTCCCGCAACCAGAAAGTGCTGCTGATCGTCGATGAGGCCCAGCGCCTGCAATATGAAATTCTGGAGGAGATCCGTCTGCTCTCCAACATCGAGAAGCAGGAAACCAAGCTGCTCAACATTTTCTTCGTGGGCCAAAGCGAGTTCAACGGCACCCTGCTCAAACGCGAGAACCGCGCCCTGCGGCAGCGCATCACGCTGAACTACAACATCCAGGCGCTCACCGAGAAGGAAACCGGCCAGTACATCCGCTACCGCCTCCAGATTGCCGGGCAGGAGGGCAGAATTTTCGACGCGGGCGCCATGCGCAGCGTATTTGAATTCTCCGGCGGCTACCCCCGGCTGATCAATATCATCTGCGATCTGGCGCTGTTGACGGGGTATGTCGAGGAGGCCAAGACCATCGGCTCGCAGATCATCCAGGAATGCGCCCGGGAGCTTGAAATCAAGTCCCATGCCCCCGCGCCGGATCCCGTGCAGCCGTTGGCGCCGCTGCCGCAGGCGGCGGGCGGCGGTTATCCGGATAGTGTCGCCATTGCCGCGGATGCAGCGCCGGCACCGCCGCCGCAGGCCGCCCAGCCTCCGCGCGACCGCTACATCGGCCTGCTGGTGCTGGTGTTGCTGATTTTTATCGGCTTTCTTTTGCTCCAGGACCGCTATTCGCCTTACGGCGGCCGCCGCGATTATCCGGCGCCACAGGCCGTCGGGGTGAACCGCGAGGCTGGCACTGAAAATGATACACCCTCGGCAGTGGCCTCCCAGACCGACCAATCGGCCGACGCGGCCGCGGCCCCCTCCCCGGCGACGGCCCCGGCGGCAGACGGCCAGCAGCCCACCCCGCTGCCCGACGCCGGCAACGCTGGCGGGGCGGTTGGTGCGCCGCGCGCGGAAACCCGCACCCCTGTATCCAGTGCCGCGCCCGCCCCCCCGGCGCCGGTGCCGGCCGAAAAAATGCGGGTCTATTTCATGTACAATTCCAATGAAATGTCCAACGACGCTTACGCGACCCTCGACCTGGCGGCCGAAGTGCTCGCCCGCAACCCCGAGGTCCGCGTCACCATCAAGGGGTATACCGACAATGTCGGTGCTGCCAGCTACAACACGTGGCTGTCGCGTTTCAGGGCGCATATCGTAAAAAGCTACCTGGTCGGCAAGGGGGTCGGCGCCGAGCGGATCGAGGCCATCGGCATGGGGCCGGCTGACCCCGTCGCATCCAACGAAACGCCCGAGGGGCGTGGTGCCAACCGGCGCGTCGAGCTCGAGTTTGTCGAGAGCCCTTTGGGATAAGGCCTGCGTAAAAACAGCACCCGGCGCATGCGCCGGGTGCTGTGTCGGACTGCACGGCATTTCCGCCGCCGCCGCCCGTTTTTCCGCCCGCCCTTTCCGCGACGCGTTGGGTGCCGGCCGGTATGCTACCCACTGCCCACGGGCCGTCGCACCAGGCTGTCAGCGTCGCCTGGCCCTGCTCACAGTTACAGATCAGCCTTCCCGAAATTTTTAAGATCGTTATTTCCCCCGATAATTGCCATGCAATTTCGGCCTGTTTGTGATAGCGACGACTTTCTTGCCCTGAGGGCCCAATGCGGGTGCCCCGGGCTAAAATTTCTGGAAAATAGAAAAACTGTCTGCTAAAAACCGCCGTTAGCGATGCTAACTGCGGCTGAACCGGAGCTGAAGGCGCCGACCGCAGCCAGTTTTAGATAGCCGTGCGCTTCATCCCGCAGTTGCTGCGGTGTTCCTAAAGCTCTCCACGCTCATTGAGATTGCCGCGCCGTAAAGTGGCGCTTTTTATGAAACCCTCGGGCTCTCCAGAGCGGTTTTGGGCCTCTTACACGATTGAAACCATACAAAAATGCCGCGCTTGCGGATCGGCCTGATGCCCCAACGACATGGATAGACGCAACCGCAGGGTGTTCGGGGTTCTTTTCTTCTCGATTTTTGCCGCTATTATGGGGGTCGGCATTGTGGTGCCCCTGCTGCCGGTATATGCCCGCAGCATGGGGGCCAGCGGATTGTACATCGGGATGATTTTCGGCGCCTTTTCCCTGTCACGAACCTTTCTGCTGCCTTTTTTCGGCCGGCTCTCGGACCGCAGGGGGCGCAAGCCGTTTATCGTCTGCGGACTCCTCTGTTATGCCCTCATCTCGCTGGCCTTCATGTTTGCCAGCAGTGTTGAGACCCTGATCCTGGTGCGCTTCTTCCAGGGCATCGCCTCCGCCATGATCATGCCGGTCAGCCAGGCCTATGTGGGTGACATCACCCCTGCTGGAAACGAAGGTCTGTCCATGGGGCTTTTCAATATGTCGGTTTTCTGGGGGCTGAGCGCCGGGCCGCTGGCCGGTGGCATGATCAGTGACCGCTTCAGCCTCAACGCCGCCTTTGGCTGTATGGGTGCCCTGGCGCTCATCGGGTGCATTGCCAGCCTGCTGTTTCTGCCGTCCACGCGCAGCGAGCAGGTCGGCAGTCGGCCCAAGGCGGCCTTCTCCTGGAAACTCCTGCTGCACGACCGCCAGATTGCGGCTCTTTTCGCCCTGCGGTTTGCCTATACCGCCTGCATCGGGATCATCTGGGGCTTTCTGCCGATTTTTGCCGACAGTGAATTTGCCCTGACCAGCTCGGCCATCGGGGTCCTGGTGATGCTCGGGGTCTTCATCAGCGGCCTGATTCACGTCCCGATGGGGTATCTGGCGGACCGGCTCAATCGACCGGCCATGATTCTGTGCGGCAGCCTGATGGTCAGCGCGGCGATTTTGGGCTTCAGCTGGACGCGGGGGTTCTGGAGCCTTTTCGCCGTCAACGTGCTCTTCGGCATCGGCGGCGGCGTGGCCATGCCGGCGCTGATGGCGCTGGCGGTTATCAAGGGCCACCGCACCGCGGCCATGGGGGCGGTGATGGGGCTGCTCACCATGGCCCATAGCATGGGAATGCTCGTCGGGGCTTTGTTGGCCGGGGTGATGATGGATTTCTTCGAGCTGCGCCATGCCTTTGCCCTTGGCTGTGGGGTGATGCTGTGCGGCAGTCTTTTTTTCGGGATCTTTCACCGTGAGCCCATTCCGGCCGGTTCAAAATCGTGAATGTCTAATAGCCTCATAAATTCAAATGGTTGGTCCTTATAGACTTTCGGAATTTGATATGGAACATCGCTGTCATGTCTTATAAACCATCATACGAGGAACTGGCGCACCAGTTGCGGCACTTCGAGCGCGAACACGCGGAGCGGCTGCGGGTCGAAGCCGGGTTGGAGAACGAGCTCAGGAAGTTCCGGATCTTATATGACCTGGCGACGGCCATGACCGCTGACCGCCGTCTGGAACAAAACCTTCAACTGGCCGTGGACCGCTGCCGTGAGCTGCTGTGCACCGATACCGCCAACATCATGCGCCTCGAGCATGAAAGCGGGGGACTGGTCATGCAGACCTATTCCGGGATCCGCGACCAGCGCTTCGGAGGGCTGCGGGTGCCGGCCGGAAAGGGCCTGGGGGGCCTGGTGACCCGCAGTGGTCGGGGCTTTATTGTCAAAAACTACGCCAATGCAGAACAGTTCGATCCTGTCCAGGACGAACTTATCGAAGCCGAAGGCCTGGTCTCCGGGATGGCCGCCCCGATCCAGATGGGGCGCAGGGTCCTGGGCGTCTTTTATGCCTTCAACCGCAGCATGAGCTATTTCGCACAGTCCGACCTCGACACCCTGTCGCTGATCGGCAATCTCGTGGCGCTGGAAATTTCGCGCAAGGAGGCCCGCAGACAGCTGCGCCGCGCCGGGGAGGAACTGGAGGGGCGGGTCGCGGCGCGCACCGCCGCCCTGATGGCGGCCAATCAGCGCCTGGAGGCTGAAATCAGCGAGCGGCGGCGGGTGGAGACGGCCCTGCGGGAAAGCGAAGAACGCTACCGCCAGATATTCAAAACCTCGGCGGTGTCCATCTGGGAGGAGGATTTTGCGGCAGTGCGCGCGGCCATCGACGAGGTCGTGGGGCAGACCGGCAGGGGGGCTTTTGCAAACTACCTGGCCGCGCACCCCGAATTTGTCCGCAGGGCTGCCAGCCTGATCCGGGTGCTGGACGTCAACGACGCCACCCTGGCCCTCTACCGTGCGGGGGACAAGCACCAGCTGTTGGGCGGCCTGGAAAAGGTCCTGGCACCGGGCTCCTTTGACACACTGCGGGATCTGCTGCTGGCGATTGCCGAAGGGCGTCCCAGCTTCGAGGGCGAAGCGGTCAATCGGACCCTGGCGGGTGAAGAGATCGAGATTCTGATGCAGGTCAGCATCCCCCGGGAGAAGTCGCGGTTTTGCCACCTGATTGTCTGCGTCAGTGATATTACCGAGCGCAAGCGGGCGCTGGCGGCCCTCTGGGACAGCGAGGAGCGGTTCCGCACGGCATTCGAAACCAGCCCCGACGCCATCACGCTCAGCCGCGGGGTCGACGGGCAGTTCATCGATGTCAATGAGGGGTTCACCGCGCTGACCGGCTACCAGCGGCAGGAGGTTTTGGGGCGCCCCGCCCGCGACATTCGGATCTGGGCCGACCCTGAGGACCGGCGGCGCCTGGCGGCGGGCTTGTCCCGCCAGGGCCACGTCAAGAACCTCAAGGCCCGCTTTCGCTACAAGGACGGCAGCTGCCGCACCGGACTGATTTCGGCCAACCGCATCATGCTCGGCGGCGAGCCGCACACCCTGACGGTCGGCCGCGAAATCGAGGACCTGCTCAGTGCCGAGCAGGCGTTGGCCGAATCGGAAAAGAAATACCGGCTGCTGGTGGAAAACGCCAACGACGCCATTTTCGTGGTTCAGGACGATGTCATTCGCTATGCCAACCCCACCACCCAGCGCTTGAGCGGATACAGCGCCGCGGAACTGGAAAAGATGCCGCTGTCCGCGGTTCTGCGCACCGAAGCAACGGCGCCGGAAGATGCGGCCCTGCAGGACGGCAGCGAGGTCCAGACGGTCTTTACCGCCCAGATGAGCACTCGCTCGGGGGGCGTCCTCTGGCTGCATCTCAACACCGTGCCCATCACCTGGGAGGGAAAGCCTGCCAGCCTGCAGCTGGGCCGTGACATCACCCGCCAGCGGCATCTCGAAGACCATATCCGCCAGGTTCAGAAGATGGAGGCAATGGCCACCCTGTCCGGTGGTATTGCCCATGATTTCAACAATCTGTTAATGGGCATCCAGGGGAATATTTCGCTGATTCTGCTCACCACCGACCGGGAGCAGAGCGCCTATCCGAAGCTCAAGAAAATCGAGACCTATATCGAGAACGCCGCCGAGCTGACCCGCCAGCTGCTGGGCATGACCCGGGGGGGCAAGTACGAGGTGCGGGCCGCTGATTTAAACGCCATTTTAGGCAAAACCGTCAGGCTTTTCGGCCGGACCCGCAAGGAGATCCAGATCGACGTCCGCTGCCAGGAAAACATCTGGATCACCGAGGTGGATCAGGGGCAGATTCAGCAGGCGCTGCTGAATATTTTCGTCAACGCCGCCCAGGCGATGCCCCAGGGCGGGGACTTGCGGATCGACACTCAAAACGTGGAGTTGGACGAGGATTTTATCCGCCCCCACCATCTGCCGGCCGGTCGTTACGTGCGGGTCGGCATTGCCGACACCGGCACCGGGATGGACGAGGCCATCCGGCAGCGGATTTTCGACCCCTTTTTCACCACCAAGGAAATCGGCCGCGGAACCGGCCTGGGGCTTGCCTCGGCTTACGGCATCATCTCCAACCACGGGGGGTTTATTCAGGTGCAAAGCCGGAAAGGGCAGGGCAGCACCTTCACCCTTTATCTGCCGACCCGCCAGCCCGGGGGGAGCGCTGCATCACTCCCCCGGCCCGAGCACGCTCCAGGCGGAGCGGAAACCGTTTTGCTGGTGGATGACGAGGCCATGATCACCGAGGTCGGACGCGCCATGCTGGAAAAAATGGGCTACTCGGTGCTCACCGCCGCCAGCGGCGCCGAGGCGCTGGTGGTCTTCCGCCGTCAGCGGGACCGCATTCGTCTGGTGATCCTGGACATGATCATGCCGGAAATGAGCGGGGGAGAAGCCTTTGACCGGCTGCGGGCGCTCAACCCCGGGGTCAGGGTGCTGCTGTCAAGCGGTTACAGCCTGGACGAGCGCGCCGCGGACATCCTGCAGCGGGGATGCAGCGGGTTCATTCAGAAGCCCTTCGACATGAAACGTCTCGGGGCAAAGGTGCGCGAGGTCTTGGACAGCACCTGCGCTTAAAGCCCGGTCAGTCGTTGATGGGCGGCCTTATGGCGTACGCAGGGTGAGCCGCAGGACTTCGCCCCGGGTGCCGAAGCGCACCGGGATACCGGACACCCCAACCCCGAAACTGGTATAACCGAGCATGCCGTCGTGGGTCCACGAGCCGACGCTGATGCGCCGCGGCGCCCGGCTGTGGGTGAAGACGGGGCCGATTGCGGGCAGCTGGATCTGGCCGCCGTGGGTGTGGCCGCAGAGGTAGACGTCGGCCCCCTTCGCGGCGGCCTCCCGGTAGAGTTCCGGCGAATGGGCCAGAAAGACGATAAAATCCTCCTGAGGCACCCCTTCGAATGCCCGGGGCAGGTCCTGGGCCTGATAGTAATGCGGGTCGTCCACTCCCACCAGCCACAAACGGGCACCGTCGCGTTGGATGGCCAGGGATTCGTTCAACAGAAACCGGATGCCGATGGCATGCAGGGGTTCGAGCATTTCCAGACAGTCGTGGTTGCCGATAACCGCATAGATGCCGTCCCTGGCCTGGATCGCCGGGATCAGCCGCTCCAGGTGGGAGACGGCGCGGGTATAGGGTCCGGAGAGTTCCGTCCGAAAATCCCCCCCCAGCAGACAGAGATCCACCGGTTGGTCCGCGACGAGGCCGCGGATTTTTTCCGTCAGCCCCTCCAGACCGTCCAGGTGGAGATCCGAAAGAAAGAGGATTGTGTAGCCATCAAAGGCCCGCGGCAGCCCCGCGGGGCGCAGGCGCAGGCTGTGGGGTTCAATTTCCAGGGCATTTTGGACGCCCCTGCGGTAGAGGCCCATCAGCTGGAAAACCGTTTTCAGCAGAAAGTGATAATAGAAGGCGTGCTCGAAGTTCAAAAAGGGGTGCAACGGGTTGTTGGAGATCTGGCAGGCCCGCCATTCGCGAAAACGGGTGCGGATCCGCAGGCGGCGGTGGTAGTTTTCAAATGGTCGGGTCAAAAGAATGTGTTGCAGAAACCATGAGGCGCAGAAGGCCGCGAGGCTGAAGATCAGCACCAGCCCGAGCAACGCGGCGGCGCTCAAGCCGAAAAAGGGGCCCAACACGGCAAAGGGCAGGCCGCCTTCGAAGACCTGATCCAGTCCGGGGACCACGGCGCCGCTGGTCTTTCCCAGGCGGCGCTTCAGAAAGCTGGAGAGCAGGTCGCCGGCCATGCTCAGCAGGCCCGCAGCCAACCCCAGCCAGGCCGGAAAGCCCAGATAAAGCCCTGCAACCGCGCCCGTTGCCACGCCGCCCAGCAGCCCCCGGATGGTTTTGTGGCTGCCCAGCAGCGGCCTGCCGTCGCGCCAGCGCCGCCCGCCGTCCAGGGGTCGGCCCCAGCGCTGATCAAAGTAGTAGGTCAGCAGTGCGGGCGTCAGATTGATTGCCCACAGTAAAATAAGGATCTTAAAATATACCAGCATCTTGGGATTCTCCCGGGGGCGCTCCAGGCGGCCGCCCGCAGCAGTCGGGTGGCGGGGGACCGGCGATTTCGCCCCCCTTTGGTTCAGTCTCTCCCAGGCGACGGCAGCTGGTTTGCCTGCTGCAGTCGCCTGAGCGCGGCGCACACCAGCTGGTCGGTCGGAAAGGCCATGGCTGAGGGCAGATCGTCCAGCGCAAAAAAAGCGGCGTCCCGCGCGTCGGACCCGGGGGCCAGGCGGCCGCCCGCAAAACGGCCCCAGAACCAGATGCCCACGGTGTGCTGGCGCGGGTTGTGGAAATTGGAGTGCACCGCGAATACCGGACCGATCGCGACCGTGAGGCCGGTTTCCTCGCGGAACTCCCGGCGCGCCGCTGCGCGAACCTCCTCGTCCCACTCCACGTGCCCGCAGGGAATGCACCACTGGCCGGCGTAGGAGCCCCGACGCTGGACCAGCAGCAAACGCCCCTGCCGCAGCAGCACCACGGCCACCCCGACGGTGGGGTTGCGGTAGTAGGTGTGGTTGCAGGCAACGCAGAAGGGGCGCTCGCGTTCCTGCGCGTCGCGCGGCTGCAGGCGGCCCCCGCAGCGCGGGCAGAACCTGAAGGCCATGGTGTGTCTCCTGTTTGGGTGCCGGCCCGGTCAAACCGGAAGCGGCACTATAGAAAGCCGCCGAGAGCCTGTCAACCCGTGGGGGGCAGGCTTGGGACGGCCAGCCTCCGGGGGTGGCGCGCAGCGCCGTTTGCCGGAAGCCGGAGCAGACCGGGGGTGATCCCGTAAAAACCGAAAGGAGGGCTGCGCGTGACCTATCCCATTGCAATGGTGCTGTCGATTCTGTTGGTGGCCGTGGTGTTGCTCGTGACCGAGTGGATTCCGATGGAGGTGACCGCCCTGCTGGTTTTAGGTGCCGTCGCGGTCAGCGGGTTGGTCCAGCCGATCGACGCCCTTGCCGGGTTCAGCAACCCCGCGGTGGTGACGGTCTGGGCGGTCTTCATCCTGAGCGGAGGGCTCACCCGCACCGGGGTGGGCAACGTCGTCGGCCGGGTGGTGCTGAGGCTATCCGGCAGCAGTGAAACCTGGCTGGTGGCGGTAATCATGCTCAGCGCCGGCGGGATGTCGGCCGTGATGAACAACGTGGCCGTGGCCGCCCTGATGCTGCCGGTGGTGATGGATATTGCCCGTCAGACCCAGCGGCCCCCCTCGCGGCTGCTCCTGCCGCTGGCCTACGGGTCGCTGCTGGGCGGGCTGACCACCCAGATCGGCACCCCGCCCAACATCCTGGTCAGTGAAGCCCTGCGCGACAATGGCTTGACCCCCTTTACAATGTTCGACTTCACGCCTGTCGGGCTGATCGTGATGATCGTCGGGACCCTTTTCATGGCGCTGATCGGCCGGCGGCTTCTGCCGACCCACCGGGCGCCCGAAGCGGGCGGTGGGATCGATCTGCGGGTCCAATACGGCCTGGGGGATCGCATGTTCCGGCTGCGCGTGCCGGCCGGGGTCGGTCTGGTGGGCAAGAGTCTCGCCGAAAGCCGGTTGGGGACCGTGTTGGGTCTGAACGTGGTGGGCATTACACGCCGGGATCGGACCCTGCTGGCGCCGGGGCCGACCGAGGTGCTCCAGGCCGGGGACTGCCTGATCGTCGAAGGGCGTCTGGGGCGGCTGCAGCAGCTCCAGAGCGAGCTGCTGCACTGGAGCGAGCTGAATATCGAAAAAGACGCGGTCGACCTGACCCGCTTTTTTTCCAATGGCATGCAGGTGGCCGCGGCCACCTTGACCGTGGGGGGGCCCTTGGCCGGAAAAACCCTCAATGAAATGGCTTTTCGCAGCCGCTTCGGGGTCTATGTGCTGGCCGTCCGGCGGGGGGCCAAGCGCTACCGCACCCATCTTCAGGACCGGATTCTGTTCGACGGCGACGTGCTGCTGCTCCAGGGCACCGGCGAACACCTGGAGCGCCTGCGGGCGGAGCCGGGGCTGACCGCGATGCAGCCCATCTCAGCCGCGGAACTGCAGGCCGACTACCAGCTCCAGGACCGGCTGCTGGGCATGCGCGTCCCTCAAGAATCGGTGCTGGTGGGTCAAAAATTAGGGGACAGCCGACTGGGGGAGACCCTGGGGGTATCCGTTCTGGCCATTACCCGCGCGGACGAAACCCGCTGGCTGCCGGATTCGGAGGAGGTTCTGCAGGCGGGCGACCGGCTTCTGGTCGAAGGGCGGCTGGACGATCTTCTCTTTCTGCGCACTCTCAGCCAACTGGAGGTCGACACGGCCGGCGGCATCGGGCCGAAATCGCTTGAAAGCGGGGAAGTGGGAATGGTCGAGGCCATGCTGGCACCCCACTCCGGTCTGTTTGGGAAAACCCTGCGGCAGTTGAATTTCCGTGAAAAATACAACCTGAACGTGCTGGCCATCTGGCGGGAGGGTAAGGCCTACCGCTCGGACCTCGGCAGCATGGCCCTGCGCTTGGGCGACGCCCTGCTGCTCTATGGATCGCGGCGTAAACTCGGCATATTGGGGCGTGAACCCGATTTTCTGGTGTTGACCGAAGCGGCCCAGGAGGTGCCCCGAATCGAAAAGGCGCCCGTTGCGGTGGCCGTGATGGGCGGGGTGCTGCTGCCGGTGGTGATGGGCTGGCTGCCCATCTATATCGCGGCCGTGATCGGGGCCGCCTGCATGGTGCTGACCCGCTGCCTCAGCATGGAGGAGGCCTACCGGGCCATCGAGTGGAAGGGCGTCTTTCTGATTGCCGGCATGCTGCCCCTCGGTTCGGCCTTGGATGCCAGCGGGGCGGCCCGCTATCTGGCCGAGGGGGTCGTGGCCGTGGCCGGCCCGCTGGGGCCGCTGGCCGTGGCCGGGGGGCTGATGGGGCTCACCTTTCTCGCCACCTGCTTTATCCCAACGGCCGCGCTGGTGGTCCTGATGGTGCCGATTGTGCTGACCACCGCCGCCGACCTCCAGGCCTCGCCGCATGCCCTGATGATGGCCATGGCGCTGGCGGCCTCCGCCAGCTTCATGACCCCCATCTCCCACCCGGCCAATGTAATGGTGATGGGGCCGGGCGGGTACCGTTTTGTCGACTACCTCAAGGTGGGGCTGAGCCTTACGCTGGTGGTGGCAGCGACCGTGCTGCTGGTGCTGCCTATCTTCTGGCCCCTGCAGCCCTGACGGGCGGTCAGCGCTGAAAACCGATACCGTTGAGGACGCCGGCCACCTTTTCCTCCAACTCCAGTTTGTCGATGGGCTTGACACAGTACTCGTTGGCCCCCAGTTTGACCGATTCCCGGGCGGTTTCCAGGGTGGGGTAGCCGGTCAGCATGATCACCTTGATGCCGCGGTCGATTTTCTTGATTTCCTCCAGGACTTCGACCCCGCTCATCTTCTTGAGCTTGATGTCGAGGATCGCGAGGTCCACGCCGCCCTTGCGGATCCGCGCCAGGGCTTGCTCCTCCTCGGTGAAGGTCTCTATCGCGTGGCCTTTCTTTTCCAGGATCCGCCGGATGAGTGCGCCGGCATCGGATACGTCGTCCAGCACCAGGATCGTCGCCATGATTATCTCCTTCCTGTGGGGTGGCTGCCCGTGGGGGTTTGGCAAACTGTTGCACGCTGAAGCGGGCGGCAGCCGCCTTGGGGTGGTGTCAGCCGGGGTGTGCTGCCTGCGCGGCGGGTTGGCTCGCGCCCCCGCCGGCGTCCGGGGCGGCTGTCTTGGCCGGGGCCGCCGGCAACCGGATGGCAAATGTCGCGCCGCCGGGAATGTCCCCGCCTGGGGCCGCCGGGCCGCCGGTGGGGCTCTCGATCGTCAGCCGGCCACCGTGCTCTTCCACGATGCTGAAGCTCAGTGAAAGCCCCAGGCCGGTGCCTTTGCCCACCGGCTTGGTGGTGAAAAAAGGTTCGAAAATGCGGTCCTTCTTTTCGGGCGGAATTCCCGTGCCGGTGTCACTCACCGTGACGATCACCTCCTGGGGCCCGGGATCGAAACGGCTGGCGATGGTGATGGTGCCGTCGCTGCCGATGGCGTCAAAGGCGTTGTTGATCAGGTTGATGAAGGCCTGTTTGAGCTTTTCGCGGTCCCCGATGACGATCGGCAGGTCTTCGGCCAAGTGGCGGACCAGTTTCACCCGGTTGATCTTGAGGGTATGGGCCACCACTGCGAGGACCTCTTCGACGGCCTCGTTGATGTCCAGCGGTGAATGCCGGGTGTCGCTCTGACGGGAGAATTTCAGCAGGTCCGAGACGATTTTCTTGCAGACCTGGACCTGTTTTTCAATGGTTTTGAGATCCTGCCCGATCTGGCTGTCGGCTTCCACCTCCTCCCGCAGCACCTGCACGAAACCCAGCGCGATTCCCAGCGGGGTGTTGATTTCGTGGGCGATGCCGGCGATCAGCTGGCCGATGGCCTCCATTTTCTGGGCCTGGTAGAGCTGTTCCTGAATCCGCTTGAGATCGGTGATGTCATGGCCGGTGCACAGAAAACCCGCGTGGTGGCCGTCGGCGTCGTATATGGGCAGTTTGACGACGTGAAACCAGCGCTCGCCGGCGGAAGTCTTGGTGCGGGTCTCCTTTACCAGCGATTTTCCGGTGGCGTAGATGGACTGGTCCTCGGCGTGGAACGCTTCGGCCATGCGGCGCGGCAGGAGGTCGAAGTTGGTCTTGCCGACGATCTCCGCCGCGGGCCGGCCCAGGATCTGGCTGAAGGCCTTGTTGACCGCGCGGTAGGTGGCGTAACGGTCCTGCAGGGTAATGAAATCGGGGATGCCGTCGAGTACGGTGCGCAGTAGTTGGCGCTGATCCTTGAGGGTTTTTTCGGCGCTGCGCAGGTCGCCAAGGTGGGTGCGCAGCGACAGAACCATGGAATCGAAACTTTCGGCAAGGGTCTGGATCTCGTCGCCGGCGCAGCGTCGATAGACCGGGCACTGGGCGCAATCACCGATTTTCTGGGCATACTCGCCCGCCGCACAGTATGGGCAGCGGGTACCGGCCAGATACCAGCAGCGGTGGTAAGGGTCCCTATAGGCCGGGCAGTCCTGGTTGCTGCAGGCCATGATCTCCCAGCAGTTCTTTTTGAGCGGCGGTGCGGCGTGGACCTCGAGGTTGCCCCTGAGGGCCTCTTCGGTGGAGCGGCGCAGGCGCTCGATGCGCCAGGTCACCTGCCGCAGCAGGCCGGTGCCAACGAATCCGGCCACCAGCAGGACGAATCCCGTGGACAGCACCAGGACCCAGACCAGGTGTCCCACCGCCTGCCGCACCCTGCTGCGCGAGAGGCCCAGGCGCACCGTGCCGAGGCGGTCCTCCCCCGCCAGAATCGGGAGCGCGTAGTCGTAGACCAGTTCTGCGCCCGTATCCAGGATCCGGACCTGATAGGGCTTGCCGGTGGGGACCGCGTTGGCCGTCTTAAGCGCCAGCGGGAAGCCGCCCTCGAAGCTGTGGGCCAAGGGGGCGCCGTCTGAATCCTGGATAAAGGCGTAGCGGATCTCCTTTTCCAGGTGCAGGGTATCGATCATCAGGGACCTGAGCAATAGAAAATCCATGGCCAGGGTCGGCTCGACGGCCTGGGTCGCAAGGCCCATCCCGATGGCGACCCCCAGCTTGCGGTTCTCCTCCAGCAGCGCGGTTTGCATCACCCGAATGACCACGATGCAGGTGATGACCCCCAGCAGCAGCAGCATGGAAAAAAGACCGATATAAAATTTTGTGCGAAATCCGATGCGCATGGCGGCCTTTCGTTACGCCGCAACGGGCGGTATGCCCCGGCAGTATCAGGCGGCGTCCGGTTCACGGCGCCTGGGTCAGACCCAGGCGCTCGGCCAGCTGCCGTACGCTGTCAAAGTCCCGGTCCTGGGCCGCCACAATCCCGGTCAGGTCCGCGGCTTCCAGGATTTTACGGTCCTCGGGGTCTTGCGGGTCCAGTTTCAGCAGGGCGGTCTGTACCGTGTTCAGCAGCTGCGGGTCCAGCCCGGCACGGGCGGAAAAAACCCACCCCGGGTACCAGGGCGTGCTGGCTACCACCCGCAGGTCGGCCAGTTTGATGCGGTCCGCAAGCACGTCGAGGGCGCCCTCGCGGATGGTGCCGATATCGTATTTTCCGGCCAAAACCGCCATGACCACCCGTTCCTGTTTGCCGCCAATGCCCGGGGCGAACGCGACCTCGGCAAAATCCGCGGCGTCGATGCCGTTGGCCTTGAAAAAGCCCAGGGGATAGAGATAGCCCCCGGAAGAGCTGGGGTCGACCGCAATCCAGCGTTTGCCGCGGCAGTCGGCCACCGTTCGGATCGACGGGTTGTCGGCCCGGCAGATGATCTGCCCCCGGAAAAGACGGCCGCCGGAGGCTTCCAACGCCGCGGCAAAGGCGCGGTTGCCGTGCCGCTGGGCGATGATGATGTAGAAGAAAGGGTTGCTGTAGGAGATGTCGATCTGGCCCTGGCCGACCATTTCCAGGTGCTTGTCAAAGGTGTCGGGAAACACCTGGCGGATTTTCAGGCCGGTTCGGCGTTGGAGGTGGGCCACCAGAAGATGGTGCCGCTGGTGAGAGACCTTGTGGGCGTATTGGGGCAGACAGGCATAGGACAGCGCCTCCGGGTCTTCGACGACCCGCAGCGGCTCGCGCTTGGACAGATCCACCGCAAGGGGCGTCTCCTGCGGGTCGCATGCGGTCGTCAACAGGCAGGCAAAGGCTAAAAGGCTCAAAAAAAATGACTTCATGCCGCAACTCCCATCACCTGAACTTATGCCACCGGCGCCCCGTTTAAGCAAGGACCTTTCGGACGGGCGACTCGGAAACGGGAGATTTGGCGGCGGGCATCGGAAACCCTGCCGGTTTCCAACGCCCGCCCGGGACGCCGGAGCTCAGAACGCCCGGGGGGGTTTCAGGGGGTGCTCGCGGGTGGTCTGGACCCGGTCCGAAAAGAGCTTGGCGCAGGTGGGGCAGTAGCGGTGGTGGATCTTGACGTCCGGGTGCGGCAGGGTGCGTTCATGGATGTAGTTCATAAAGCGGGGGGTTGCGAAGCGCTTGCCGCAGCCTTCACAGATCATCAGGGGGTGCTGGCCGATAACCTCGTCGCGGATGCTGATGGTGCGAACGTCATCCGTGTCCACAACGCGGATGACCCCGGTCGGGCAGATGTTGGCGCAGGTGCCGCAGCCGATGCAACGGCCCTCCACGGGCACCACGAAGTTGCGGCCCTCGCGCTGCACCATCTTGAGCGCACCGGGGCCGACGATTTCCTTGCAGACCCGGATGCACAGACGGCAGCGGATGCAGCCGTCGGGCCGCGGCCCCAGAGCGATGTCGAAGGCGTCGGCCAGCTGCCGGATTTTCTCGGATTGGGGCGCCATTTGCAGCAGGTTGCGAAAGGCCTTGGTGCGCGCCTTGACGACGCTTTCGGATTGGGTCTGGACCACCAGACCGTCTTTGACCTTGAGGATGCAGGAGAGCAGGGTGCCGGTTTTGCCGCTGTGCAGCGGCACCTCCACTGCGCAGAGCTTGCAGGCCCCCGAGGGCTTGAGGGCCGGGTGAAAACAAAGGGTTGGAATCCGGATGCCGTTGGCGCGTGCCACCTCCAGAACAGTCATATTCTCTTGGGCTTCGTATTCGCGGTCGTCGATAATAATTTTTAGCATACGCGTGTTGGACTTTCTGCCGTTTGCGGCCTTGCGCGCAAGGTCGTTTCAATCAAGTTCGGCCTCGTGCAGGTCGGAGATGTAGTTCTGAAGATGGTGCAACTCCGCCGTCAGGCTGTCGATCTGGTGGCGTGCCAGGGTCGCCAGGTCAAGGATGCCCACGATCCGCCCCCCGGCAACTACCGGCAGATGCGTGAGGTCAGCCTGGAGCAAGGCGGCCACGGCTTCGCCCAGCTCCCCGTCCGCTTCGGCCACAACCATCTGGCGGTTCATGGCCTCCGCCACCAGGATTTCGGCCAAGGGCCGCTCCCGGTGCGCTAAGAGGCAGTTGAGGACCTCGCGCGCGCTGAAAACACCCACAGGGGTTTCGGCCGCGGTGACGATCAGGGCGCTGGTTTTCAGCGCCTGCAGGTGGTCGATGGCGGCCGCGACCGTCCAGTTTTGCGGCACGGCGTGACCGGCGTGATCTGCTTGGCCCAGCAGGTCCTTGACTTTCATGGGCTGTCCTCGGCTGCTGCGGGCCCCCGCGGGTGCTGGCGGCGGCCGGTTTACTCCGCCAGGGGGCGCAGACAGTCCTGGGGCAGGCGGTGGGTCCCCTTGCCTTCCAGGCTGACTTCCACCAGCTGGTCGGGATCGTTGATCGAGGTGTCCGGGTCGGTGATGATCCCGTGGGCCCCGACGTACTCGTCCATGTAGGATTCCCAGCCCTCGTCACTGGACTTGCGGAAAACCTCGATGCGCTGACCTCTGCGAAACGCCATTGCCCTTCTCCTTTTTTACCGGTTCAGTGCCGTTTCCAGCTATAGCCTGAAGCATGGTCGGTTGCAAGGCCGCCTGGGGTCACACCGGCAGAATGTCGACGTTGACTTTCGCCGATTCCCTGCGGGCGCAGGCGTCGCAGATGCGCCGCGCGCTGCTGATGGGGCTGACCCCGTCGGTTTTTTTGCGGATGAAGTCCAGATAACGCGCCGGGCCCAGGGTTGCGCCGCACTTTTCGCAGAACAGCAGCTTCTGCCGGTTGAGGATCGTGCCGCACAGGGAAAGGATGCGCTCGCCCTCGTGGTCTTCGATGTGCATGGCACCCGTGGGGCAGTTGGCGGCACAGGCCCCGCAGGTGATGCAGCGCTCGGCCGTGATGCGGAAGTCGGTTTTCACCGGGTGGTCAAAATCAAAGTAGCCCAGCTGCAGGGCGTCGACACCCATCTTGTCGCGGCAGACTTCCACGCACTTGCCGCAGCGCAGGCAAATATCGCAGCGCAGGCAGCGGCGGCCCTCTTCGCGCACGTCGTTTTCGGAGTAGCCCAGTTCCACCTGCTGATAGGTGGTGCGCCGGCGGTCGATGTTGAGCAGCGGCATTTCGGGCCGCTTGAGGACCATCTTGGTGCTGGCAGGGATTTCGAAGTATTCCACGCGCCCGCGCCGAACCGGCACCGGCGGCATCTTGGGCTGGGGAATGCCGCAGAGGAAGCGGTCGATGGAATCGGCCGCGCGTTTGCCGCCGCCGATGGCCTCGATCACCGTGGCTGGGCCGGTGACGGCGTCACCGGCGGCGAAAACGCCGGGGATCGAGGTTTCCATGGTCACCATGTTGACCTGGATGGTGCTGCGCCGCGTCCAGTCCAGGCCCTTCAGGCCGGTCATGCAGCTGTTGTCCACGCGCTGGCCGATGGCGCCGATGACGACGTCGGCCGCCATCACGAAATCGCTGTCCGCGATCGGCACCGGCGACATGCGCGAACTGCCCTCCTTGCGGACCAGTTCGGCCCGCAGGCACTGCAGACCGGTCAACCGGCCGTCCACTCCGGTCAGACCGGTGGGGATGGTGAGAAAGGCCAGCTGCACGCCCTCCTCCTCGGCCTGCTCGACCTCCTCCTCGTCGGCCGGCATCTCGGAGCGCGTCCGGCGGTAGGCGATCGTGACCTCCTCGCTGCCCAGCCGCAGGCAGGTGCGGGCCGCGTCGATGGCCACGTTGCCGCCGCCGATGATGACCGCCTTTTTGCCCGGCACCGTGCGGTCCCCCAGGGCCACGCGCTTGAGGATGTCGATGGCATCGAGCACCTGCGGGAAGTCCTCCTCACCCGGCATACCCATTTTGTAGGCGCTGTGGCAGCCGATGGCGAAGAAGAAGGCCGCGAAGCCCTCGGCCTTGAGATCCTCCAGGGTCACGTCGCTGCCGAAGCGGGTGTTGAAACGGAACTCGACCCCCAACTCCTGGAGCATGGCGACTTCCCGGTCGATCACCTCCCGCGGCAGGCGGTAGCGCGGGATGCCCACCATGATCATGCCGCCGGAGACCGGCAGGTCTTCGATCACCCTAACCGCGTAGCCTTTCAGCGCCAAATAGTAGGCGGCGCTGAGGCCGCCGGGGCCGGCGCCGACGACGCAGACCTTTTGCCCCTTGTCCGGTTCCTGGGGCGGGTTCTTGTAGTGGCGTTCCGACAGGGCGCGCTCGGCTGCAAAGGCCTTCAGAAATTTGATCGAAACCGGGGTGTCGATCCGCCCCCGGACGCACATGAACTCGCAGGGGCGGGTGCAGACCAGGCCGCAGACCCACGGGAAGGGGTTGTCGCGGCGGATCACCTCGATGGCCTCGGCATCCCGCCCAAGCCCGATCAGGCTGACGTAGGTCGGCACGTCGATGCCCGCCGGGCAGGCCATCTGGCAGGGGGCGGGGGCCAGTTTGACGCAGTCGCGGGTGGCGCAGTTGTGGGTTTCCACGTGGCTGCGGAAGACCTCGCCGTGCTCCGTCAGGGCGGCCAGCACCTGGCGGCGGGTTTCGACCCCGGTCGACGACGGGGGGTCGTCCCGCAGGGAGCCCGCCAGCTCCTTGATGGCCGGCAGGTGGTCGGCCCCCGCGCGGCCCCAGGCGACGTCCTTGAGGAGGTCGAGAATTTCTTCGGTAATGCGCCGGTTCCAGGGGTTGGCCATGCGGCCGGCGTGAAGGGCCTCCTCCAGCTGGCGAATGAGGGCGGTTACCGGGCAAATAGAGTCGGGCATGATGATTCCCCTATGCGGCGGCCGCCGGGTTCCCCGCGCCGGGTGGCGGGGGGACCGGCTTGCGGCCGCTACAGATCGCTGTGCTCCAGGGCCGCGACGGCCTTGGCGTGGCGCTCGCGGCGGATCTGGGTCATATCTTCGACCTTGCCGAAATGCAGGCAGTGGGAGGTGCAGATGGTCACGCAGGCCGGTTTGAGCCCCTGGTCGACGCGGTCCATGCAGTAGTCGCATTTGACGACTTTGCCGGTTTCCGGGTTCCACTGGGGAGCGCCCCAGGGGCAGGCCGAGATGCAGGTCTTGCAGCCGACGCACAGGTTCGGGTCGACAAAGACGATGCCGTCGCTGGCGCGCTGCTGCATCGCGCCGGTGGGGCAGGCGGCCACGCACCACGGGTTTTCACAGTGAAAACAGGGCATGAAGATATAAGCTGCGCGGGGCAGGCCGCCGATGAACTTGGGGCCGACCGCGATGATCTGGCATAGTTTCGGCCCCGGGGGCAGGCTCTTGTTGGCCTTGCACCCAATTTCGCAGGAGTGGCAGCCGATGCAGTTTTTGGTGTCCTGAAACAGATAGTATTTGCTCATGCGTGATTTTCCTCCAGATGCCTGCAGGCCGGGGCCTCGCGCCGTGATGCGTTGGCGGGCCTGCGTCACCTTCATTTCAAATCCGGTTTAGGCGGCCTTTACCGTCACAAACGTATCGTGGTAGGCCGGGCTTCCGCCGACCTTGTCGTAGATGTTTTCCTGCAGCAGGCTGTCGGATATCCCGCGGTTGTATGCACGTTGGGCGCGCTTGGCCTCATGCCCGAAACCGTGCAGGATGAACAGCGCCTCGGGGTGGATCAGGTCGGTTACAAAGGCCTTGACCTGGCCGCTGCCGCATTTCGAGGTGATTTCGACCACGTCGTTGTTTTTGATGCCCAGCGCGGCGGCCCGCCGGGTGTTGATCCAGGCCACGTTTTCCGGGCAGAGTTCGTTCAGATAAGGGTTGTTCTGGGTGGAGACGTGGGTGTGCAGCGCTATCCGCCCGGTTATCAGCCGGAATTCGCCTTCGGGGGGGCTGGGCATGGGGCTGTAGGCCGGGAAAGAGTCGAAGCCGGCATTCTCCAAGAGAGACGAACGGAACTCGATTTTGCCCGACGGCGTTTTCAGTTTCAGCCCGTCCGCACGGTCCCAGAAAATCGGCCCTTTGCCGTAGGCCACGAAGCCCTTGGCGGCGAAGTCGGCCTGGCTGAAGCCGGTGTCGGCCAACTGCCAGTCCACCAGCTCCTCCATGCTGTCGTATGGGAAGAAATGGCCGATGCCGATGCGTTCGCCGATCTGCTTGAGGATCATGGCGCCCTCACGGGTGTCGTAGCGCGGCGGCACGACCTGCTTGCGCAGAAACATCTGGGGGGTGAGGCCGTTGGCCTGCTGGAGGCAGTCGGTGCGCTCCAGGTAGGTCGATTCCGGCAGGATCACGTCGGCGTACCAGGCGATGTCGCTGTAATTGATGTCGATGGCCACGATCAGATCCAGCTTTTCCAGCGCCTGTTTGGTCAACGCCGTCTGGGCGATGGACATCAGCGGGTCGATGCGGAAGGCGATCATGGCCTTGATGGGGTAGGGATCCTCGTTGAGGATCGCAAACGGCAGGACCTGGAGGGTGCCATGGTCGGGGTCCGGCAGCGGGAAGTCGGGGGTGCCGACCTTGTCGCAGCGCGGAACCGCGATCTTCGGAAATTCCTGGGATGTCAGTTTGCCTGCGGGTTTGCCGCCGAGTTCACCCGGGCCCTTTTTGAAAAAGACCCCGCCCTTGGCCTCCACGCTGCCCATCAGGGAATTGAGGATCAAAATCGAACGGCGCATGTAGATCTCGTTGGTGTGGTGCGCGCCGCGGTAGCCGTAGTGAAAGATCACCGACGGCTTGTCCTTGCTGATTTCGCGGGCCAGCGCGACGATTTCCCGGGCGGGGATGCCGGTTTCGGTTTCGGCCCACTCCGGGGTGTAGGGTTCCACAAACTCCTGGAGGTCGCTGAACCCCAGGACCCAGCGGTTCACAAAGGCGGCATCGTAGAGGCGCTCCTTGATAATGACGTGCATCAGGGCGTAGTTCAGCGCCAGGTCGGTGCCCGGACGGACCATCCAGTAGCGCTGGGCCTTGGTGGCGGTGATGGTCACGCGCGGGTCGATATAGGTCATTTTGGCCCCGTTTTCCATCGCCTGCAGGAGGTTGTTGACCTCTTTGACCGAGATGGCCTCGAAAAGGTTGCGGCCATAAAGCACAATGTGTTTGGTGTTCTTGTAATCGACACCCATCTGTCCGTCGGTGTAGCCGAACAGGCTGCGGCAGGCGGTGTTGACCGATCCCTTGCAGAGGGCATCGTGGGTGAAGTGGTTGGGCGAACCGATGGCCTTCATAAACGTCTTGCTCACGTGGGTGGCCAGCTGGGTGCGTTCGCCGAGCACCACGCTGTGGCCGCCGTGGGTTTCAATGATCTTTTTGAGCCGGTCGGCGACAAAGTCCAGGGCCTCGTCCCAGGTGGCCTTGCGCCACTGGCCTTCGCCCCGTTTGCCGACGCGGATCAGCGGGGTCTGAACCCGCTGCTGGTCGTAGAGCAGCGAGGTGCCGGCGGCGCCGCGGGGGCAGAGGCTGCCCTCCATCCCGGCGACATGCGGGTTGCCCTCGATCCAGCGGACCTGACCGTCTTTGGCCAGGACCTTGATCGGGCAGCGGACTGAACACATAAAACACAGACTGTAGACTTCCTGTTCCATAACTCCCCCTGGTGCTGTTGCCCATATAAAAGTTTTCGGTTTGCCATCCAGACGAACCTGGTCGGTTTGGGTATATACCGAAACCGACCAATTCAAACCAGAACGCCTAAATAAAAATTTATACCATCAATATCGGACGGTTGCGCGAATACGAAAAGCCTTCTGACATTTTATCACAACGGATGGACGAGTTTTATTTACAACACCAGCGGCCTGCAGTAAAGAAAATCATTCCAGGGGCCGCGGGTTTCGGTCTGAATGATTGCGCTGCATTAAAAAATTTGTGTCCTGAGGATCGTTGGCATTCTAAAAGCGCAAATCGGATGGATTTAAAATGGATTAAGTTCCCTGTGGGTCGGATGCGCGCCTGTACCCGCCGGCCCCGTTTTCCGGCTGGGTTATGCAGCGGGCCAAGTTTCTATGGCTACACTCTATTCTTGCGGTCCGGGCAGGCGGCGGGTCAAACTGTTTGGGAGGGGTGCTGCCGGACGAAAACCTGGCCGACGGGGAGGGGCAGGTCGCCACCGTCAAGATGATTCAGCGCATCGCCATCACCGGACCCGAGTCCAGCGGCAAAACCACACTGGCGGAAGCGCTCGCAACGCATTTCGGCACGCTCTGGGTGCCGGAATACGCCCGGCAATATCTTGCGAAACTCGGTCGGCCCTACCGCTTTGAAGACATCGGCGCCATCGCCCGCGGACAGCTGCGAAGCGAAGCGCGCCGCGAGCCCGCGGCCAAGCGCTTTCTCTTCTGCGACACCGAGCTGATCGTCGCCAAAATTTGGAGCGAGTTCAGGTTTCAGCGCTGTGACCCCTGGATCCTGGCGACCATCGATGCCCACCGATATGCGCTTTACCTCCTGACCGATATCGATCTGCCCTGGGAAGACGACCCGCTGCGGGAGCACCGCGCTCACCGCCCAACCCTTTTCCATCTGTATTACCGTGAACTGGTCGCCCGCAGCTTGCCGTTTGAAGTGCTTTCCGGCAGCCGGGACAACCGGTTGCGAAAGGCCGTGAGGGCCCTCGAGGCGCGTTTCGGTCCGCCCTGAGGCCGGCACCGGCTGCAACCAATCACCCCAGGCATTCTTTTAGAGGCAGGAGGGAAAACAAGATGCAGGCGATGGTGATCGACGGGACCGGGCCGCTGACGGCGGGCAGCCGGCCTGCGGGGCCTGCAACACCGAGCTGGCTGAAATCGAGGGGCGCACCCCGCCGCCGCGGCTGCCGGTGGTCCCCGGCCACCAGGTCGTCGACAATCGATCGCCTGCGGTTCGGTTTTTTTGCCCGCCGAAGGCCAGGCCTGAACCCCTGGTCCCGCCCGTGCCTTTAGCCGTCGGCGACACCGGGGCCGAGGAGAGGATCCCAACATGCAAAGAATTGTGACGATCGTCGCGCTTCTGCTGGCGGGGTGCACCGCCGCGCCGCCCGGCATCACGCCCGTGGGCGGTTTTCAAATCGAACGCTATCTGGGCAGATGGTATGAAATCGCGCGGCTGGACCATTCCTTCGAACGCGGCCTGACCCGCGTCAGCGCGACTTACAGCCTGCGTCCCGACGGCGGGGTTGAGGTCGTCAATCAGGGCTATTCCCCGCAAGCGAAGCGATGGAAAAAAGCGGTCGGCAAGGCCTACTTCGCCCAGGCGCCGGATCAGGGGCACTTGAAGGTCTCCTTTTTTGGCCCCTTCTACGGGGCCTATGTTGTGTTTGCCCTGGACCACGAAAATTACCAGTACGCGCTGGTCTGCGGACCGGATAGGTCCTACTTGTGGCTGCTGGCCAGAACCCCGGACTTGGACCCCGCCATCCGGGCCGAGCTTATCGCTCAGGCCGCGGCATTGGGGTTTGACACCACGCGTTTGATCTTTGTCGATCACCCGCTTTGAAATGTTTACAAGCCCATCGAGCGTGAAGCGAAAATTAAAATTTCTGTTTCTTGAATCATTTTTTGGCGGCTCCCATCGGGCGTTTGCAACCGGTCTAGCGGCCCATTCGCGGCACCGCATCGACCTTCTGACGCTGCCCGCGCGATCCTGGCGCTGGCGCATCCGGGGGGCTGCGCTGTATTTTGTGCGGGCGGTTTCCGACCTTGCAAGCTACGACGGTGTGATCGTCGGCGGCCTGATGAGCCTGGCGGATTTCAAGGCGTTGGCCGCAGGCGCCTGCCCGCCGACCCTGGCCTATTTCCACGAAAACCAGCTCACCTATCCCCTCGGCCCCGGCGGGCACATCGACTACCAGTTGGGCCACACGGATATCACCACGGCCCTGGCGGCCGAGCGGCTGCTCTTCAATTCCCGCACCCACCGGGCGGCCTTTTGCGGCAGTCTGGCGGGGTTTTTGGCGCGAGTGCCGGAATACCCGCCCCGCTGGATTGTGCCCGAGCTCGAGGCCAAGGCCGATGTCCTTTACCCCGGCTGCGAGTTCCCGGCGCACGCCGAGCCCCTTTCGGAGCCGGTCGAAAATTGCCCACCGTTGATTATCTGGAATCACCGCTGGGATTATGACAAAAACCCGGGGCCCTTTTTCGCGGCCCTCGACAGCGTGCTGGCAAAGGGCGCCGAGTTCCGTCTGGCGCTTCTGGGTGAAAGCGCCCACCCGGCGCCCAGCCCCTTTGTGCGCGCCAGGCAGCGCTACGGGGGGCGCATCGTGCATTGTGGGTATGTCGCCTCGCGGGCGGAATACCTCGCCTGGCTGAAGCAGGGGGCGATCGTCGTCAGCACCGCCCGCCAGGAAAACTTCGGCGTGGCGGTGGTCGAGGCCATCCGCTGGGGGTGCCTCCCGCTGCTGCCGGCACGGCTTTCCTACCCCGAGATTATCCCGGACGGTTTTCATGACGCCGTCCTTTACCGCAGCGACGAAGAACTGAACGCCATGCTCCTGCAACGTCTCGCGGATTATGCGCAGCAGCAGGGGCTGCGCAGGCGCCTCGCGGCCGCCATGGGCCGCTTTTCCTGGGAGCACCTGATCGACCGCTACGACGCGGAACTCGAACACCTGGCCGGCAGGCCCCGCGGCCGGCGCTGACACCAGGCAGGCGCGGCCGACCCGGCCTGCATGGCGTATTTTGTTTCCGATCCCAAAAAAACTTTGACCGGCCCCCCTGATTTCCTTTAAGATCGGTTTTGTAAGCGGTTTGAACGCCCACGCGGCCGGTCACCCGGTGCAGATGCGGTGTGTGCCGTCGGTTGAAAACGGCCCCGGCCGGCCGGCTGCCCGGGACGCTCGCGACCATCGCCCTGCGCTGACGGAGGAGGAGCCATGAAGCCCGAAGTAGTCCGCGTCGCCAAAAAGCATCGCCCCCTCAAACCTGAAACCCTCTTGGCGGCGCTCCAGAAGGAGTTCCCGGATTTCGAAATTCTGCCGCTGGACCCCAAGGCCGGCAGCTTTCACGTAAAGCAGTCTTCCTTTGCAGGCGCCCGGGTGGGACTGGTGGATCACCTCATTGAAATCAAGGGGGAGGTGCCGGGGGCGCTGGCGCGGGTGCTCAACTTCGCTTCCGTGGGCACCATTGCGGCGGCCACACTGCCCCGGCTGGTGCCGCCGCTCAAGCGCTTCCTGCGGGCCCGTTTCGCCTCCTGAGCGCAGAACCGCCGCAGCGCCCGCCGGCTGGGGGAACGCAGCCCGGGGTTGCCGCTGCCGCGCTGATCCGGAAACAAACACCGATTGTACCGCGGCCGGCGGCGGGCAGCTCCGCCGGCCCGCCCCCTTGCCCACCTCAAGCGGCGATGCGAGACCGATACCCATGAACGCAGAACACCACACGATCACCATGCTGGTTGAAAACGAACCCGGTGTCACCGCGCGGGTGACCGGGCTGTTCGCCGGCCGCGGCTTCAACATCGAAACCATCTGCGGCGCACCCACCGCCAACCCCCAGTTGTCGCGGATCACCATCACGACCCTGGCCTCCCCCGAACAGCTGGAATTTATCCTCAAACAGCTGCGCCGGCTGATCAACGTCATCAAGGTGCGCGTCATGACCGGGGAGGATGCCGTGCGGCGCGAGATGGCCCTGATCTGCGTTCGCGCCGAACCCCAAAACCGTTCGGAAATCCGCAGCATCGTCGAGACTTTCCGGGGCCGGATCGTCGATACCGGCACCAGCCACTACATCGT
>JAWOJK010000107.1:0-6745 GCA_046481705.1 Desulfobacterales bacterium | reverse complement strand
TCGTTGAAAGGGGCGATCAGGGTGTCGGCGGAAACCGAACGGGGCACGCCGGGGCTGTTGGGCTCGCCCAGGGTGGTGAGCCCCGAGCCGGCCTTGATCAGGAAGCTGTCCCCGTGGCCGTGGTAGCAGCCTTCGATCTTGATGATCTTCTCGCGGCGGTTGTAGGCGCGGGCCAGCCGCACGGCGCTCATAGTGGCCTCGGTGCCGCTCGAGACCAGGCGCAGCATTTCAACCGCGGGCATCATCTCGGTGATCAGCCGCGCCAGGATGATCTCCTTTTCGGTGGGCGCACCGTAGCTGGCGCCGTCCTCAAGCGCTGCGAGCACCGCCGCCTTGACCGCCGGGTGGGAGTGGCCCAGGAGCAGCGGCCCCCAGGAGTTGACGAAATCGATGTAGCTGTTGCCGTCCACGTCGTAAAGCCGGCTGCCCTCGGCGCGCCGGATGAAAATCGGGTCGCGGCCAAGGCCTTTGAAGGCCCGCACCGGCGAATTGACCCCGCCGGGGATCAGCTTGCAGGCCTGGTCGTACAACTCCCGGCTTTTAACGGATACTGGCATACGGATCGTCCTCTGTATCAAAAGGGGTCTCGGGGCCACGGCGGGAAGGCAACACCGCAGAGAAGCGCAAGCAAGCGGACTCTGGTGCCACGCTTAAATAAAGTGGTAACAAGTTTAAAACCAGACGGTTCCGCAAAAAGTTCAATTACAAGGCGCGCAAATCTCGAGGAGTGAGGCGTACTTATGTACGCCGCAGCGACTTCGAGATGCAGCGCAACGCAGAAATTGGACTTTTTGCGGAACCGTCAATCGCCAACCGCCTTGCCCCGGTAGGTGAAGAGTTCTTCGATCAGGCTGATGTTTTGGGCATCCAGGCAGTTTTCGCCCTGCAGGTGCTTGAGCTGCAGCACGATGGCCTGCAGGTATTTCTTGGCCAGCGAACGCGTCAGACGCTCCACCTGGAAGTAGGCGCTTTCATCGAAGCGGTCGCGCACCCGCGCGAGTTCCTCGCGCCGGATGGTCTCGACCTGGGTTTTGACCGCCTGGATAACGGGGTTGATCCGCAGGGATTCGCGCCAGTCAATGAATTTCTGAAGCTCCTCGGCGATGATGCGCTCCACCGTGTCGACGGACTGCTCACGCTTGACGAGATTGCACGTCACCACCTCCTTGAGGTCGTAAACATTTTTGAGCACCACCTCGGGCAGCGCTCCCACGCCCGGGTCGAAATCCCGCGGCACGGCCAGATCGACGATCAGCAGCGGTCCCTTTTCGCGGTTTTTGAGGATGGCCGCCATGTCGCCGGCCTCAAAGAGGCAGTGGTTGGAATCGGTGGCGCTGACAACGGCGTCGGCCCGGGCCAGTTCGTCGCGCAAACCGTAGACCGACACGGCCCGCCCGCCCACTTCGGCGGCCAGAGCCGCGGCATTTTCCAGGGTGCGGTTGGCGATGACGATCTCACCGGTCTGACGGTTGGCCAGGATGCGGGCGCTGATGCTGCCGATTTCCCCGACCCCGATGACCAGCACCGAGGCGCCTTTGAGGTCCCCGCAGAAAGCCTCGGCCAAGTCCACGGCGGCGGCGGCCGTGGAGCAGCAGCCCTTGTTGATTTCGGTTTCGTTCTTGGCGCGTTTGGACGCCCGGAAGGCGGCATGAAAGAGCTTGTGCAGCAAGGTGCCGGCCGTTCCCGCGCGGCAGGCCGTCCCGTAGGCGCCCTTTACCTGCCCGGCAATCTCGTTTTCGCCCACCACGACCGAGTCGAGACCGCAGGCCACGTTGAACAGATGGCGTTTGGCATCATCACCGACCTTGAAATAAAAATGCTGCCAGGCCTCGCCGGGGCTTTCCCCCTTGAGCGCACGCAGATGCGCCCTGAAAACCGGCCGCAGGTCGACGCTCTCCGCCCCGACCGCATAGAACTCGGTCCGGTTGCAGGTGGAGAGGATAGCGATTTCATCAATCTGGGGATGCTGTTGGAGGGCCTGAAGCGACGCCATGACCTCTTCGCTCTTCAGCGCGTAACACTCGAGTTGATCGATGGCGGCGGCCTTGTGATTGAGGCCGAACAAAACGACTTGCATGGGCACAACTCCTGTCGGGAGATTGTCAGGCGGCGGACATGTTCGGGCCGCAGCGAAGTTTCAGATTGCACTTGGCTGATTCGGGCACTGGTGTCAACACCTGTTTTTGGATCGCGGCCCGAGCAGCCGCAGGACGAGGCTGACGACAGCCTTTTACCATTCCCCGCCGAGAGTTTCAACCAAATTCCACCACCAAAAAGGCTCAGCCGTCGGCCGTCGGCCGCACCCGGCAAGCGATCGCCTTGAGGTTGGGGGTCCCGAACTCCCGCCCGAGGGTGGCGCTGCTGGTCAGCATGTTGAAGTTGGCACTCTGCCAGTCGAACTGGGCGGCCGCCCCCTTTTCGGGAAACCACCAGCCGTATGCGGCGAAAACGACGCCCGGGCGGACCGTATCGGTCACCCGGGCATGCTGGGTGACGGCCCCGTGGGGGGTTTCGATGATGATCGCAGCGCCGTCTGAAATCCCGCAAGCAGCGGCCGTCTCGGGGTGGATTTCGGCCTCGGGCCGGTCGCTTTTACGGCGCAAGCCCGCCACCCAGCGGTAGGAGGAGTGAAGATAAAAACGGTTTTTGAAACTGGTCAGCAGCAGGGGAAATGCCGGGTCCCCGCCGTCGGCCGCCAGTTGCCCGGCGGGCAGGGCGTTTAGCTTGAACTTGGGCGCCTGGCTGAGCGCCAGCTCAACCTTGCCGGTGGGGGTTTTGAACCCTTTGGCGCGGTACTTGTGAAACCGCTCCGGGCCCGTGAGATACCCCTTTGCAACGAACTCGCGGTAGCTCAGACCGGTGGGTCGCAGCAGAAGCTCGAGAAAGCCGGAGGGGTCGTCGAACCAGTGCTCGGCCGGCGTGGTGCGCTTGCCCAGCTCGTTAACGATCTTCAGATCGGGCCAGCACTCCGGCGGCGGATCGACCACCTTGGGCCGCGCCAGGATGATCCCGTGACCCAGCCCGTAATGGCCGATGTCGTCGAACTCGAAATGCGTGGCCGCCGGCAGCACCACGTCGGCCAGGGCCGCCGTGGGGGTCATGAAGATATCCGCGACCGCCAGAAAATCAAGCGCCAGCAGGGCCTCCTGGGTCTGGCGGCTGTCGGCATAGCCCAGCAGGGGGTTGGTGCACTGCATGTAGGCGGCGCGCACCGGGTAGGGCTCGCCGCTGAGCACCGCCTGTCGGAAATAAGCCGGCGGCACGGTCATCAGGCGCGGGATGGCGCCGTGATGGGCGTGAAGCATGTCGAAGCGCTTGTTGGGAAGGAGGTCGGCCCGCACGAACGGCCCCAGGCCGAGAATCCCGGGTTCGTTGGCCTGGATGTTGCCCCCGGGCACGTCCAGATTGCCGCAGACGGCCATCAGGCAGACCAGCGCGCGGGCGGCATCGAAATTATGGACGGTCTGCTCGATCGGGTTGCCCCACTGAATGGCGGCCGGGCGGCTCTGGGCGTAAAAACGGGCGCTCTCCCGGATCAGCTCTGCGGGCAGGTCGGTGAGCGGGGCCACCTTTTGCGGTGAAAAGTCGCGCACGTGCTGCGCCAACTGGTCGAACCCGTGGGTCCACTGGGCGACGAATTCGGCATCGTAGAGACCCTCGGTGACAATCACATGCAGGAAGGCCAGCGCCAAGAGGTGATCCGTGCCGGGCCTGAGGGGCAGCCAGAAGCGGGCCCGGTCGGCCAGCTCGGTGCGGCGGGGGTCCACGATCATCAGCGCGGTGCCCTGGCGCAGCTGCTCGATCAGCAGGCTGTGGATGGCCCCCTCCTCGTTGGTCCAGGTCGCGTTGCTGCCCCAGAGCACCACCAGGTCGCTTTTCTGGTGAAAATCGGCAACCGGGTAGAACCCGCAGGTGTGCATGCCGGCGACCTCGCGCGGGGCGTGACACACGTCCTGCACGGCCACCAGGTTGGGAGAGCCGAAGAGGTTGGCCAACCGGATCAGGGCGAAATGCTCCAGCCCCTTGGGCATCCCCTGGCAGAAGGCCACCGCCCGGGCGCCGTGCATCTCCCGGGTTTTAACCAGACCGGCGGCGACCGTGTCCAGGGCTTCCTCCCAGGAAATCGGCTGCCAGTGCCCCTCGCCGCGTCGGCCGGTGCGCTTGAGCGGCCGACGCAGCCGGTCGGGGTGGGTCAGGCGTTCGGCCGAAACCCGCCCCTTGTGGCAGACGTAGCCCCGGTTCAAAAAGCCGTCAGGGTCGCCCTTGATCTTGACGATCTGGTTGCCCTGCACCCCCACCAGCAGACCGCAGCCGCCGTGGTCCATGCGGGCACAGTGGGTCTTGACCCACCGGATGTCATCTGTCATCTTTTCTCCCCCCTCCAACCCGTAAGGTGCACACCAAGACCGGTCAGGCGAAACCCTCGGGTGGCGCGTCGGCGCTCAGCGCCGCAAGAGCCGACCGGCGAAAGGGTCTCATAGCAGACTGAGCGGTGGGTCGTCAAAACCGAAAAACGCCGATGGGCCGCAAACCAGCGGCGCGCAAGGAGGGCGGGGCATGGGGCAGGCGACGCTGCGAGGCCCCCGGGGCCGGACGGCCGCCGGGGGCCTGAGCGCGGTCTGCCCGGGGAAATCCTGCAGCGGCCGCGGCGCCCGCTAGGGGGTGGTTTTGAGGGTGTAGGGGTTGATGGTCAGCACCGGCACCGGCGAGCGGCGGACCACGTTCTCGGCTACGCTGCCGAATACCGTGTGTTCAAGGCCCTTGCGGCCGTGGGTCCCCAGAATCACCAGGTCCACGTCTTCGTTTTCGATGACATTGAGGATCACCGTCACCGGGTCGCCGGAAAGAACCCGCTTGCGCACGTTGGTGACCCCGCGCACGTGGCGCTCGTAAAAATCGTCGAGGGCCCGGGCGGCATCCTTCTCGATGATTTTCTGGTCGAGCTGAATCGCGGTCGACGGCACGTAGAGGTCCCCCCACTGGCGCAGGTCTTCCACCACGTGCAGCAGGATGAGGGTGCTGTCGTACTTTTCCATCAGGGAGAGCGCGTAATAAAAAATTTTACCGGCATTGTCCGTCAGGTCGCACGGAAACAGGATATTGCGGATGCGCAGCATTGCGGTTCCTCCTATAGCTGGCGGGTGTTAAACTTCAACAGGATACAACACGCTTTTTAGAGTTGAATAAATGAACTATTGAATGAATTTACTTATCGAGCAGCAAGAGTATCCAAGGCATGCCATTCCTTTTAACAACAGGGGGTGGCTTAAGGTTGGCAATCCAACCCTGTGGGATTCCATTTGGGCTCGTTCCACTTCCCACGATTGTATATCCATCGGCGGATATCCCTGTCGCACGTTCGAGGACCCAACCATTCAAGTCTAAACCACCAACACCTAATAGATCCTTTAAATTCCTCATGCCATTTTTTTCATCCCAGATGAAAACTTCAGAGTATGGATCCGAAGCGTTATAACCAACGCTATAACCAACTACAACGGAGCCGTCGCCAGACACTCCCAAGGCGACACTCTGAGAATGACCGGGTAAACAGCCCAAACCAACCATGCCGCCGCTTTGAGTCCATCGAAAGGCCTCAAATCTTTCCAAGGTCGTCCAACAACTCCCCACCACGATGGAACCATCGGCAGATACATCACTGGCATTGCTTTTAAGATGGCCATTGGGCAGATAGCCCAAGCCAACCATTCCATCGCTTTGGGTCCAACGAAAGGCCTCAGATCTCGTCTCCACGCCCTCTCCCGTCTCAGAACGACCCACTACGATGGAGCCATCGGCAGATACACCCAAGGCGCAACTCCAAGAATGACCAGGCAAATAGCCCAAGCCAATCATTCCATCGCTTTGGGTCCAGCGAAAGGCCTCAAATCTTTCATCCTCCGCTGTCGAAGAACCACCCACCACGATGGAGCCATCGGCAGACACATCATAGGCATAGCTTTCAAGCCACCCCTCCGGCAAATGGCCCAAACCAACCATTCCATCGCTTTGGGTCCAGCGAAAGGCCTCCGCAACATATGAATATCCACCATAACCAACCACGGTAGAGCCATCGGCAGATACATCCAAGGCAACACTCTTATGGGTATCGGGCAGGAAACCTAAATCAACCGCTCCACTGCTTTGGGTCCAGCGAAAGGCCTCCCTGTCATAACCCCATATGCCCCAACCCACCACAACAGTGCCATCGGCAGATACACCATTGGCGTCGCTTCCACAGCGAAGGTCCAAACCCAAAAAACTGGCTGCCTGCGCCCCGCCTACCAGAACTGCACACAAAACCAGGGACAGGCAAACCATCCTTGTCCGTTTCATTTGGGTACCCTCCATTTAACTCCTCTCTCGAGATGCGCAAACCATAGAAGAAAATCTACCGTTGATGTTTGATGCTCAAGTTTTTTGGCAAACGGGATAATTTGATCAGTCACAATCGCGGCTTTTTCAACCCTCATCCTGACCTTCTCCCGCCAGAAGGAAGAAATCAGAAGGAATCGCGGCTAATAGACGCCCAAAGTGTGCGCCGCTCTGGCGGCGTTCCGGACGCACCCTCCCTTTAAAGCGGCGGCGTGGCGAGGGCGCGGGGAGGCGACCGGCATCGGGTTCACTTGACCTGGATTTGGATCTTCTTGTGCTGGGCTTCCGCCACCTTGGGCAGCCGGATCTTGAGAACCCCTTTCTTGAAGGTGGCCTCGATCTTGTCCTCCTGCACCGACGCGGGCAGTTT
>JAWOJK010000101.1:0-9658 GCA_046481705.1 Desulfobacterales bacterium | reverse complement strand
GACTTTGCTTCCTTTTGAAGGGCTGGTACGAGGATGCCATCGATATTTTTCAAAAAGCCCTCGACGCCTGCCCCACCCAGGAAAGCCCTATCGCAAAAGACATAAAGTACAATTTGGCAAGGACTTACGAGGCAAGCGGCCAAAAATACGAGGCGCTGGAACTGTACCGAAAGCTCGCCCAGCTCGATTTTAGTTATAAAGATGTCGGACAACGTATTGACATTTTGCGAAAAGATGTTAAAAGATAGCGTTTCGCCTGCGTGTGCAGGCGGGCGAACGGAGTCGTTAGACGCTCAAAAGCAGGATTAAGCATCCTGAAGGTGGCCGAAGCCGACGTTGTAGGCCGCCAGCGCCATGTAGGTCCGGTCCGGCTCCCTCACCGCGGGGTCAATCCGGCGGTGCAATCCGGCCAGGTAACGCGCCCCGGCTGCGATCGACTGCTGGGCATCGAGCCGGTTGGAGACCCCCAAATCGCTGGCGGTTTCAAGGGTCAGCATCATCATCCCACGCACTCCGGAAAAGCTCTTGGCCTTTGGGTCCCAGTGGGACTCCTGGTAAGCCTGGGCCGCCAGGAGCTGCCAGCTGAAACCGTTTTCTTCGGCCGCGACCTTGAAAAACGGGCTGTACTGCGGCAGTCGGGCCTGGATGCGGCTGCGGAATTTGACCAGGTCGACGTAATCGAAGCTTTCCAGGTGGCTGTAGTAATGCTGGTCCAGCCGTTTGAGCAGCGCCCGGGTTTGCGGGCGCGCAAACCAGCGGTCAACCGCCTTGCGGAGCTGAAGGTTTCCCGGCGCCAGGGCCCAGGCGACCTCGCGGTCGGCCTGAAGGTCGAAGTGCACCAGGAGTTCCGGGTAGTAGCGCCGGTTCATGGCCACGACATTGGACTCGGCAATGGTCAGCGGGATGATCCTCTGCCACACCATCTCCAGCAGTTCCTCGGTTTCATAACCGGAAACCGTCATCAAGCCGATGTCGGGCCGCTCCCGCCGAAGCCGTTTAAGAAGACTCTCCTGGGCGGAGCCGGCCTTGACCCAGATCGGGCGCCCGTCAAGATCGGCAACGGCCGCAACCGCCGGAGCACCCCGGCGGCCGACGACCTGCTGGCGGACCTTGCGGTACGCCGGCCCGAAAACAACGCGTTTTTTAAGCGCTTCGGTGACCACCAGGTCCGATGCGATCAGGTCGGCGTCCCCCCGGATCAGACGGGCCACCATTTCCCCCAGGTTGTCCACCACCACCGGTTCAAGACGCACCCCCAGATGGCGGGCGAAGGCTTTGGCCAAATCGTATTCAAATCCCTCGTAGCCATGCGCCCCCCGGTAATAGCAGGTGGCCGCGTTGCGGGTCAGCACCCGCAGGGCACCGCGCTGGCGGATCGCCTCGAGATCGTACCGGACCAGCGATCCATCGCACCCGCCGCCGAGCACCAGGAGGCAGACGGCGGCCAGCAGCAGCACCCGGATTGCGCCGCGCGGATAATGCCGGGGGGCTGCGGACGGGTCCGGTCGCAGACCCGCTATGCCGCTCCAGGCCCTCAGGGCGCCTCCGGCCCACGGTACACCATTTTTCATTCTCCTTTTTTTTCAGCCCGCCAGCAAAGGGCCCACCGGCGCGCCCTGACCTGAAAGGCGCGCGGCCGACACGGCATAGGCGGTTGACAACCCCACCGGGGGTTCTATATACCGGCACAGCAGCGGCGCACTCCCCCGAGGCCACCCCTAAACGGCTGGACGCCGGCCACTTGGCACACCCTTTTAGACCCCGCAAAACAGGATGAAAGAGGCAGTATGAACGATTTCGCACTCAAGGCGGTTTCTCCGGTGGACGGCCGATATCGGCGCGTGACCGCAAGCCTCAGCGACTATTTTTCCGAAGGCGCCCTGATCCGCTACCGCGTGCTGGTGGAGGTGGAGTATTTCATCGCCCTGTGCGAACTGCCGCTGCCCCAGCTGCAGGCTTTGGATGCCGACCGCCGGGGTGCGCTGCGAGCCGTTTACCGGGATTTCAACGACGCCGACGCCGCCCGGGTCAAAGCCATCGAAGAGACCACCAACCACGATGTCAAGGCGGTCGAGTATTTCCTCAAGGAGCGGTTTGACGTCCTGGGGCTTTCGGCCTTCAAGGAGTTTATCCATTTCGGGTTGACGTCCCAGGACATCAACAACACGGCGGTGCCGTGTGCCGTCAAAGCCGCCTGGCAGGCGGTTTTGGAGCCGGCCCTGACGGAGGTTATCGCCGCCCTGGCCCGCAAGGCCGAAGAATGGAAGCCGGTGGCCATGCTCGCCCGCACCCACGGACAGCCGGCATCCCCCACCAGCCTGGGCAAGGAGCTCTACGTATTCGTCGACCGCCTGCGCCGGCAGAAGGCGCTGTTGAAAACCATCCCCTTTTCCGCCAAGTTCGGCGGGGCCACCGGGAACTTCAACGCCCACCACGTGGCCTACCCCGAGATCGACTGGATGGCCTTTGCCGATCGCCTGGTCGAAGGCGCCCTCGGCCTCGAGCGCAGCCCGGTCACAACCCAGATCGAGCCCTATGACAACCTTGCGGCCCTGTGCGACAACCTCAAGCGCATCAACACCATTTTGATCGACCTCGACCGCGACATCTGGAGCTACATCTCGCTGAACTATTTCCAGCAGAAGATCCGCAGCGGCGAGATCGGCTCTTCGGCCATGCCCCACAAAATCAACCCCATCGATTTTGAAAACTCCGAGGGCAACCTGGGCCTTGCCAACGCCATTTTCAACCACCTGGCAGCCAAGCTGCCCATTTCGCGGCTGCAGCGCGACCTGACCGACTCGACGGTGATCCGCAACCTCGGGGTCCCCATCGCCCACACCCTGATCGGTCTCAAATCCCTCGCCAAGGGGCTCGACAAGTTGATCCTCAACCAGGCGGCGATCGCAGCCGACCTGGAGCGCAACTGGGCGGTGGTGGCGGAGGCCATCCAGACCATCCTGCGACGCGAAGGCTATCCCGAACCTTATGAGGCTCTCAAGGCCCTCACCCGAACCCACGCGGCCATCGACCGGCAGGCCATCGCCGACTTCATCGCGACCCTGGCAGTGCCGGAAGCCGTCAGGGCCGAACTGCGGCGCATCACCCCCGGCAACTACACCGGCATCCTCCCTTTCTGACCGACTCCAGGGGCCGCCCAACCGCACCTGCCTTCAAAAAAGTCCTCGCCAGGAAGCGGATTGAGCGGCTGCCGCGGGGACACTTTACTCCGCCAACGGGCCTGCCGCTGGCTGCAACTGCCCCTCGGCCGGGATCTTGTAGAGGGCCGCCAGGCCGCCGGTGGCAAACTTGGCGACGATCTCGCCGAAAATAATGGCCGTCAGCATGCCCGGGGCAAACACCCCGGCAAAGGCGATCAGGTTGAACAGCAGGCTGTCGAGGGGGATGCTGACCAGGTTGGAGCCGGTCACGCGCTGCAGCCAGGGGCGCGCCAGGAGCTTCTGGTACACCTCGGTGTCGGCGGTTTCACTGAGCACGATGGCGATAAAGCTGGCGCTGATGATCCGCCACGGAACGCCGAGAAAAAGGGACTCGAGCACCATCCCCACAGCGGCCGCAAGAATCATGGTGTAGACCGCTTTGCGCCCATGGCGGTGGACCCGGTCGCGCTGGGTGAAGGTGACGCCGAAGACCAGGGTCCCCACCGAAACCAGACCGAACAGCGGCAGGGGGATAAACCAGGTGGCGGTATAGTTCGCGATCAGCACGGCCGCGATGTAGATCGACATGGAACGCTTCACCGGTGTAACTCCTCGCTCGTGTGGATTTATTCCGGGCGCCGCCGCGGGGGGCGGACCGCCGAGTCCCCACCTCTAACGGCGCCCAAGGCAAAAGTCAATCCCCGCAGCCGCAATCGGGCCCGGCGACGGCCGCCTGGCGGCCAGACCGCTGTTCGGCCGGCCGCCCGCTTCGGGTCATATCGGCCGGCTCCCACGGCAGCGGCGGGCAGGCCGCGGCCTTGCGCAGCTCGCAGCGAACCTGTCGGCAGACCGGGCATTCGGGGTCCTGGCAGGGGTCCATGTGCACCAGAACGCTGGCCCGGGGGCCGAACTCAGCCATCAGCAAGGCTTCGAGGGCCTCCGCCTCGTGGTGGGCTTTTTCCAGGGAGAGGTCCCGGGGCAGGATCAGGTGGAAATCGATGTGAACGTAATCCCCCGATTTCCAGGCCCGCAGCTGGTGGATGTCGATCCACAGCGCTTTGCGGTGCCGTTCGATCAGGGCCGCAATGCGCTCCAGGAGCCGGGGGTTGGCGGCATCCATGAGACCCGAAAAGGCCTGCTGCACCAGCTTCGCGCCGGTCACCAGAATGTTAAGCCCCAGGAGGCAGGCGACGGCCCCGTCCAGCCAGTACCAGCCGGTCAGGTGCACCAGCAAAAGCCCCACCAGCACCCCGGCTGAGGTGTAAACATCGGTGATCAGATGCTGCCCGTCGGCTACCAGCACCAGGGAGTCGGTTTTGCGCCCGACCTTCACGAGCCCGATTCCCAGCAGCAGGTTGACCACGCTGGCCGCCAGCACCAGCAGCAGCCCCGCCTGGAGCGACGGCAGCGGCTGCGGCGCCAGCATCCCCGAGATGCCCACCTTGAAAATCCCCAGCGCAGCGACGATGATCAGGGCCCCTTCGAAACCGGCCGAGAAGAACTCGATCTTGCCGTGGCCGTATGGATGGCTTTCGTCCGGGGGTTTGGCGGCCAGAATGACGCTGCCCAGGGCAAAGGCGCTGGCGACGACGTTGATGATCGATTCCAGGGCATCGGAGAGCACCGCCGAGGAGTGGGTCAGGTGGTAGGCATAAAATTTGACGACCAGAAGCAGCGCCCCGATCCCGAAGGACAGGCTGATGGCCAGGATGCGCAGTTTCAGATGCCGGCCAGCAGCGGGTGCTGTTTTTTGCGTGTCTTGAGCTGCCGTGTGGGCCAAAACCGATCTCCCTGCCAGGCACCGCTTTTTGCTGCATCTTCGAACGACCCGAAGGGCGCTGCGGACGCACGCAATCGGTTTCTTTGGGTTTCCGACAGAATTAATTTGTTTGTTTTACACTACCGGCCTGCGGTTGTCAGCCCTTAAACCGCAAAAAAAAACCCCGGGCGGCGGCGACCGTCCGGGGTGCTTTTAAATCCGAGGGTTCGGCAGGGGGGCAAACCAGTCAAAACGGCGAGGGCGGTGGGGGTGCTTCAAGCCAATTTGAAGGCAGCCGACTTCAGGGGGCTGGGCTTTCAGCAGCGTTGCAGGCAGGCCCCATGACAGATGGCGGCGTAGAAAGTCCAATTTCGGCGTTGCGCTGCATCTCGAAGACACTGCGGCGTACATAAGTACGCCGCACTCCTCGAGATTTGCGCGCCGTAACTTGAACTTTCTACACCACCATCCCAAATTTTGACTTTTTAGCGCTTCATCAGGACAGGCGCTGCGGCGCACGTCAGGGCGTCTGCGATCCTGAACCGAACGGTCGGTTCACAGACGGCATCGACCGGCGCGCCCTGCCTCGTAGAACGCCGCAGCGCTTGGCGGGCACGCTTGGTCGGCGGCGGCTTCATCGGCTACCGCCGCGTCCGGTCGCGATTCGCCCGGCGCCAGGTCCTGCGAGGAACGGCCCCTGACGAGCTGGCCGAGCTCGTCAACCTCATTTTTCATGCCGTCGGCCTGGTCGCTCATGTTGCGTGATGCCTGGGCCGACTGGGCGGCATTGGCGGCGTTGGTCTGGGTCAGCTGGTCCATGCGCGTCACCGCCAGGTTGAGCTGCTCGATTCCCTGGGCCTGCTCGTCCGATGCCACCGCGATTTCCGCCACCAGGCGGATGACCTGATCGGCGCTCTCGGCCATCTGGTGAAAAGTGTCGGAAGTTTCAGCCGCCAGCCGCGAACCACCGCGAACCTTGGCCACGGTTTCCTGGATCAGGTCGGCGGTGTCGCGTGCGGATGCGGCCGAGCGCAGGGCGAGGTTGCGCACCTCCCCGGCCACCACGGCGAACCCGGCGCCGGCCTCACCGGCGCGGGCGGCTTCCACCGCCGCGTTGAGCGCCAGCAGGTTGGTCTGGAAGGCGATCTCGTCGATGGTTTTGATGATGCGCTGGGTCTTCTCGCTGGCATCCGAAATTTCGCCGATGGACGCCGCCAGCCGCCCCATGGTGCCGTCGGCCTGCCGGATGACGTCCCCGGCGGCCTTCATCAGGCTGTCGGCTCTCCGGGCATTGCCGGCCGTCTGCCGGGTCCTGGCGGCCATCTCCTCGATGGCCGAGGAGGTCTCTTCGATGGAAGCGGCCTGGTCGGAAGCGCTGTCGGCAAGGGTCTGGCTGGCCGCCAGGACGTCTTCGGACTCATCCGCCACCCGCTGGGCGCTTTCGCGCAGTTTGCATTCAATGCGCCCAACGGCCCGGGTCACGCGCGAAAGGAGCAGAAAGAAAAAAAGCGAAACCGCCAGGATCGCCCCGGCACCCACGCCGCCAACGATCTGCCGGGTCTTCTTCAATATGGCCCCGCAGGCGCCGGCGATCTCGGACTGGACGGCAGCCGCGGCGTTATCGCTGCTGGCGCTGACCGTCTCCAGGGTTCGGCGGATATTGCCGTCGACCTCGGCGGCGGCCTGGCCCAAAACCGTGCCGACCTTTTCGTTATTGGCCGCCACCAGCGCCCCGAAACGCTCCGAAAGGGCCGCAACCTTGCCGTCGGCCGCCGCTCGGCTGACGCAGAGCAGCACCGTGCCGAGAACCTTGCCCTCCAGCGACACCTGTTTTTCCGTGACAAAAAGCCCCTTGTCCGAGCGTGAGGCATCGATGGCCTTCTCGATGTTGTTTTGCCCCTTCCCCTTGGCGATCAGGGCGCCCACCACCGGGTTCTCCGGATCCAGATAGCGGGTCACGGGTTTGCCGGCCGGGTTCAGGTAAACCGCGTACACCACATCGGGGTTTTGGCTGGCCGAGCGCACGTACCCCACGAGGTCCAGAAAATTGTTGGACATCAGTGCCGCCGGCGCCACCCGGGCCAAGAGGTCCGCAAGGGACTCTCCGCTTTCACGCAGGAAACGGTCCCACTCCGCGGACAGGGTCTCTTTTTCGCGGCCCAGGGCCTCGCGGGTAGCCGCCGCCAGGCTATCGCCGGCGTCACGCGCCATTTTATCCAGGTTGACCTTGATCGATTCGTCCAGCTGCAGAAAATTCTGCTGAACTCCCTGGTTGACCTCTTTAACGGCGCTGCCGACCGTCTCCGCCATGGCGCCCAGCTGCCGCTGCTGCACGCTCATCAGGGCCACGGCCAGGCCGCTGATGGCGGCGATCAGCACCACCGTGAGGGGCACCATCAACCGGGCCCTGAGCCCGGGCTTGAATTTTATGTTCATCATGCCCTCCCCTGTGCGGTTGTCGCGTTTACCGCCAAGCCCTCCGGCGCGCGGGGGCTATTTTGTGCCATCGGCGTAGGCATCGACTTTAAGGGCGCGTTGCAGGGCGTCCACCGGGGCATAGTCCAGGGCTTCCACCCAGCCCACGACCTTGGCATCCTGGGCTGCTTTCTCAGCCGAGGACAGCCCCTTGAGCGCCTCGAGGACCTGTGCGGCCAGCGCTGCCGAGGTCCCGCGGACCTTGGCCAGCGGCCATTCGGGGTAAAGCGCCGTGCTGCAGACAAACGGGAACCCGTCATGATGCTGCTGGTGGATGATCTTGAATTCGTCCAATGCGATTTCACCGCCGGCCGTCATGCGCTCCAGGGTATCGGTGCGAACCGTGCCGGCATCGACCGCCCCGTTGAGGACCGCCAGGGCGACATTTTCGTGCTTGCCGCCGAATTCCAGCTTGGCCAGATCGACCTGCGGGTCGACGCCGGCATCGAGCAGCTCCTTGTAGGCCATCTGCCAGCCGCCGAAAGAGCTTTTCTCGACCGCCATGAAGGTTTTCCCTTTGAGATCCGCGAGGCTGTTGATGGCGTCATTGTCCCGGGCGGTGATGATCACACCGCCGAAGGCCTGCAGCGGCTGCCCCTGACGGGAGTTGACCATCGTGGCGACGGCAGCGGCACCGTATTTCACCTGCGCGGTGACAAACATCGAGGAGTTGACCAGGAAAAAATCCACCCGGCCGGCTTGGACGGCCGGAAAAACGGCTTCAAAGTCGAGGGGCAGCACCTCGAAGGTTTTGCCGGGGATCTTTTCGGTAAGATAGTCACCGGTGGCTTGCCACATCTGCAGCGCCTTGACCGGCCCGTTGTTGGCCAGCACCCCGATTTTGACGGTTTCGGCCCCCAGGCCGGGGGCCGTGAGGGCCATCACCAGCAACATCACGCCACAACAAACGCTTTTCATGAAAAACTCCTTGACAGGGGTTAGGTAAAGAAATCCGATCCGGACTGGGGGTATGAATCGTCTGAAGCTGTTGGAACCTTGATTGTTTTTCGAAAGAGGGGGAAACAATTCCGAACGGGGGTCGGTGAAAAAGGTATCAGCAGCGAATGCCCAGGTCGGCCAGTTCGCGGGCGGCCAAGGCGCCCCAGCCGCGGTTGGCGGCCGGGTTGGCCGGGCTGGGGTGGGTCAGGCGCCCGATGGTGACCGGAAGGCCTCTCAATGCCTCAAGGGCGCGGGTTTCGGCAAATCTGCCGACCCCCACCACATACTGCGGGGTTAACACCGCCACGCTGCGGCGCAAAGCGCGGTCGCAGGCCGCCAGCAGCGGCGCCCGCTGCGCCCGGGGCAGATGATCGGGTGTGCGGTTGCGGCCGCTGGCTTCAATGAAGATCAGGGGGCAGTAGTTGGCCACGAAAAAGCGCGCGAAGAAGCGTTCCGGGGTCTGGAAGGTCTCCCGGATCCAGCCCCACAGACGGGCGCCGCTGACCTCGCTGCGGGTGCAGGCAAAGCCGGTCACCGGCCTCTTGGGATGCGTTGCGGCGGGGGCTTCGATGGAGACCTCGATCCCCAGCCAGTCCCGCACCAGGCTGACCTCCCCGAAGGGCACGCCGGTCTGGGCCATCCCCCAGGGGCCGGGATTCATCCCTAGCAGCAGCACCTCCTTGGGGGCTTTGCCGTAAAGGGCCAGGTAGCGGGCGTAAGCCTTGGCGGCGTAGGTCAGGGGGTTGTAGACATGGGTCACCGGCGCTCCGAAACGAAGGCCATCGAGGTCTTTCAGCAACCGGCCGGTAATCTGGGTGAGGGTCATGGGAATGCCTTCCGCACGGCGCAGCGCCTCAGGAGGCGACCCGCTCCCCGTAGAGCCGGCGGGTATTGAAGTAAAGAACGGCCCGCAGCTCGGCTGCGGGCATCTGCTTGAGCTCCGCCAGGGCGGTGATCACCGCCGCGGCGTTGGCCGGTTCGTTGCGCACTTGCGGGTCGGGCCCCAGGACCGGACTGTCGGTTTCCACCAGCAGGCAGTCCAGGGGCAGACGGCGGACCAGCTTCTGTTTCTGGCGGGAGCGCACCACCGACGGCGGCACCGAGAAAAAGAAACCGGCCGCCACCGCCGGCAGGGCGGCGGCGGCCTTGCCGTCGAACGCATGCAGCTGGACTTTGGCGGCGTCGTTTGCCAGCAGCAGGTCCACCACCTGGCGCCCGGCGGAGCGGGAGTGGACGTTCAGCGGCAGGCCCAGCTCGCGACCGAGGGCGATAAACCTGGCGAAGATCTCCCGCTGACGCGCCCGGCCCTCCTCATCCACCACCA